>DASWAH010000203.1:0-4140 GCA_036391235.1 Streptosporangiaceae bacterium
GTCAGCCGGAGCGGCAACCGGGGGTGGAGCGGCAACCGGGGGTGGAGCGGCAACCAGGGGTGGAGCGGCAACCGGGGCAGGAGCATCAGGCGGGGCGGGGGACGCCGCGGGGGAGGTCACGGATGGTGACCGAGGTCAGGCGCAGGTCCCGGACGAGGTGGTCAACGACCAGCGGGCCGTCGATGGCGCCGCAGCTGAACAGGTCGATCGCGACCATGTCTTCCTCGGGCCAGGTATGGATGCTCAGGTGCGACTCGGCCAGGACCAGGACCAGGGTGATCGCACCGTTCGGGAACACCACGTGGGCGGTCTCGAGCACGTGACCGGATCCGGCCCTGACCGCGGCGGCGGCGGTTTCGGTCAGCGCGTCCAGGTCGTGCGCGACCGAGTCGGGCGGGCAGATCGCGTCGATCGCGAACAGCCTCTTCGGCGACGCCGCTTCTTGCCGGCGCAACTCGGTGAACCTGCTGGCCGCTTCCATGCCGGGCATGATGTGGCAGGATACCGCAGGGCCGGCCCCGGCCCGTTCGCAGCGCGCCCTGGTCAGGCCGGGCGCCGGGAGACAGGCACCCCGTGACGCAGCCCATCGACATCGAGGAAGTCGTCGGCCAGGTGGCCGTGGCCGTCGGCCTGGCCGAGGGCGAGGCCGGGGTTCGTGACGTGCTCCGCGTGATCGTCTCCGACGAGCCGGTGCCGACCAGCCAGATCTCCAGGATGGCCGAGCTGCCGGTGCCGATCGTCACGGCCGTCTGCAACGAGCTGCGCAAGCGCGGCGTGGTCGACAAGACCAGGCCGGTCCGGCTCACCGGGCCGGCCAGGGAACTGCTAGCCGGTCCGGCACAAGCGATCGAGCTGGCCTGCCCGTGCTGCGACGGGCTCGGCCTGCGGGTGCCCGATGAGCTGGCCGGACTGCGGGACGAGCTGGAGCCGGTCGCGGCCGGAGCTCCGGCGGCCAGGATGGAGCTGGACCAGACCCACTGCACGGTCGACACCAAGATCCGGCGGGTGCTGAAACTGCACGCGGCCGGGGCGCTGCAGGGCGGCCGGATCCTGCTGCTCGGCGACGACGATCTGGTCGCGGTGGCCATCGCCAGGTTCGCCAGGCTGGCCGGGATCACCGTCGGCAGGCTGGCCGTGGTGGACGCCGATCCGGCCGTGCTCGGGTGGATCGGCGAGCAGACGGCCGGCACCGGCACCGACGTGCAGCTCGTCGCGCACGACCTGCGCCATCCGCTGCCGGCGTCGCTGGCCGGCGAGTTCGACACGGCCTGCACCGACCCGCCGTACACCGTGCCGGGCGCGGAGCTGTTCCTGTCCAGGGCGGTCGAGGCGCTCGACGCCCGGCCCGGCCGGCACGTGTTCTTCTCCTTCGGCGCCCGGCGGCCAGCCCAGACGCTGGCCACCCAGCGGCTGATCGCCGGTCTCGGCCTGGCCGTCCGCTCACTCGCTCCGCATTTCAATACCTACTCCGGGGCGGGCATCCTGGGCGGCACCAGCCACCTGTACCACCTGCGCAGCACCGAGGAGACGACGCCGCTGATCGAGGGCGCATACCAGGGCCCGCTGTACACCGCGGACACCAGGACGGCCCAGTCCCGCCCGTACCGGTGCGCCAGCTGCGGCGCTGTGTACGAGGTCGGCCCGGCCGGGTCAGGGCCGGAACCGCCGCGCTGGGCCCAGATCAAGGACCTGCAGGCGGATGGCTGCCCGGCCTGCGGCGGAACGACCTTCCGGCCGATGGCGCGCAACGCCCGCTGAACCCAGCGCCCGCTGAACCCCGACGCCCGCTGTGCGAGGATGCTGCGCGTGCAGTACCTGGTCAGGCCCGCGCGGGACAGCGACCTCGACGCGATCGCGGCGTTCGAGGTCCAGATCGCGGTGGTGTCGTTCGGCGACGAGGCGATCACCGACGCGGCGTTCCATCGCCGCCGGGTCGCCGGCGCGCTCGGCAAGGCCGGCGAGACCACGCTGGTGGCGGTGGCCGCGGACGCCCAGGACGAGCCGGTCGGCTGGGCCTGGCTGTCTGGCCGGAAGAATTCGCTGACCGGCGAGCGATACGGCAACTTCCGGTCGCTGGCCGTAAGGGACGGCGCTGATCGCGCGGCGATCGGCGAACTGCTGATGAGCGACATTCTTGATCAGGCGGAACTCCAGGATCTCACTCATCTCACCGGGAAGGTGAATGCCGCCAACACGGGCATGCGGGCCTTGTACCGGGCGTTCGGGTTCACGGCGACGCACCTGACCATGGAGAAGCGCACGGCGCCCGGTCCGGCGGCCAGCAGCGGCCCGGCGGCTGACCGCGGCCAGGCAGGCTCCTCGTGATCAAGGCCCTGGTCTGGGACCTGGACAACACCCTGCTTGACGGCGTCTTCCTGGAATCGCCCGAGCGCCCGCCGCCGGTCCGGCCGGACCGCGCCGCGATACTGGCCGAACTGGCCGGCCGGGGCATTCTGCAGGCAATCGCCAGCCGGAACCCGCCCGAAGCAGGCGACTACGCAGAACAGGCGGCCGGCCATGCCTTCGCCGCCGTCCGGTGCGGCTGGGGGACAAAATCGGCGGCCGTCGAGGCGATCATGGCCGAACTCGGCCTGACCGCCGGGGAGGTCGCCTTCATTGACGACGACGCGCTGGAGCGGGCCGAGGTCGGGTACCGGCTGCCCGGCGTGCTGGTCCTGGCCCCCGAGGACCTGGCCGAGGCGGCAGGCTGGCCCGAGTTCAGCCCGGCCGAGGTCACCGACGAGGCCCGCCGCCGCGGTGAGCTGTACCGCCAGCGGCGGGCCAGGCAGGAGGAGGCGCGGGCGTTCGGCGGATCCAGGGACGACTTCCTGCGGTACTGCCAGACCCAGGTCACCATCGCCGCCGCCGGGCCGGACGACCTGGCCAGGCTGCACGAGCTGTCCGAGCGCACCCATCAGTTCAACTCGGCCGCGGCGGCCTGGCCGAACGCCGAGTTCGCGCGGCTGCTCGCCAGCCAGGACGACCGGCTGGTCACGGTCAGGCTGGCCGACAAGTTCGGCGATGACGGCCTGGTCGGCGGCTGCGTGATCGGCATCGCTGGCGAACCGGGCGGCTGGCGGGTGCCGCTGCTGATGATGTCCTGCCGCGCCCTCGGCCGCGGCGTCATCGACGCCGTGCTGGCCTGGCTCTGCCACGCCGCCCGGGCGGCCGGGGCCGGCCAGGTCGTCATCGACTGCGTCCTGACCCCGCGCAACGTGCCGTTGCGGATCGCGATCACCGGGGCCGGGTTCCGCGCCGACGCCGGTCCGGCCGCCGAACCGGGGTCCGTCGTGCGCTACCGGCGCGGGCTGGACGACCCGCTACCCGATGTGCCGGGCTGGGTCACCGCGATGCCGCGGGAGGCGGCATGACGACCGCACTGGCGGCCGCGGTCCGGCAGCTGCTGGCCGAGCTGACCGGCGACGACCGGCCGCTGACCGCGCCGGACAGCACGCCGCTGCTGCGCGACGGCCTCGGCCTCGATTCGCTGGGCGGCACGATGCTGCTGGCCGCCATCAGCCAGCGGTACGGCATCGACATCGCCGCCGAGGACCTGAACCTGGACAGCCTGGCCAGCATCGGCGCGCTCACGGACTTTCTTTCCGCCCGCCTGGACTTAGGGTGGTAGCCATGTCTGCCGTTTTCGCCGTCGATGCCTGCCGGACCCCGATCGGCAAGATCAAGGGCGCGCTGGCCGGAGTCAGGCCCGACCACCTGACCGCCGGCGTGATCAGCGCGCTGGTGGCCAGGAACCCGTGGCTCGACCCGGCCGCCATCGACGACGTGTACTGGGGTGCGGCGAACCAGGCCGGCGAGGACAACAGGAACGTGGCCAGGATGGGCGTGCTGCTGGCCGGGCTGCCGGTCGAGGTGCCGGGCGCGACCGTCAACCGGCTGTGCGGCTCGGGCATGGAGGCCATCGCCAGCGCTGCCCGCGCGATCGCGGCCGGCGAGGCCGACATCTGCATCGCCGGCGGCACGGAGTCGATGACGAGGGCGCCATTCGTGCTGCCACGAGCGTCCGAGCCGTTCCCGCGCGAATCCGGCATGGCCGACACCAGGCTCGGCTGGCGGCTGGTCAGCCCCCGGATGGCCGAGCTCTACCCGCCGGTCAGCCTGGGCGAGACGGCCGAGAACGTC
>DASWAH010000204.1:0-3221 GCA_036391235.1 Streptosporangiaceae bacterium
AGCCGAGCCCGGCCGGCAGCGGCGAGGCGGTGAAGTCGATCCCGATCACGATGCCGTGCCGGGGCCGGAACCCGGCGAACCAGTACACGACCTCCCCATGCGTGCTGCCGGCCATCAGCACGCCGAGCACCACCGCGACCGTTCCGCTGGTGCCGATCGCGATCGCGTCCCGGACCCGGCGGCGCCGCCGGAACAGCGGGTTCAGGGCCGAGATGGCCGCCGCGATGAGCAGCGGCAGGACCACAGGCACGGGCAGCAGCCTGATCATCGTCCTGGTCAGCCCCTCAGCTCGACGAGCTCGTGCGGGTCGAGGGTGCCGAACCGCTTGTGCGCCTGGACCGCGAACGCCAGCAGCAGCGCCGTGACGGCGGCCTCCACGACCACGTCGGTCAGTGCGAGCGCCTGCACGACCGGGTCGACCGCGGGGGTGCCGACGGGCAGGTCGTAGAAGTACGGGGCGACGGCGCCGCGCCGGTAGCCGACTGCCAGCAGCAGCACGTAGGTGGAGGATTGCATGACGATCAGGCAGACGATCTGATGGACCAGGTGCCGGCTGGTGACGATGCCGTACAGTCCGGCGAGCAAGATCCAGGCCACCACGACGTACGGGAAGATCTGCATCAGCGTCCCTCCCCCGGAACCAGCAGCGTCTGCTCGACCAGCTCGCTGACGATCAGCACGAACGCCGCCGCGACCTCCACGCCGACGAAGAAGCTGATCAGGGCGATCGTGCCGGACGAGGTGACGGCGCCCGGGGTGCCGCCGAGGGGCAGGAAGTTGGCCAGGTAGGGCAGTCCGGCCAGCACGGCCGCTATCCCGACGGCCACGAACCCGCCGGCCGCGGATGCCTCGACCGCGTCGGTCAGCGCGACCGGGCTGATCCGCCGGAACATCAGGAACTGGCCGCCCAGGTAGATCAGTATGAACGCGGTGGCCAGGACCGCACCGCCCTGGAACCCCCCGGACGGGCTGGTCTGGGCATGAGTGGCCAGGAACCAGCCGACGATGGCGGCCGGCCCGGTGAACACCAGGGCGGCCAGCCGGATCGCGTCGCTGCTCATGCTCTGGGCCCGGTCCAGCGCGTCGTCCCTGGCCGGCCGCTCCCGCTCGCCCCGCAGGTGCCTGAGCACCATGCTGACGCCGGTGGCTGCGACGAACAGCACGAATTCCTCGCCGACGGTGTCGAAACCGCGGTATTCGAAGTTGATCGCCGACACCACGCCGGTCGCGTTGGTCTGGGCCACCGCGATCTTGTTGATGATCAGGCCGTAGGGACCCGGGTAGTTGCCGAACCCTGGCAAGCCGGCCAGTCCCCACAGGTAGCAGGCGGTGAACCCGGCCGCGGCTGCCGCGAACAGCCACAGCCGGGCCCGGCTGCTCACTGGTCCCCCTCCTCGGGCCGGCTGTCCTGGTGCTTCGCCCGGGCCCTGATCTTGGCCAGCGCCAGCATCAGCATGACCGGCAGCGCGACCGCTCCGACCGACAGCTCGGACAACGTCACGTCCGGGGCCTGGAACACCAGGAACAGCACTGCCAGCAGCAGCCCGTACACGCTGAGTGCGATCACCTGCCTGACCGGGTCCCGGACCGCGACCACGCCCGCGGCCGCCGCCGCGACCAGCACCAGCACCAGCACTTGCAGGGCGTCCATCAGCCACAGCGGGGTCGTGTAGGGCGTGACCACCGCCAGCGCGGGCCCGGTCATCGGCCGTCCCGCGAGTCGCCGTCCCGCCAGTCGCCGTCCTGCCTGATCTTGATCGCCCGGATCGTGGCGTGGCTCAGGAACGGGGCCGCGCCGATCAGGAAGACAAGGGTGAGCCAGGTCTGCCCGGTGTTGACGTCGAAGCCGGACTGGGCCAGCACGGCCAGGCCGGCTAGCACCGGGGCCACCACCGCGGCCGGCGTCACGTAGTGCAGCTTGTTGTAGACGTCCCGCATCAGCAGCACGCCGAGACTGGATCCGAGCACGACCAGCACGGCCAGCCCGAGCAGCACGTCGGCCAGTACCGTCCGCGCGGTCACAGCCCGCGCCCCAGGAACCGCGCGAACACCAGGCCGCTGGCGAACACCAGGACGGCCAGGTGCACCGCCAGCTCGAACTCCCCGGCCCGCCTGAACCCCTCCGCGAGCAGCACGAGCACGATCACCATGACCCCGCTGATCAGCTCGAACGCGACCACCGAGGCCATCACGCCGCCGCGGAACAAGACGATGCCGGCCGGGATAAGGGCGGCCAGCATCGCGATCGCCGCGATCACGAACGCGCTCATCGGGCTGCGTCCCCCGGGCCGAGTACCAGCTTGTGCGCGAGAAGTTCGCCCCGCTCGGGGTCGATGCCGAGCACGAACTTGTTCGGGGACAGCGACTGGGCGCCGACCAGCAGCGCCCGGCGGGTGCGGCCCAGTTCGGCGCCGGGCCCCGGCCGCACCGACTCGGCCACGAACCCGCCGGCCGGCTCCTGCCCGGTCGCGATCCGCCGGCCGAGCGCCGCGAACACCATCGCAGTCTCCCGCCCGACCTGGGCCGGCAGCCGGGCGGCGGCGGTCAGCCAGCGCAGCCGGATCCGGTAGCCGACCCCGGCCTGATGACTGGCCACCTCGGTCAGCGCGGCCGACACGGCCGCGGCCAGCGCCCCGGCGATCAGCTCGTCGACGGCGACCGAGTCGTCCAGGATCACCCAGATCGCCATCAGCACGATCCACCAGCCCAGCCAGGTGCCGAGCCGCCGGCCGGCCCGCCCCTGGCGCGCGTGTTCTCGCATGGGTCTGTGTGCCCGCATGGCACGGTCGGCTTCCCCCGTCGTGACCAGGCAAACTCCCCGCTGCTGGGCCGCCGGGACGGCCAGCCTTACGCCGGGCGCGAAACCCACTCCCGGCGCGGCCGCCCGGCCGGTTACCGTGCAGGCAGCAGGCAGCCCGCGGCGCTCGGAAGGGGCAGCGATGGCAGACCAAGCCAGGACGAGCCGGCCACACCGGTCCTACACGCCTGACCTGCACCCGGTGCCGGCGCCCGCCGCCCGGAAGGCCCAGGCGGCGCAGCGGCCGCTGCTGCGGGCCATGTTCGGTGACCACTTGCGCCGCACCCGGCTGGCCCAGCGCCGGACCCTGGCCGACGTCGCCAGGGCGGCCAAGGTCTCGCTGCCCTACCTGTCCGAGGTGGAGCGCGGCCGCAAGGAGGCCTCCTCCGAGGTGCTGGCCGCGATCTGCGACGCGCTCGGGATC
>DASWAH010000205.1:0-11762 GCA_036391235.1 Streptosporangiaceae bacterium
GAGACCGCCGCCGTGGTCCGCGCGTGCGCCGCGCACGGTGCGCCGGTCGTCGCCCAGGGCGGCAACACCGGGCTGGTCGGCGGGTCGGTGCCGGCTCCCGGTACGACGGACGCGGTCATCGTCTCGACCCGCCGCCTGACCGCGCTGGAGCCGGTGGACGCCGGCGCGGGCCAGGTCACCGCCGGGGCCGGCGTCACGATCGCGGCGCTGGCGGCGCACGCGGCCCGGGCCGGGTTCCGCTACGGGGTGGACCTGGCCTCGCGGGACTCGGCCACGGTCGGCGGGACCATCGCGACCAACGCCGGCGGCATCCGCACGATCCGGTACGGCCCGACCCGCGACCAGATCACCGGGGTGACCGCCGTGCTCGCCGACGGCAGCGTGGTCAGCGACCTGTCCGGCCTGACGGCCGGCCGCGCGGGCTATGACCTGGCCCAGCTGCTGACCGGCAGCGAGGGCACGCTCGGACTGGTCACGCAGGCGCGGCTGCGGCTGCGTCAGCCGGAACCTCCGGCCGCGGTGCTGCTGGCCGGCACGGCCGGGATCGGGCCGGCGGTGACCCTGCTGGCCAGGATCAGAGCGGCCGCTCCGGGCGTGCTGGCGGCCGAGTACCTCGACGCGGCCGGGATGGCGACCGTCCGCCGCGCCGCCGGTCTTCCCGAGCCGCTGCCCGGCCGCCACTACGGCTATCTGCTGGCCGAGCTGGCGGCTGACCCTGGTCACCCCGATTCCGAAGATTCGCTCGAACTCCTGGCCTCCGTGCTGCCGTCCGACACTGCGCTGGCGACCGACGCCAGCGGCATGGCCGCGCTGTGGGCGTACCGGGAGCGGCTGACCGAGTCGATCTCGGCGGCCGGCGGCCCGAGTCAGGTCCCGCACAAGATGGACGTGGCCCTGCCGTCGGCGGCCCTGGCCGGCTTCGTGGCCGAACTCCCGGCCGTGGTCCGCGCAAGCGCTTCGGACTCGGTCACGGGCGGTGAGCCGCGGCTGATCGTGTTCGGGCATCTGGGCGTCGGCAACCTGCACGTCAACGTCGTGGGGCCGGACCCGGCCGACACCGCTGTGGACGAGGCCGTGGCCAGGCTCACGGCCAGCCACGGCGGATCGGTCGCGGCCGAGCACGGGGTCGGCCGGGCCAAGACCGGCTGGCTCACCTGGGCCAGGCCGCCCGCCGAGCTGACCGCGATGCGAGCGATCAAGGCCGCTCTCGATCCGGCCGGCTTGCTGAATCCTGGCGTCCTGCTGCCCGCCGACCCGGCCTATAGCGCCAGAAACCTTCGATGATCATGGCGGACTTAGCCGTCGCCTGCGCTTTTGCTGATCGGAACGACTTTCGGATGTCACGATAGGGGCGTGTGGCGTAAGCGGGAGGTGACCAAGGGGCCGGATCAGGCCCGTCTGGATGCCACCGCCAGAGCCATGATCGCCAGCGCGCCGGGTCCGATCATCGCGCTCGGCCGCGACCGCACCATCTGTGTCTGGAACGCGGCGGCGGAGAAGACGTTCGGGTGGACTGCGGCCGAGGTGCTCGGGCTCGAGCCGCCGATCATCCCGAGGGAGCTGCGGGCCGAGCACAGCGCGGTCCTGGAGCGAGCCGCGGGCGGCGGCGGCGCGGTGTCGCTGGCCACGAGGCGGATCTCCAAGGCCGGCGAGATGCTCGACATGCGGGTCGACGTCGGCGTGCTGGACGACGAGGACGGCCGCCGGCTGGGCTGGATCCTGCTCTGTCACCCGAACGACGAGGACAACTCGGTCCGGCATTACATGGCCGAGCGGGCCAGGGTGGTCCGCCGCCTGGGTGACGTGGTCGCCGACATGAACGCCGAGCTGGACCTGGAAGCCGTGCTCGACCGGATTGCCGCCAGCTTGCGCGAGCTGACCAGGGCCGACGCGGGCGGGTTCGTGCTGATCGAAGGCGACCGGCTGCGGCTGGTATCGATCGACGGACTGCCGGCCGAGCTGCGCGGCCGGACCGCCGATGCGCCGACGAGCCTGGTCGGCGAGCTGATGCGGTCGGGCAAGAGCGTGCTGATGCGGACTGGCGAGTCTGGCCGGTTCGACGACCTGATCTGGTCGGCGCTGCCGGGGCTGCACACGATCACGCTGAGCCTGTCGCATGTGGGCGGCAAGCCCTACGGCGCCCTGTACGCGCTGTACAGCCAGCGCAAGGTCGGCCATGTCGACCTCGAGCTGCTCGAGCTGCTGGCCGGGCACGCCAGCGTCGCGCTCTCCAACGCGACGGCGTTCGCCGAGGTCGTGCGGCAGCGAGCGCACGAGCGGGCGGTCATCGACGGCAGCGCCGACGGCATCGCCGTGCTCGACGGCCAGGGCCTGGTCAAGCAGTGGAACCCGGCCGGCCATGCGCTCACCGGAGTCTCGGCCGCCCAGGCGGTGGGCAAGGCGCCGCCGTTCCCGCTGCCAGAACCCGGCGCGACCCTGACCTCCCGGCTGCCCAACGGGCGGTGGATCGACGTGCTGTGCACGGTCCTGGAGGGGCGTGACGAGCAGGTCATCGACTTCCGCGACATCACCGCGGCTAAGGAACTGGAGGAGGCCAAGGACCTGTTCCTGGCCACGACCAGTCACGAGCTGCGGACGCCGATCACCGTCGTGCAGGGCTTCGCGAGCACGCTCGCCAGCCGGTGGGACAAGCTGCTGGACACCGACCGCCGGGCCGCCGTCCAGACCATCGCCGAGCGAGCGCAGTCGCTGGCCAAGCTGGTCGACCAGCTGCTGCTCGGGTCCCGGGCCGGCGCAAACCGGCTGACCGTGCACAACGAGCCGTTCGACCTGATCAAGCTGCTGACCGACGCGGCCAACGTGTTCCGTCCGTTGTCGGACCGGCACGTGCTGGCGACCGACATCCCGCCCGACCTGCCACCCGCCTACGGCGATCCCGCGGCGACCGACAGCATCGTCGGCCAGTTGCTGGAGAACGCGTTCAAGTACTCGCCGGACGGCGGCATGGTGACGATCGGAGCCAGGGCCGTACCCGAGGCCGGCGGGATCGAGGTGACCGTGCGGGACGAGGGCATCGGCATCGCCCCGGCTGACGTGGAGCGGGTGTTCGAGCGCTTCGTGCAGGGCGAAGCCGGCGACCGGCGCCGGTTCGGCGGCATCGGCCTCGGCCTGTACATCGTGCGCCAGCTGGCCAGGGCCCAAGGCGGTGACGTGACCGCGGCGCCGGGAGCCGGCGGCGGGACCGTGATGACGCTGGCCTTGCGCCAGGCCGGTGCGGTCACCCCCGAGCCGGCGTCCGCTTCGCCGGGGCCGGCGATGATCTCAGCCCCGTCTCCTGCCGCGTCCTCGTCCGCCGCTCGTACGTCCGCGTCCGCGTCGGCCGCCGCCGCGTCGGCCGCCACCGCGTCGGCCGCCACCGCGTCTGCCACGTCCGCCGTGCCCGCGCCGGCTGCGCCGTCCGGAAGTTCTGCCTCCCCGGATCCCGGGCCGTCCCCGTCCGCGCGGTCCCCGCAGGTCGGCCCGGCCGCGCAACCCGCACAGGCCGCACCCGGGACGTCCGCATCCCCGTCGCCTGCGCAGGCCGGGCCGGCCGCTACAACTGCCTCGGCGGCCTCCTCGGTACCTGCCGCCGCCGCGTCGGCCGCCGGGCCGGCGTCGGTGCCGGCGGATCGCGGACCGGCTGACTCGTCAGGCTCGGCGGCGGCGCCCGGATCGGCTGGCATGCCGATGCCGACCACAGCGTCCTCGGCCGCGCCACCGGCCCCGGGAGTCGCCGCGTCCGGCTCGGCCGGCTCGCCTGCGATCGCGGCGGCCGAGGCAGGCGCAACCGCCGGCGAGCAGAAGGCCCGCGCGGTATTCCATCCCGCCAGCGACAACGGCACGGCGTCGTCGGCTCCGGCCGGGCAGGCGCCGGGACCGCCAGGATCCGGCGGCCCGGGCGGAGACAGCCCCGCCGCCGCGCCGGGTGAAGCGGCGGGTGCCTCGGCGGACGGTTCGAGCACGAACGGGACGCGGGAGCGCCGCCTATCTCCGTTCACCGGGCGCAGGATCCCGCCGATGCTGCACCGGTTGCCCCGCCCGCGCACCCCAGGCGACGACAGCCAGTCCCAGCCGGAATAACTGACCGGCCGAGCCGGACCGCTCAGGCCGAGCCGGACTGACCGCCCGAGCCGCTTCCGCTCTGGATCCGCAATGGGGAAAATCACCGACCTTTTGTCCTGATTTGCTCCCCACTGCGGATCCAGAGCAGTCTCGGCCACCGCGCGCGGTGCGGCGGGCGCGGTGCGCACGGGGCCCGTGGTGCGGGCGAGGTGCACGGTGCGAGAGGGGCGCTGCAGGACCCGCGGTGCCGGCGTGCCTTGCCGGCTGGCGGCGGAGAGTGAGGTCGACGGCGGTCAGGCGGGGTCGGGGGCGCTGATCCGCTTCCTGGTTACGGGGTCCCTGTGCACCTTCTCGCCGCCCGAGGCCTCGAGATACCGGTCGATGATGCCGATCACGTCCTCGCCCTGTTCCACGATGCGGCCGGCGTCGAGCCAGATCACCCGGTTGCAGGTGTCCTCGACCTCCTCGAGGTCGTGCGCGACCAGGAAGACGGTGCCCGCTCGCTTGCGGAGCTCGTCGATCCTGGCGTGGCTCTTGACCCGGAACTCGGCGTCTCCGGTCGCCAGCGCCTCGTCGATGAGCAGGATCTCGTAATCCTTGGCCGCCGCGATCGCGAACCGCAGCCGGGAGCCCATGCCCGAGGAGTAGGTCTTCATCGGCAGGTGGATGGATTCGCCCACGCCGGAGAAGTCGACGATGCCCTGGTACTTATCCTTGATGTCCTTCTTGGTCATGCCCATGGCCAGGCAGCCGAGGACCACGTTGCGCTCGCCGGTCAGGTCTTCGAGTAGGGCCGCGTTGACGCCGAGCAGGGACGCGTCGCAGCTGGTGTAGACAACGCCGGTCTCCGGCGGCAGCAGCCCGGCGATCGCCCGCAGCAGGGTCGACTTGCCTGAGCCGTTGCGGCCGATGATCCCGATCGCGTCGCCGCGGTTGGCCACGAACGTGATCCCCTTGATCGCGCGCACCTCGTGGATGGCCGGGCGGGTCTTGCGGCCGAGGATGCGGAACAGCGCCGTCGACGCGGTGCCCCGGTCGCCCCCGGCGCCGTAGACGCGGTAGACGACATGCAGGCCGTCGACGATCACGGTCGGCTCGCCGGCCACGACTGGCTCGGCGGCCACGGCGGTGTCAGCCACGGCCGTAGAACACCTCCTTGCGCCAGAAGTACCAGAAGCCGAGCACCAGCATGACGACGGCCCAGCCGACCCCGAACTCCCACAGGTGAGCGGAGACGACGGTGGGCTGACAGTGCGCGCTGCCGTACTCGTACAGCGGCCTCGTGCCGCCGGCCACCTCGCTGCGATGCACCGCGGCGACCGCCGTGCCCCATTGGGCTGGCGAGACTCCGGAAGGCCGGGACGACACGCCCGCCCAGGCATAACAGAGCGCCCGGTTCGGCGCCGCGGCCCCGAAGGCGCTGGCCCGCTGCGAGGACAGCAGCGCGTTGCGGACCAGGGTGATGTAGACGGCGGCCGGGTTGACCTGCAGCAGCGTGGTGGCCCAGCCGTAGTTCTGCGAGTGCTGGACCACGAACTGCTGGACGCTGTAGATGACACCGGACAGGTACAGCCAGGTCCGCATCAGGAACGGCAGCAGCTGCGCGAAGTCGTTGATCCGGGCGCCGGTCCTGGCCGCGAACAGGCCGAGGCCGGCGTTGAACACGGTCAGCAGGGCGACGGCCGGGACAAGAAGCAGCCAGTGCCAGGTGATCGGCTCGCCTTCGGATAGCACGAGCACGAACAGCACGACCAGCGACATCGCCATCTGCTGGAGTTCGATCATCACGTAGGCCAGCGGCAGCGAGGCCCGCGGGAACTGCAGCGCCCTGATCAAGGGCAGGCTGTCGGTGATGACCTTCGAGGTGGAGATAAACGTGCGCTGGGTGAAGCTGAACACGAAGACGCCGGTCACCAGGAACGGCAGGTAGTCCGGCACGCCCCGGCTGACGCCGTGGATGATGACGCCGAAGATCAGGAAGTAGACGGCCGCGTTCAGCAGCGGGGCCAGCACCTGCCAGAGCTGGCCGAGCTTCGCCTCGGTGTACATGGCGATGTTGCGCGCGGTCGCGAACTCCATGATGAAGTTCCACCGCCGCCCGAGCTCGCGCAGGTAGTTACCGAGGGTCGGGCGCTGGGCGCTGGGCCGCAAGCCGTACCGGGCGGCCAGTTCCGCGAGCGAGCCGTCACCAGTCGCGGGTACCCCGGCGGCCAGATCCGCGCCGGCCGGCTGGGCCGCCTGGTCGAGCACCTGGCCGGGCGAGCCGTCCCGCGACGCCCTCATACGTCGTGGACCGGGCATGGCCGGCTGCCGGTACGCGCGAATATCACGGCGCCGACTGTACCCGAGGAACGGTCCCTGACCCGCTGTGGACAGCCAACCGGCGCCCTGGCCGCCGTAGCAAGCCGGCCGGGAGTTCCCTCAAGCCGTTCGGATAACGATCCGGTAAAGCCACCGGGTCGTCAAGTAGCGGTCAACGGGCCGCAATCCCTTGCCTGCAAGGGGCTGCGCGATGCCGGCGCCTCGCCGGGGCTGGCCGGCCTGAGCCTGGTGTGACGCGTGTCTCGAATCCGACCGGTTTCCAGGGTCCCCGAGACGGGCATCGCAACCCTGCGGCGCCGGGCGAACGTGCCGTCATTACTGCCGGGGCGGGTGGTCAGGAGGTGAGGGCGTCGAAGGTCGTCCACCTGCCGTGTGCCCCCGCCAGCGTCGCACTCGCCCGCCGGGCCCTGTCGGCTGAACTGCGTGCGGCCGGAGTATTCGACCAGGCCGTCCGCGACGCCGCGCTAGTCATCAGCGAACTGCTCTCCAACGCGATCCTGCACGCCTATCCGCTGCCCGGCGAGCGGCTCCAGGTCGCCTGGGCCGTGAGCGGCGCCTCGGTCGAGGTCGCGGTCAGCGACGGCGGCAGCCCGAGCGTGCCCCATGCCGAACACCCGTCGGCCTCATCGGTCAACGGCCGCGGCCTGTCCATCGTCGAGCATCTCTGCCAGACCTGGGGGATCAGGGCCGACGAGGTCGGGCTGACGGTCTGGGCCGTGCTCCCGGCGCCCAGGGAGCAGGCCCGCCAGGACGACGGGGACGACGAGGCCGTGGCGGAAAGCCCGAGCGGCCTCGCCGCCGGCAACCCCGCCCCCGGATGGGATCCGGCCAGCGCGGTGGCCGGACTCGGCCTCACCGGGCCGTAGCCGGCCGCGGCACCTCGCGCTCCCATCGGCGCTAATCCGGCGGCGATGCGTAATCCGGCATGGAGTGGTGATACTGCTTCAGGGGGCCGGCCGGGGGGCACGGCAAAGGGGATCGCCGGGGGCATCGTGAGTTACAGCATTGGCACTGACAGCGAAACCGGCTCGCTCAGGACAGTGCTGGTGCACCGGCCAGGTGCCGAACTCAAGCGGGTGACCCCGCGGACGCGCGGCCGCCTCAGGTTCGAGGGCCAGCCGTGGGCGGCCCGGGCGCAGCAGGAACACGACATCCTCACCGATGTGCTGCGCGACCACGGCGCCGAGGTGCTGTACGTCACCGAACTGCTTCAAGATGTTCTGGAACTCCAGTCTGCCCGAGACGAGGCGATCGGTTCCGTGCTCGCCTGCGCCGGTCTGGGCGACGTTCTCGGCGACTCGGTGCGCCAGCACCTGACCTCGCTCGCGCCGGAAGACCTGGCCGCCGCGCTGATCTCCGGGCTGACCAGGTCCGAGCTGCGGGTCGGCCACGGCCTGGTCTACGACCTGCTCGACCCGCACGACTTCGTCGTCGATCCGCTGCCGAACCTGGTGTTCACCAAGGACTCCAGCGCCTGGATCGGCGACCAGGTCGTGCTGACCAGCCTGCCGGGACCGCGTCGGCGGGAGAGCGACCTGATGGCCGTGATCTACCGGCATCATCCCCGGTTCGGCGGCCTGCGCAGCTGTTTCGACGCGGGCGAGGGGTACGCCGGGCAAGCGGGCCAGGGCCAGCTGGACGGCGGTGACATCGTCCTGCTCGGCCCCGGAGTGGTGGCAGTGGGCGTGGGAATGCGGACCACGCCGGCCAGCACCGAGCGGCTGGCCGCGTACCTGCTGTCGGCCGGGGTCGCGCATACCGTGCTGGCCGTGCCGATGAACCAGCGCGGCGACGGCGGTCACCTGGACCGGGTCTGCACCGTGGTGGACTGCGGCACCGTGATCATGGTTCCGGCCCTCGCGTTCACGCTGACCGCGCTGAGCATCACCGCCAAGGCGGACGAGCTGCGGGTCTCCCGGCCGCGCCCGTTCCTGGAGGCCGCGGCCGAGGCGCTCGGCACCGAGCGGCTCACGGTCATCGACACCGGGCTCGACGCCCGCTGCGGGCCGGCCACCGGCCCCGGGGCCGGGCAGTGGGACGACGGCGGGAACGCGCTCGCGATCGGGCCGCGGGTCGCGGTCTGCAACGAGCGTCATGCCGAGACGAATGCGAGGCTCGCCGACGCCGGGTTCGAGGTGATCGCGGTCCCGGGCAGCGAACTGGGCGCGTTCCGCGGCGGCCCGCGCGGCATGTGCGCCGCGATCCGCCGGGAGCCGGTCGCGGCCGGGCTGACCGACCAGGTTGTGGCCGACCGGGCCGTTCCTGGTCAGGCCGTTGCTGATCGGCCCCTCGCCGATCAGCGGGAGGTGGTGCTGGCCGGGTTCCCGGCCGAGCGCGAGCCGGCCGAACTTGAGCCGGCCGAGCTTGAGCCGGCCGAACTCGAGCCGGCCGCCGCGGCGTCGGCCGCGATGCCGGCGACGGCCGGTGCCGCCTCGGGAACGCCCGTGCCCGGGCAAACGTCGAACGGGTCCCGTCGCCTCGGCCAGCTCACCCGGCTGGGCTGACCGGGCGGGTTAAGGCCGGGGGCTAACTTCGGGACGCCGACCAGCGGCCGAAGCGGTAGAGCCCGAATCCGAGCACCGCCACCAGCACGACCCAGAACGCGATGACCAGCATGTGCAGGAAGCCCCAGAGCAGGAACCACAGCACCGCCAGGATCGCGGCCGCGGCCACGATGAACAGCAAAATCCGCGCCATGAAGTCAGGGTACGCCCGTTCGGCCCGGCTGGCGCCGGGCCGAACGACCCTCGGTCGCGGTCGAACGGCCCGCGCCCGGCTCCGCACGGCTCCATCGCAACCCCGGCCGCTCGCGGAGCCGGAATGCTCGCGCCCGGCTCCGCCCGGCTCCATCGCGATCCTGGCCGCTCGCGGAGCCGGAATTTGCCCGGTAAAGGATGGAGTGACCGTCTCGTTCGTCACGACACGCTGCGTTTCGGGATTCTTTTGCCAAACTTTTGGCTGGCCTTCAGCTGTGACGGCAAACCCTTACCCAGCCGGTCTTTCCGCACGTCCCGGCCGGTCCTGCGGGCCGATGGGCCGGGTGGTGGATCAGAGCCCGGGCGAGTAATGTGCGGGAGGTGGAGCTAAAGGTCACATGCCGGCAGCAGGGGGAATACGTTGTCATGTCGGTCCAGGGCGAGATCGACCTGTACACGGTTCCCCGGCTGCAGCGTGAACTGGCTCGGGTTCTGGCTGCCAGCAGTCCGGCCCGCCTGGTTGTTGACCTGTCGGGGGTAGATTTCTGCGACTCGACCGGAGTGAACGTCCTTCTCGCCGCCCACCGCCAGGCCAAAGAGACCGGCGGTGACCTGGAACTGGCCGCGCCTCGCCCTGCGGTCAGGAAGATCTTGCAGGTGACGGGGCTGGAAGCGGTGTTCACGGTGACCGACAACCCGGCACAGGCCGTCGGCAGCTAGTCCGCGCCACTAAGATCGCGTCCATGTCGCCAGGCGGCGACCTGGCCGTCGTCATCCCAGCCAGGAACGAGTCCGACCGGATCGGAGCCACGGTTCTGGCTGCGGCGCGGATCGATGGCGCCGACATCATCGTCGTGGTCGACGACGGCTCCTCCGACAACACCGGGGTGCGGGCCGCGGCGGCGGGCGCGACCGTGGTCCGGCACGCCAGGAACCGCGGCAAGGGAGCCGCACTGGAGACCGGGGCCGAGGCGGTGCTGGTCATCGAGGCCGAGCGGGCCGCTGCGGCCGGCCGCCGCGATCAGGGGGCCGGTCAGGACGCCGCGGCCAGCCCTCCAGAGCCGAGTCCGCACCTGCTGTTGTTCCTGGACGCCGACCTAGGTGAGACCGCCGCCTTGGCCGGGCCGCTGGCCGGGCCGGTCAGAGCCGGGACGGCCGACATGACCATCGCGGTCTTCGCCCAGCGGGTCAAGCTGGGCGGTCACGGGATCGTGCTTGGCCTGGCCGGCGCGGGCATCGAGCGAGCCGCCGGCTGGCGGCCGGCCGAACCGCTGAACGGGCAACGTTGCCTGACCAGGGCGGCGTTCGAAGCCCTGCGGCCGCTCGCGTCCGGCTGGGGCGCCGAGACCGGGATGACGATCGACCTGCTCCGCCGCGGTCTGCGCGTCGCCGAGGTGCGGGTGCCGCTGACCCACCGTGCGACCGGCAAGGACCTGGCCGCCCAGCTGCACCGCGGCCGTCAGCTACTCGGGGTCGCCCGGGCCCTGGCGGCCAGGCAGCCGTGGCGGCACGCGGCCGCTCCGCCCTCGGCGGGCCAGGTCAGCGAGGCGGCCGAGGCGGCCGAGGCCGCGTGAGCGCGACCGAGCGGTGTGCCTACCTCGGTCCGCGGGGCACATTCTGCGAGCAAGCGGTCAGCGCGCTGCATGCGGGCTCGGCGATCGAGCCGGTCCCGTGTGCCTCGATCCCCGCCACCCTGGACGCGGTTCGCTCGGGTTCCGCCCAGGCAGCCGTCGTGCCCATCGAGAGCTCGGTAGAAGGCGGCGTGAACGCCACGCTGGACGAGCTCGCGGTGGGGTCGCAGCTGCTGATCAAGGCCGAGGTCATCGTCCCGGTCGAGTTCGCCCTGCTAGCCAGGCCGGGCACGGCCCTGGCCGATGTCAAGGTCGTGGGCGGGCACCCGGTGGCCCAGCCGCAGTGCCGGCAGTGGCTGGCCAGGAACCTGCCCGACGCCCTGTGGCGGCCGGCCCTCTCCAATGCCGACGCCGCCCAGCAGGTCGCCGACGGAGAGATCGACGCGGCCCTGGCCGGCCGGTTCGCGGCGGACTACTACCGGCTGGCCGTGCTGGCCGACGGCGTCAACGACAACGCCGCCGCCGTAACCAGGTTCGTCGAGGTCGGGCCGCCCGGCCCGCTGCCCGCACCGACCGGGAACGACCGGACCTCGGTGATCGCGTTCCTGGCCGATGACCACCCGGGCGCGCTAATGGACATCCTCAGCCAGTTCGCGGTCCGGGACGTGAACCTGAGCCGGATCGAGTCCCGGCCGACCGGCGAGGGCATCGGCCGGTACTGCTTCTTTATCGACTGCGAGGGCCATGTCGGCCGGCCGAAGGTCGGCGAGGCGCTGATGGGCCTGCACAGGACCTGCGCCGACGTGCGCTTCCTGGGCAGCTACCCGATGGCCGGGGAGCCGCCGGACTCCGACCATGCGGTCGCCGAACGGGCCAGGGAAGCACGCGCGGACGACGATTTCACCGAGGCCGTGCGGTGGCTGGACCAGGTCAGGCGGGGCAGCTACAGGTAAGGGCCGGACGCCCGCTGCTGTTGCGGCAGCGACTCCTCCTGGCCGGGCATCATGCCGGGCGGCAGGGCCCTGCGCATCTGCTCGAGCTGGGCCCTGGCCGCCATCTGCTGGGCGAAGAGCGTGGTCTGGATGCCGTGGAACAGCCCCTCGAGCCAGCC
>DASWAH010000206.1:0-9329 GCA_036391235.1 Streptosporangiaceae bacterium
CAACCAGCAAAGACACCGGCGGTCAGCGACAGACCACGCGGCGCGCTGAAGAGACCGAAGAGACCGAGGTCGGGGGCACCGAGGAGGTCAAGGAGCGGCACGAGAAGCTCTCGGACGACGTCGACGCCATCCTCGACGAGATCGACGAGGTGCTCGAGGAGAACGCCGAGGAGTTCGTCCGGTCCTACGTCCAAAAGGGCGGCCAGTAACCCGTCGGCCTGATATGCCGCCGGTGGCGCCGTGGCAGTAGGGTCAGTGGCGTACCAGTGGTGCTCAGAAAGGATTCCGTTGGGTTCCGATTCGACCGCCAGGCTCACCGGCGCGACGTTCCTGCGCCCGGGGACCTCGTCGTTCAGCGAGTTCCTGACCGCCGCCGCGCCTGAGCTGCTGCCGGGGGCACGCGGCCTGAACGTGACCGCGGACCTGGCCGCGCAGCTGCCGCACGGCACCACCATCGTCGCCGCCGCCTGCAACGGCGGCGTCGTGATGGCCGGCGACCGGCGGGCCACGGCCGGGAACATGATCTCCCAGCGCGACATCGAGAAGGTGTACCGCAGCGACGAGTTCTCCTGCATCGGCATCTCCGGCGTGGCCGGGATCGGCATCGACCTCGTCCGGCTGTTCCAGGTCGAGCTGGAGCACTACGAGAAGCTCGAGGGCCGCCAGCTGTCGCTGGAGGGCAAGGCCAACCGGCTGGCCGGCATCGTCAGGGCCAATCTCGGCGGGGCCATGCAGGGCCTGGTCGTGGTCCCGCTGTTCGCCGGATACGACACCGACGAGGGCGTCGGCCGGATCTTCAGTTACGACGTGGCCGGCGGCCGGTACGAGGAGCAGCGTTTCTACGCGATCGGCTCGGGCTCGGTGTTCGCCAGGGGAGCCCTGAAGAAGCTCTACACCGACGGCATGTCCGCCGACGACGCCATGCTCACCTGCATGCAGGCGCTGTACGACGCGGCCGACGACGACTCGGCCACCGGCGGCCCCGACATGACCCGCCGGATCTACCCGCACGTGGTCACCGTCACCGCGGACGGATACCGGCGGCTGTCCGACGAGGAGTCAGGCGCGTACGCACAGGCCGTGGTGAACGAGCGGATGACCCATCCCGACGGACCGTCCGCCCCGCTCCGGCCGAGCCAGCCGGCGGCCGGCTAGCCGCCGCCCGGACCAGCAGCCCGCACACTCAGGTAAAGGAAATGCCAGCGGTGTCTATGCCGTTCTATGTGTCGCCAGAACAGGCGATGAAGGACAAGGCCGACTACGCACGCAAGGGCATCGCGCGCGGCCGCAGCGGCGTCGTCATCCAGTACGACGCGGGCATCCTGTTCGTGGCACCGAACCCCTCCCGGGCGCTGCACAAGATCAGTGAGATCTACGACCGGATCGCCTTCGCCGCCGTCGGCCGCTACAACGAGTATGAGATCCTGCGCAAGGCGGGCGTCCGCTACGCGGACATGACCGGCTACCAGTACGACCGCCAGGACGTGACCGCGCGCGGGCTGGCGAACTGGTACGCGCAGACGCTCGGGACGATCTTCACCGACAGCCCCAAGCCGTTCGAGGTCGAGATCGTGGTCGCCGAGGTGGCCGAGGTCGCTGCCGAGGACCAGATTTACCGGATCACCTTCGACGGCTCGGTGAACGACGAGCACGGCTACGTGGCGATGGGCGGCCAGGCCGACGCGATCGCGACCGTGCTGAAGGAGCACTACTCCGAGGGCCTCGACCTTCCGGCCGCGCTGGCCGCCGCGATCGCCGGGCTGACCAGCCAGTCCAACGGCGACCGGACCGACATCCCGGCGGGCCAGCTGGAGGTCGCGGTGCTGGACAGGACCAGGGATCACCGCACGTTCCGGCGGCTGACCGGGACCAGGCTCGAGGACCTCCTCGAGCAGGCCCGCCCGGCCGCCGCGCCCGCCGCCACCACCACAACCTCGAGCGAGAACTCCCCGCCGGAGAACTCGGACGAGCCGGATGCCGGCTCGCCAGATCCGGGGCAGGACGAGCCGTCCAGCTGACTCCCGCCACTAAGGTCACCGCGGCGGGGTATGACACGGGCCGTTGGTAATGTCGGGCATGCGCGGCCTTCCTGGCCTGGCGCGCTGAGAACGCGGGAGGGGACATGGCGGCCGACCTGGCGGGCATCACCGGGATAAGCGCGCCGACCGGGCTGCTGATCGGCGGTCAGTGGGGTGCCGGCGGTGCCGGGACGCTGCCGGTGATCGACCCGGCGACCGAGGACCCGATCGCCGAGGTGGCCAGCGCGAACGCCGCGGACGCGCTGGACGCGGTCGCGGCCGCCCATCAGGCCCTGCCCGGCTGGGCGGCGACGCCGCCGCGGGTGCGGGGCGAGTGCCTGCGCCGGGCCTACGAGCTGATGATCGCCGACGCCGATTCGCTGGCCCGGCTGATGGTGCTGGAGAACGGCAAGGCGCTGCGGGACGCCAAGGCCGAGATCACCTATGCGGCCGAGTTCTTCCGCTGGTTCGCCGAGGAGGCCGTCAGGATCGACGGTCAGGTCACCAGGGCGCCGTCCGGCGCCCACCGCATCCTGGTCACCCATCAGCCGGTCGGCGTGGCCGTGCTGGTCACACCCTGGAACTTCCCGGCCGCGATGGCCACCCGCAAGATCGGGCCCGCGCTCGCCGCGGGCTGCACGGTCGTGCTCAAGCCGGCCAAGGAGACGCCGCTGTCGGCCCTGGCCGTCGCGGCGATCCTGACCGAGGCGGGCGTCCCCGACGGCGTGGTCAACGTGCTGCCGACGAACGCGCCAGGCCCGGTGGTCGGGGCGATGCTGGCCGACCCGCGGGTGCGCAAGCTGTCGTTCACCGGATCGACCGAGGTGGGCCGGATGCTCCTGCGCACCGCGGCCGACACGGTCACCAACTGCTCGATGGAGCTAGGCGGCAACGCGCCTTTCCTGATCTTCGGCGACGCCGACATAGACGCCGCGGTCGAGGGCGCGATGATCGCGAAGATGCGGAACGGGGGCGAGGCCTGCACGGCGGCCAATCGCTTCTACGTGCACGAGTCGGTCGCGGGGGAGTTCTCCCGTAAATTCTCTGAGCGGCTTGCCGCGCTGCGGGTCGGCCCTGGCCTGGACGACGGCACCGACCTCGGGCCGCTGGTCAATGCCGACACCCGGTCCAAGGTCGCCACGCTGGTGCAGGAGGCGGCCAGCGCCGGCAGCCGGGTCGTTACCGGCGGTCATGCGCCCGACCGGCGCGGCTACTTCTACGCGCCGACGGTGCTGGACGAGGTGCCGCCGACCGCCGGGATCCTGAACGAGGAGATCTTCGGCCCGGTCGCCCCGATCGTCAGGTTCACCGACACCGACCAGGCCATCGCGATGGCCAACGACACCGAGTACGGCCTGGTGTCTTACCTGTATACGGCCGACCTGCGGCGGGCCCTGCAGGTCGCCGAGGCGCTGGACGCGGGCATGGTCGGCATCAACCGGGGCGTGGTCTCTGACCCGGCCGCGCCGTTCGGCGGGGTCAAGCAGTCCGGGCTCGGCCGAGAGGGCGGCCACCAGGGGCTGCTCGAGTTCACCGAGACCAAGTACATCGCTGTGGACTGGTGAGCTGAGCAGGTGGACAGGCGCATCTTCGGACTGGAAAACGAGTACGGGGTCACGTGCACCTTCCGCGGTCAGCGGCGCCTGTCGCCTGACGAAGTCGCCAGGTACCTGTTCCGGCGGGTCGTGTCGTGGGGTCGCAGCAGCAACGTGTTCCTGCGGAACGGCGCGCGCCTGTACCTCGACGTCGGCAGCCACCCCGAGTACGCCACCCCGGAGTGCGACAACCTGGTCGACCTGGTCACTCACGACAAGGCGGGCGAGCGCATCCTGGAGGGCCTGCTGGTCGACGCCGACCGGCGGCTGCGCGAGGAAGGCATCGCCGGCGATATCTACCTGTTCAAGAACAACACCGACTCGGCCGGCAACTCTTACGGCTGCCACGAGAACTACCTCGTCGCCCGGCACGGCGAGTTCGGCCGCCTGGCCGACATCCTGATCCCGTTCCTGGTCACCCGGCAGATCATCTGCGGAGCCGGCAAGGTGCTGCAGACCCCGCGGGGCGCGGTCTACTGCGTCAGCCAGCGGGCCGAGCACATCTGGGAAGGCGTCTCGTCGGCCACGACCAGGTCTCGCCCGATCATCAACACCAGGGACGAGCCGCACGCCGACGCCGAGCGGTTCCGCCGGCTGCACGTGATCGTCGGGGACTCCAACATGAGCGAGACCACCATGCTGCTCAAGGTCGGGGCGACCGACCTGGTGCTGCGGATGGTCGAGGCCGGCACGGTGATGCGTGACCTCACGCTGGAGAACCCGATCAGGGCGATCAGGGACGTCAGCCACGACATGACCGGACGGCGGCGGATCCGGCTGGCCAGCGGCCGCGAGATGAGCGCGCTGGAAATCCAGCAGGAGTACCTGGCCAAGGCCAGGGCGTTCACCGACGCCCGGGGGGCGGACAAGGTCACCGAGCGCGTACTCGAACTGTGGGAACGGGCGCTCCGCGCGGTCGAGACCGGCAACCTGGACCTGATCGCCCGCGACATCGACTGGGTGACCAAGTACCAGCTGATCGAGCGGTACCGGGCCAAGCACGACCTGCCGCTGGCCTCGCCCCGGGTGGCCCAGCTCGACCTGGCCTACCACGACGTGCACCGTGGCCGCGGTCTGTACTACCTGCTCCAGCGGCGCGGCTCGGTCGAGCGCGTCTGCACCGACCTGGGCATCTTCGAAGCCAAATCGGTCCCGCCCCAGACGACAAGGGCCAGGCTGCGCGGCGATTTCATCCGCCGGGCGCAGGAGCGGCGGCGCGACTTCACCGTCGACTGGGTGCACCTGAAGCTGAACGACCAGGCGCAGCGCACGGTGCTGTGCAAAGACCCGTTCCGGTCGGTCGACGAGCGGGTCGAGAAGCTCATCGCCGGCATGTAGCGCCGGTCAGCCCCAAGGCCCGGTCACCACGGTCATTCCCGGCGGCAGCCAGAACCGGCGGACCAGCAGTCGCGCCGAACCAGGACGCCACAGGCCGGCCTGGGTGACGGCGCGACCGGTCACGGTGGCGATCAGCGTGTCGCTGCCGCCCTGCCAGCCGAAGGTCAGGGCCTCCGGCAGGTCGTTGCCGATGCTGCTGCCGGGCAGGACGGTCAGCCGCCCAGTGCGCAGGCCGGCGATCGCGATCCGGCTGAGGGTGGCGTACCCGTCCCGGTTAACGCCGCCGCTCAGGTGCACGGCTAGGTACCGCCCGTCCGAGCTGAACTGCCCGTCGTAGGCCCAGGTCCTGGCCGGAACCCGGACCGACCTGGCGACCCCGGTCCGCAGGTCGAGCACGTGCACGGCGCAGCCAGGGCAGATGCCCCACGCGACCTGACTGCCGCTGGCCGCGATCACGCCGGGGAAGGTCCTCGTGACCCGGCGGGTCCGCGGATTCCAGAGCTCGTCGGTCACGGTGCCCGGCCCCTGGCTGTCCGGGGCGAGCAGCAGGGCCGAGCCGGCCCCTTGCTGGATGGTGAACCCGGCCGGCAGCCGGACTGGCGATCCGATCGTCCGCCCGGACGCCGTGACCTGCATGGCCATCGTGGCCCTGCCGCTCGTGACCCGCGTCTGGAGCCAGATCGTGCCGGGCGCCTGGCCCGGGTACACCGCCTGGGCCACGCCGACCCGGCGGGCCACGGCCGACCCATCGGCGATGAAGTAGACGGGAACCTTCGGAGACTGGCAGTGGCAGGCCGGCGACAGCGCCGCGGCCCAGCCGCCGCCGATGCGCGTGATGCTGTACGGGTAGGCGCTGCGCGGCAGCCCGGCGATCGGCTGGCTGGTGTCGGCCGGACTCGTGAACCACACCGGATCCCTCGCCGTCACCAGCAGCCGCAGGTTCACCGTGACCGGCATCGGCCGGCCCCGCATCCAGGACGGCTCGTGGCGCTTGTGGCCCGGCCCGGAACTGGGTGACCGGTGCGGGTGCGTGCCAGGCATCACTGCGGTGCCGCCCGCCGGCTTGCCGAGCGAGGAGGCGACCGCTACCGGTACCGCGACCAGCACCGCGGCGGCCGCGACGGCCGTCCCGGCCACCCGGACCAGGTACCGCCGATGCCGGCGCAGGACACCGCGGAGCAGGTCAGGCGCGGGCCGTTCGCCGTCGACGGCCGCGCGCATGGCGTCGCGCAGCCGGTCCTCGATGTCAGTCATCGGCGCCCCTCCTGTGCTCGCGGCCCGCGGGCCCGACCGGAGCTGCCGCCGACGCCGCGGCCACCCTGAGCCGGGCCAGGCCACGGGCCGCCTGGCTCTTGACCGTGCCCAGGCTGCAGCCGAGCATCGCGGCTACCTCCGCCTCTGGCAGGTCGTCGAAGTAGCGCAGCACCAGCACCGCCCGCTGCCGCGGCGGCAGGCCGGCCAGGGCCCGCAGCAAATAGTCGCGGTCGGCGACCTCGGCGGTCCGGTCGGGGATACCCGGTCCCTCGCCGGCTGGCAGCTGGTGCTCGGGCCGGCGGGTCAGCCTGCGCCACCGGTCCGCCGATGCGTTGGCGAGTATCCTCCGCACGTAGCGCTCGGGATCGCCGGCCGCACACGCCCTTGACCAGTGCCGGTAGGCGCGCTCGAGCGCCAGTTGCAGGAGATCCTCGGCCTCGGCCCGGTTCTGCCCGGTGAGCAGCAAAGCGGTGCGCAGCAGGCTGCCCGAGCGGGCCTGCACGAACTCCTCGAACGACACCGCGGCCGAGATCCGCATAGTCGGCTAACGCTACCGCGCCGGAAAAGGTTGAGCGCCGGCCCGGCAATTCGATCATCTCCCTCGACCTTTACTGATCGTCATTCTCTGACTACTCAGCGCAGCTAAGGTCGGAGGGCCAGCCGGTGACATGCGCGGGGGATACCGGGGGGCGTCCCCCAGGACAGTACGGGCGCGGGGTCAGCGCCGGCCGGCCATTGCTGCGCGGGCGGGGGGCCTTGGTGACGGGTCGGGAACATGGCGGGCTGATCGGCCGGAGCGGCCGCTTTGCGTGCGACATCGTAGTGATCGGCGGCTGCGGGCATGTCGGGCTGCCGCTGGCGATCGCCTTCGCCGACCGGGGCGCCCGGGTGGCGATCTACGACGTCAGCGACGAGGCGATCGAGACGGTCAACTCGTGCCGGATGCCGTTCAGCGAACCGGGGGCCGAGCTGCCGCTGCGCCGTGCGGTCACCGCTGGCCGGCTGATGGCGTCCGCCGATCCCGGCATCGTCGCGGCCGCCGAGCACGTGGTGGTCGTGGTCAGCAGCATCGACGAGCACGCCGGGCACCGGCCTGGCTCGATCAAGTCGGCCCTGGCCGAATGCTCCGGCCAGTTCAGGGACGGCCAGATCCTGATCCTGCGCAGCACCGTGACCCCGGGCACCACTGCGGTCGCCGAGAAGATGATCGCCAGCCGCGGCATCGACGTCGACGTGGCGTTCTGCCCTGAGCGCATCGCCGAGGGCGAGGCGATGACCGAGCTGTACGAGCTTCCCCAGATCGTGGCTAGCCGCACGGCCAGCGGGCTGGAGCGCGCGAGCCGGCTGTTCTCGATGCTCACTCCCCAGCTGATCCCGATGACGGTCGAGGAAGCCGAGCTGGCCAAGCTCTTCACCAACGCCTGGCGGTATATCAAGTTCGCCGCGGCCAACCAGTTCTTCATGATCGCCAGCGACCTCGGACTCGACTACGAGCGAATCCGCCAGGGCCTGGTCAGGGATTACCCCAGAGCCGCCGACCTGGCCCCGGCTGGTTTCGCTGCCGGGCCCTGCCTGCTCAAGGACACGGCCGGGCTGGCGAGGGCGAACGCCGGGTTCACCCTCGGCCGGGCCGCGATCTCGGTCAACCAGGGACTGCCCGGCTACCTGACCGACCGCCTCGCCGTGCGGTACGACCTGGCCGGGATGCGGGTCGGGGTGCTCGGGATGGCTTTCAAGGGCGGGTCCGACGACACCCGTTCCAGCCTGGCCTATTTGCTCGCCGACCTGCTCGCGGCCAGGGCCCGCGAGGTGCTCTGCACCGACCCGCTCGTCACCACCGACCCCGACCTGCTGCCGCTGCAGGACGTGCTCGACCGGGCCGACCTGCTCATCATCGGCGCACCGCACCCGCAGTACCGGGACCTGCGCACCGACAAGCCCGTCATCGACATCTGGAACCTCTTGCGCCAAGGAGTGCTGACATGAGCCGAGTCCCCAGTCCCGCCAGTTTCCCCGGTCCCCGCGTTACCGTCGTCATCCCGGCCAAGAACGAGTCAGCGCGGATCGGCCGGGCCATCAGCCGGGTGTTCGACACGGTCAGGGCGTCCTGCGAGATCGTCGTCGTGGTCGACTCGGCCGACGACCCGACCTGGACCGAGGTGCAGGCCAAGGCGGCCGGCGAACCGCGGCTGCGGTGCCTGGTCGGGGAGTACGGCCCGGGGCCGGCCAACGCGATCAGGTACGGGATCGACCAGGCCAGGGCGGCCACCGTGGTCGTCACGATGGCCGACAACAGCGACGACCCGCGGCAGATCGACGAACTGGCCGCGCTGGTGGACGCCGGTGCCGTCGTCGCCGCGGCGTCCAGGTACTGCCAGGGCGGCAGCCAGATCGGCGGCCCGCTGGTCAAGGGCCTGCTGTCCCGGCTGGCCGGCCGGTCCCTGCACGTGCTGGCCAGGACCGGCACCAGGGACGCCACGAACTCGTTCAAGGCCTACTCGGCCGCGTTCGTGCGGGAGGTCGGGATCGATTCCCGGCAGGGCTTCGCGATCGGGATCGAGCTCACCGCGAAGGCACGGCGGCTGCGCCGCCCGGTCGCGGAGATCCCGACCACCTGGCTGGACCGCACCGGCGGCGATTCGGCGTTCCGCCTGTTCGCCTGGCTGCCCGCCTACCTGCGGTGGTACCTGTTCAGCTTCGGCTGGGCCCTGACCACCGAGCAGGTGCGCCGTCGTTGCGGCCGCCCCGAGGCCGCGAGGCCGGCCCTGGTACCGTTCGTGCCCGCTCAGGGACGGCCGACCGACTGGGCCGCCTGGCACGTCATCGCCGGGCGGGACAAGCTGGTCAGAGCGGGCGAGTCCAGGGGAGCGGCGTGACCGCTCGGGTCCTGATTACCGGCGCGGCCGGCTTCATCGGCGGTTACCTGGTCGGCGAACTGCTTGACCGCGGCTATCAGGTCACCGGCCTGGACAACCTCTCCAAATACGGGGACCTGCCGCCGCCCGGGGCGGGCCGGGCCGGGTACGAGTTCGTCAGGGGCGACGCCCGCGACCCCGACCTGATACTGGGACTGCTGGCCGGCTGCGAGCACTTCATCGCCGGCGCGGCCATGGTCGGCGGCATC
>DASWAH010000207.1:0-3759 GCA_036391235.1 Streptosporangiaceae bacterium
CGGGGCGACCAGCGGGCGGCGGCCACCGTGCCGGCCACCGAGATGATCGCCAGGGCCAGGCCCCAGATCATGCTCAGCACGAGCGCTCCGCTGTCCCCGCTGAGCGGTGTCTCGGCCGAGGTGATGGCCGGGCGGCCGCCCGGATCAGGCTGAGCCGCCGAGGTCAGGTCGGCATCGGCGTAGCAGTACGAGGTCGGGACCACCGCCGAGCAGGACGTGAACAGCAGCAGCCGGTTCGGCGCCGGATCCTCGACCAGGCGGCGGCTGTCCCCGAACGCCACGATCGTGTACTTCGCCGTGCCCTGGCCAGTGATCACGGTCAGCTTGTCGCCCCTGCGCAGCTGCAGCAACCGCCCGAACGGCGCGCCGAATGTGGCCCGCCGCCCGAAGATTTCCGAGATCCCGGTCTGGCCGGGCAGCGGGGTGCTGCGGACGTGGCCCGGCCCGAGCTCGAGGTTCTCCGGGGTCGTGCCCTCGACCACGACCATGTGCCGGACGCCGATGGCCGGGATGTTCAGTAGCGCGACCGGGGCACCTGGCGTGGTCGCGCCGAGCGGCGCGACCGCCTGGTTCAGCTCGCCGAGCTGGCCGCGCAGGGTCGCGTATGCGGTCGACTGGGTCCGCGCCTCCTGGATGGCCGACAGCCCGTAGAGGTAGACCAGGAAGCCGAGCAGGAACGTGCCGAGCAGGATCAGCCCGACGCCCAGCCCGCGCAGATCCTGCTGCTGCGTGGTGGGGGGCGGGACGGGCGCGGCCGGCCGGCCGGCCGGACCGGCCGCAGGGCCCGTGCTGATGGTCTGGGTCATCGGGTCTTACCCCGTCCCCTGGCGCCGGCGCCGCCGCAGCCAGCCGCCGAGCGCGGGCGGCACCGTCACCGCGGCCACGATCGCCAGCGCGGTCAGCACGCCCAGCATCAGCTTGTTCGGGCTGGCCGGCGGCACGTTCACGACCGTGCCGCTGACCGCGACCGGGGCGGTGCTGGTCCCGGGGGCGGGCGAGGTTCCCGGCACCACCCCGGCGCCCGGTGAGGTGTTGCCGGCGGTCGGGCCGGCCGACGCGCCGGCCGACGGCGAGCTGCCACCCGCGCCCGGCACGGTCGGCTTGCCGTTGACCACGACGCAGTTCAGCGGCTCGCCGACCTTGTCGCACGGGGACGGCTGGGGCGCGTTCAGCAGCAGCGTCAGCTTGCCGTTGGTGAACGTCGGGTTGTTGCAGCCCGCAAGCGTGGTCAGGTTCGGGCCGGGAATCGCGCCGGGAATCTTGCTGCTCTGCAGCAGGCCGCCCTGGACCAGGTTGAGCGGCAGCGGCGAGTAGCCGAGCGCGGCGACCTCACGCTGGCCCGCGCACAGGAAGTAGTCGATGAACGTGCTGAGCGACCGGCCCTTGGCATTGGAGAAGTTCGTCGGTTCCCTGGTGCCCTTGCGCGGCACGATCAGGTAGCTGTAACTCGACAGCGGATAGGACCGGGGATCGGTGAACGTGTACACCGAGTCCAGGTTCTGCTGCAGGAAATCGGGGCTGCCCGAGTTCTCGTCGATGACCGCCTTGGTCAGGGCGACCGCGACGTTGGAGGCGGTCGGCAGCACGTAGTACCCGGCCGGGTTCAGCAGCTTGACCACCGGGTAATGCGAGTTCAGCGCGTAGGCGTATTCGTCGTAGCCGATCGAGCCGTTCCCGTAGCTGGCGGTGATGTAGGTGGCGACGTTGTTGGACCCGTTCTCGGACTTGGCCCCGGGGAAGAGCGGGTAGAACTCGGTCTGCCCGCATGGCAGCGAGATGCCCGGCTTCACCCGCTTGCAGAAGCCGTCCCACTGCGACGGGAACATGTGCGCCATCCACCGGGTGAAGAAAAAGGTCGCACCGGAGCCGTCGGAGCGGATCACCGGGGTGATCGGCAGGTTCGGCAGCTGGGCCCCGTAGTCCTTGGTGATCCGCTTGTCGTCCCAGTTGGTGATCTGGCCGGTGAAGATCTCCATCAGCGTCAGGCCGGACAGCCGCAGGTTGGTGACCAGATGGCCGCCGACCTCGATGTGGTACATGAACGCGGTGCCGCCGGCGGTGTCGGGGACATAGGAGTACCCCTGCGTGGGGTGCTCGGCCCCGGTGCCGCCGAGCTGGTCGTGGCCGTTGCGGAACGGCGGGTCGGAGCCGGCGAAGTCGTCCTGGTTGGCCATGTAGTCGGCCCGCCCGGCGGCCGAGCCGTCCGGGTTGTAGTTGATGACCAGCCCGCTCGGGCGCAGGTCCTGCTGCCACTGGTCCAGCGCGACCGAACTCCAGGACGAGCCCGAGCCGCTGATCGCGATGTAGCCGCCGGCCGAGGCCGGAAGCGGGGCGGCGACGATGGCCGCGACGGCCACCACCGCGGCGGCCCGCGCGCCAGTGCGGAGCAAGCGCGAGGTCACGGTCAGTTCCTCCTGACGATCCTGAGCCGGCGGATCCGGCGCATGCGGGCGGTGAGGGCGGCCGAGCCGGCCGCGAGCGAGGAGGCGCCGCCCAGGGTGGTGAGGCCGCCGATGATCAGCAGCACCGGCAGCACGTACCGGATCGGGCCGGTGGTCTGGGCGCTCTTCAGCGCGATCGTGACCACGCCCTGGCCCGGGGTCGGCGACGGGCTCGCCGTCGGTGAGCTTGCGGCCGCGCCCGATGTGCTCGGGCTCGGTGAGGCGCTGGCGCTCGGGCTAGGACTGGCCGAGCCGCCGGACTGGGCTGCCACCTCGGCCGCTGCCTTGATCGTCTCGGCCCGCATCTTGGCCGTCAGCGGCAGGTAGCCGGGCGCGAGGTTGCCCGGCTGGACGCCGGACTGCTGCCCGGTCGTGGCGACGTAGTCGAGGAAGCGGGCGATCGCCGCGGCCTTGGCCGGCTTCTCGCCGCTGGTCGGAACCATCGCGTAGATCACCATGGTCAGCGGGTAGGCGTTCTTCGCGACCTTGGCGTAGTCCACCTCCTGGGTGACGTGGTTCCCGGCCGTGGTCATCGCGGCCAGGGCGGCGGACATGGACTTCGCGGTCGGCGCGACGTAGTTGCCGGCGTGGTTGAGGACCTTGGCGACCGGGAACCGGAACGCGGCCGCGTCACCCTCGTCCATGATCGCGAACAGCGCCCGCTCGCCCGGGATCTCGATCGGGTCCCGGGGGAAGTTGCCGAACTGGTCCTTTTCCCAGTCGGTGCCGGGGTCCCAGTTCTGGGCCTGGTAGCTGGCGACCAGGTTGAGCGGGAACACCGGGCTGTACTTGTGCGCGATCACCGGATACGAGTCCTGGCCGGTGAAGGAGTCGAGCGGGTATTTCAGCCCCAGGTAGTCGGTGTTCAGGTGCATGCCCCAGGGGTCGAACTGGCCCTGCATGAAGCCGTCAGCCGCCTTGTTGCCGGCGATCCACCTGGTGACTTCCCAGGTCATATCGCTGTGACCGGACTCCACGGTCGGGACCTGGAACGCCGCGCCGTTGCCGGCCGGCGCCTGGATCCCGGGGTTCAGGTGCTTGAACTCCGGGTCGTCGAACAGGCTGAACGGGTTGCCGTCGACCGCTCCGTCGCAGCCGATGCCTTTCGGTGGCTTCGCGCGGCCGCAGCCCTCGTTCTCGAAGTTGTAGGACTGCGTGACCAGCTTCGCCACCAGCCGCGGGTCCAGCTTGAGCGACCGGACCGGCTTGCCGGTGGTCGGATTGTCGACCCAGTACGCGATGGCCACGGCCGAGATCGCGATCGGGGCGTAGGTATAGGTCTTGTCCGACACCAGCTTGGTCGGGCTCGGCCTGGTCG
>DASWAH010000208.1:0-3396 GCA_036391235.1 Streptosporangiaceae bacterium
CTACGAGGCACGCAAGTTCGGCGTGCACTCCGGCCTTCCGCTGCGGACCGCCGCGCGCCGGTGCCCGGACGCCGTGTTCCTCCCGGTCGACAGGCCGGTCTACGAGGCCGCGTCAGCGGTGGTGATGGACACCTTGCGGGAGTTCGACGCTGTGGTCGAGGTCATGGGCTGGGACGAGGCGTTCCTGGCGGCCGAGTGTGACGACCCGGAACGGCTGGCCCGCTCGATCCAAGCCCAGGTACACGCGGCGACCAGCCTCGACTGTTCGGTCGGGATCGGCGAGAACAAGCTCCAGGCCAAGATCGCCACCGGGTACGGCAAGCCCGCCGGGGTGTTCGCGATCACCAGCCAGACCTGGCCTGAGCTGCTCGGCCCGTGTCCCACCGACGCGCTGTGGGGCATCGGGTCGCGCACCGCCAGCAAGCTGACCGCGCTTGGCATCGGCACGGTCGCCGAACTGGCCGCGGCCGACCCCAGGGCACTAGCCCTGCGGTTCGGCCCGAGGATCGGGCCCTGGCTGGTCCAGCTCGCCCGCGGCATCGACCTGTCACCGGTGACCGACGAGCCTTACGTGCCCCGCGGCCACGGGCGGGAGGTCACCTTCCAGCAGAACCTGACCAGCTGGGACGAGGTGCAGGCGGAGACAAAGAGGATCGCCGGGCTGGTCGCCGAAGACGTCGCGGCCGACGGCCGGCCGGCCGCCCGGGTCATTGTCAAGATCAGGTACGCGCCATTCTTCACCCATACTCGCGGCCGGGCACTGGACGAGCCGACCCGCGACCCCGAGCTGATCGCGGCGGCGGCCCTGGCCGCCCTGGACGGCCTGGCCAGGCGGGACCCGGTCCGCCTCCTTGGCGTGCGAGCCGAGTTCGCCGAATGACTGTCAGTAGTTCGTACTAGCGTTCTAGTATGGCTAAGGAACAGCAATTACCACTGCGTCAGGACCGGTCGCTCCGCGATCAGGCCGTCGGCCTGCGCCGCTCAGGCCGGTCCCGCCGCGAGATCCAGGCGACCTTGAGGGTCAGAAGCAACCGGGCGCTCACCGAGATGCTGCGCGGTGAGCCGCCGCCGGCCTGGACGAAGCGCCCGAACGCGAAAGACGAATTGCGCAGGCGAGCCTGCGAGTTGCGCGCACAGGGCCGCGCCTACCGGGAGATCGCGGCCACGCTCGGCGTGTCAAAGAGTTCTGTGTCCCTCTGGCTGCGCGATATCCCCCAGCCTGACCGGCTGACCTACGAGGAGGTACGGGCCAGGCAGGCGGCAGGAACGGCCCGGTACTGGGCCGGGGAACGGCAACGGCGTGAGCAGATGCGAGTCGCGATCAGCGCGGACGCGGCTAAGCAGATCGGATCGCTGTCCGAGCGCGAGGTCAGGATCGCGGGCGCCGTCGCTTACTGGTGCGAGGGAGCTAAGAACAAACCGCACCGGCGCAGCGACCACGTCGACTTCATCAACAGCGACCCCGCGCTCATACGGCTCTTCCTGCGCTTTCTCGACCGCGCTGGCGTCACCGAGGATCGGCTGATATTCCAGGTCAGCATCCACGAAAGCGCCGACGTGGTGGCGGCTCAAGAGTTCTGGCTGGAAGTCACCCAGACCGACCCAGCCCAGTTCCGGCGGCCGCAGATCAAGCGCCATAACCCGCGGACGAACAGGAAGAACACCGGGGACACCTATCACGGCTGCCTGCGCGTCCGGGTACGCCGCAGCTCCGGGTTGTACCGGCAGATCGAGGGCTGGGCGCTCGGATGCATGTCTGCCCCGCCGCTCGCGAGCGGGACCGAGGCACGACTCGAACCCACCCAACGGGAATCAGTGCTCCCGGGCGAGGATTCGAACCTCGGTTGAGGGCACCAAAAACCCTAGTCCTGCCGCTAGACGACCCGGGAACGGCACAGTCCCACACTGTACCGTCGGCGGTTCACTCAGGCGCGCGGGCGGCCAACCGGGCCGGAACCGGGACCAACGAGCCGGCGACGTCCGTTATTATTCCGTTACTAAGCCCTGCCCGGCTGATCGCGGCACCAGGGTCTTAGGGGTCGCATGAAGTGCGGCTATCCGGGCAGGTTGCGCCAAGGCCACAAGGCCAGCGGGCAGAAATCTGTCAGAAATCTCTCTAGGGGGACTTGCTTAACCTACGTTACCGTAAGCTACGGTTACGTAAGCGTATTCGCCAGGCCCATGACCTCGGTGCTGCGGAGCGCTCTCTGACCGGCACCGTCGACCCATTGAGGAAGCGCGATGACCGCTACCACTGATATCTCCGCAACACCCGCCCCGCAGACCGAACAGACCGAGCAGGCCGAAGGCGCGCTGAGCGCTGAGACCGAGCTCCAGTCCGCGCCGGCCGCCGGCCGCCGCGGGCCGCTGCCCGAGATCGAACCGGAGCTGCGGAGCAACGGCCAGCGGGTGATGGTCGCCATCTTCACCGGAGTTCCGATGCTGGCCCTGCTGGCCGCGATCCCCGTCGCCTGGGCCTGGGGGTTCCTCGACTGGCAGGCGGTCGTGATCGGGATCGTCTTCTACATGTTCTCCGGGCTCGGTATCGCGATGGGCTTCCACCGCTACTTCACCCACGGCTCGTTCAAGTCGAGCCGGGCGTTCAAGATCCTGCTCGGCGTGGCCGGGTCGATGGCGATCGAGGGCCCGCTGCTCGACTGGGTCTCTGACCACCGCCGGCACCACAAGTACAGCGATAAGGAGGGCGACCCGCACTCGCCCTGGCGGTTCGGCGAGGACCTCAGGGCCCTGCTGAAGGGCCTGGCCTGGGCCCACATGGGCTGGCTGTTCGACCGGGACGTGACCTCGCACCAGAAGTTCTCGCCCGACTGGCTGGCCGACGACGACATCGTGGCCGTGCACAAGCTTTTCCCCGCCCTGGTCGCCGCCACGCTGCTGCTGCCGGCCCTGATCGGCGGCCTGTGGACGATGTCCTGGCAGGGCGCGGTAATCGCGTTCTTCTGGGCCAGCCTGGTCCGCGTCTCCTTCCTGCACCACGTGACCTGGTCGATCAACTCGATCTGCCACACGTTCGGGAAGCTGGAGTTCGAGGCTAGGGACAAGTCGAGGAACGTGGCCTGGCTGGCCGTGCTGTCCTTCGGCGAGTCCTGGCACAACCTGCACCACGCCGACCCGACCTGCGCCCGGCACGGCGTCTTCAAGGGACAGATCGACATCGCGGCCCGTGGCATCTGGCTGGCCGAGAAGTGCGGCTGGGTTCGTGACGTTCGCTGGCCGGACGAGCGCAGGCTGGCCGGCAAGAAGGTCGGCCTGCAGCGAGAGCTCGGCTCGATGACCAAGCGGCCCGCCCCGGCCCCGGCGAACTCCTGACCCGGCGGGCCCGGCGCCGCACGCCGGGCCCCGCGGGGCCGGCCGAGCCCCGTCCGATTACCCCCG
>DASWAH010000209.1:0-5129 GCA_036391235.1 Streptosporangiaceae bacterium
GCGGACGCTTCAGGTAAGCGACCAGTTGCTCGGCGTTCGGCCCCGGCACCACGGCGACCAGCTCCCAGCCGTCGTCGCCCCAGTTGTCGAGGATCTGCTTGGTCGCGTGCACCAGCAGGGGAACCGTCGAATACTCCCACTTCTGCATGGCCGTAACCTTAGCCGCCCGCGCTGCACCGACCGCGGCGGCCTCGGCGGACTTAGCGCTAGTGCTGCGGGGGCTGGCCGTTGCGCGGGTTCTCGTCCCGCTTGGCCGCGGCCGCCTGGGCGGCCGGCGCGGGCTGCGGCGGCTCACCGTTGCGCGGGTTCTCGTCCCGCTTGCCGGGGAGCCGGGCCGCCTCGGCGGCGGCGCCGTTCGCGGTCGCGCCGTCGGGGGCGGGATCCTCCCCGGTCTCGGCGTCGGCCGCGCGCGGTTCTGGGATGGCTGCGTCAGAAATCTCGGCCTCCAGGAGGGGTTCTGGGATGTGGGGTTCAGGGATCACCGGGTCGGGCACGATCGCGGCGGCGACCGGCGACTCGGGAATGGGCGCGACCGGCGGGATCGCCAGCGTCTCGTCCTGCTCGATGGCCGCCGCGGCCTCGGGCGGCAGCGGCTTGTGCTCGATCGCCGCTTCCGCCGCCGCCACCTCGGCGTCTCCGGTGTCCTCGGGCATCTCCCCGGCGTACTGCGAGAGCTGGCCAGACCCGCGGTCGAAGAAGCGGAGCAGTTCGACCGGAATCGGCATAACCAGGGTGCTGTTCTTCTCCGCCGCCACCTCGACCACGGTCTGCAGCAGCCGGAGCTGCAGCGCGGCCGGGTCGCGGGCCATCACGTTGGCGGCGGCGGCGAGCCGCTTCGATGCCTGGTACTCGCCGTCGGCAGTGATGATCCTGGCCCGCCGCTCGCGCTCGGCCTCGGCCTGCCTGGCCATCGACCGCTTCATGCCCTCGGGCAGGGATACGTCCTTGATCTCGACCCGCTCCACCTTGACGCCCCATGGGCCCTCGGTGGGTTCGTCGATGATCGCCCGGAGCTGGCGGTTTACTGAATCGCGCTCGGCCAGCAGCTGCTGCAGCTCGGTCTGGCCGATGATCGAGCGCAGCGAGGTCTGCGCCTGCTGGGATACGGCGAACATGTAGTTCTGCACGTTGATGGTCGCCTTGATCGGGTCGACGACCCGGAAGTAGACCACGGCGTCGACCCGGACGCTGACGTTGTCCATGGTGATGCCCTCTTGCGCGGGCACGGCCATCGCGATGATCTGCTTGTTGACCTTCTGGATCTTGTCACCGATCGGCCGGACGAACGTCAGGCCAGGCTGGCGGGTTTGCGGCAGCACGCGGCCAAAGCGGAACACGATGCCCTCTTCGTACTGCTGCACCTGCTTGACGCTCCGCCCGAGCAGGACAAGCCCGCCCGCGGCGACGAACGCGACGAATCCGAGGAGAACATCCATGGCCCGACACCTTCTTAATGAGTTGTCGTCCCGGGGGCGCGCGGATTGCTCCGCGGTCTCGCAGGCCTCGCCCTCAGCCTAGTCACCCGGCGCACCGCCGCGCTAACGGCCCGATGACGGCCTGGCCACGGTACGGCGGCGCTGCCGCCGCGGATAGCCTCGTGACCGTGAGCGTGCGGGATACCGACTGGGACGGCGTGCGGCTGCACGTGGTCACCGGCAAGGGGGGCACCGGCAAGACCACGGTCGCCGCGGCCCTGGCCCTGGCCCTGGCGTCCAACGGCAAACCGGTGCTGCTGATGGAGGTCGAGGGCAGGCAGGGCATCGCCCAGCTGTTCGACGTGCCCCCGCTGCCGTACGAGGAACGCAGGGTAGCCGTCGCCCCGGCCGACGGCGCACGGCCTGGCGGAGACGTCTTCGCCCTGGCCGTCGATCCGCAGTCGGCGCTGATCGAGTACCTGGAGATGTTCTACAACCTCCGGCAGGCCGGCCGGGCCCTGACCAAGCTCGGCGTGGTCGACTTCGCCACGACGATCGCGCCGGGCCTGTCCGATGTGCTGCTGACCGGCAAGGCCGCCGAGGCGGTCAGGCGGAAGTCGGGCGGCACCTTCCGCTACGGCGCGGTCGTCATGGACGCGCCGCCGACCGGACGGATCGGCCGGTTCCTGAACGTGAGCTCGGAGGTGTCGGGGCTGGCCAAGGTCGGCCCGATCCGCGGGCACGCCGACACCGTGCAGAACGTCATCCGCTCGCCGCTCACCGCCGTGCACTTCGTCACGCTGCTCGAGGAGATGCCCGTGCAGGAGACCCTGGACGGCATCGCCGAGCTGCGGGAGACCGGCGACGGCGGCATGCAGGCCGGGGGCATCTTCGTGAACATGATGCGGGAGACCGAGCTGGGCGGGGCCAGGTCGCACGCGAAGGTCACCCTCGGCAGCAAGGGCCGGGACACCGACGCTCTGGAGATTGCGCTCAAGGCGGCCGGCCTGGGCGATGACGGCGCGCTCGCCGCCGATCTGGCCGACGAGCTGGCCGACGAGGCCAGGACGGCCAGGGCCCAGCGGGCCCAGCGCCGCCTGCTCGACCACGCCGGCCAGCCGTGCTACGAACTGCCGATGATTACCGATGGCATCGATCTGGCTGCCCTGTACCGGCTGGCTGAGACGATCCGTGACCAGGGGGCTGCTTAACCCGATGAGTCCGCAGAACTCCAGGCCTTCGGTGCTGGCCATTGACCAGCTCATCGACGACCGGCGGAACCGCATCGTCGTCTGCTGCGGCTCGGGCGGGGTCGGGAAGACCACGATCGCCGCGGCGGTGGGGCTGCGCGCGGCCGAGCGCGGGCGGAACGTGGTCGTGCTGACTGTCGACCCGGCCCGCCGGCTGGCCCAGTCGATGGGGCTGACCTCGCTGGACAACATCCCGCGGCCGGTGGCCGGGATCAAGTCGGACGAGGGCAGCATGCACGCGATGATGCTGGACATGAAGCGGACGTTCGACGAGATCGTCGAGTCGCACGCCGATCCCGACCGGGCCGCCCAGATCCTCGCGAATCCCTTCTACCAGTCCCTGTCGTCGAGCTTCGCCGGTACCCAGGAGTACATGGCGATGGAGAAGCTGGGCCAGCTGCGCCGGGCCGATGAGTGGGACCTGATCGTGGTGGATACCCCGCCGAGCCGCTCGGCGCTGGACTTTCTCGACGCGCCGCAGCGGCTGGGCCGGTTCCTCGACGGCCGGCTGCTGCGCCTGCTGGTCGCCCCGGCCAAGGCTGGCGGCCGGACCGGGCTGCGCATGCTCAACGCGGGCTTCGGCATGGTCACCGGCGTGGTCACCAAGATCATCGGCAGTCAGCTGCTGCGCGACGTGCAGACCTTCGTGTCGGCGATGGACACGATGTTCGGCGGGTTCAGGGAGCGGGCCGAGTACACCTACCGGCTGCTCCGGGCGCCCGGCACGGCCTTCCTGGTCATCGCCGCGCCAGAACCCGATGCGCTCCGCGAGGCGTCGTACTTCGTGGAACGGCTCGAGCGGGACGGCATGCCGCTCGCCGGGCTGGTGCTGAACCGGGTGCACAAACTGCCGGCCGCCCGGCTGTCGGCCGCCCGCAGTCTCGCCGCCGCCGAGACCCTGCAGGGCCAGGCCGACAGCGAGTCGGCCGCGCTCGGCATCGCCGCGCTGCGGCTGCACGCCGAGCGGATGCGGCAGGCCGAGTCCGAGCGCCGGCTGGCCAGGCGGTTCACGGCGGCTCATCCGCTGGTACCGGTCGCCCAGGTCCCCGCTCAGCCCGACGACGTACACGACCTGCACGGCCTGCGTGTTATCGGCGGCGCTTTCACGGCCAGCTGACCGGCGAAAGCGCCGGGAAGGCCATTGCCGGAGCGAAGAAAGACCGGTTCTCCGCGACCCCGCCGGAATGCGACCCCACCTGATGCGACCCCACCGGTCAACTCCGGCGTCGACTCCGCCTACCGGAATCGCTGGGTGGAGTTGACCGGTCCATAACGCGATAACCCCACCCGCAGATTCCGGTGACAAGGGAAGAGGTGTCGCAGAAGCCCGCTCCGGCAGATCTCGGACGCCTGTCCGGCCGATTGGCGGGCAGGCGTCCGAGTTCCGCGGATTCCGGGATTGTGGCGCCTGGTAAAGGCGCCTGGCCAGCTTGGGCACACGGACGTGTGCCTGCGTGAGCTGGCTGGCCCGCCGAGCCCGGCGCCGGCGGGGTTATGCGATGGCTAGCTGGCGACCAGTTCGCTGGCGGACACGGTCTCGTACTTGTCCCTGGCGCTCTCCAGGAGTTCGCGCCACGACGTGACATCCGACCGGCGGCGGAGCAGCGCACGGCGCTCGCGCTCGGTCATGCCGCCCCAGACGCCGAACTCGATGCGGTTGTCGAGTGCGTCAGCGAGGCACTCGGTCCGGACGGGGCAGCCGCGGCAGATCAGCTTGGCCCGGTTCTGCGCCGCGCCCTGAACGAAGAGCTCGTCAGGGTCCGTTCCCTTGCACGCGGCGCGCGCGGTCCAATCTGTGATCCACATGTGGCCCAACTCCTCCTGATCGTCACGCCCATAGCGAGGCGCCACGCATGGTGGCGCTTTGCTGCGGTTACCTGGGACGTGGCCACCCGCCAACGCCCCATGTGATGGTCGCGAAAGAGTAACTTACGGAACTCGGCCAGGAAACGCTAGTCCCCGGCATGCCCATTTCCCGCATAGTCCTGATGGGCTATACGGATGCGTTTAGTGGCCACCCGGTTACGCACAGCAACGACCTTCCGGCTTCGTCACCCTCGCGCGCCCCCCGGCGACGGATAATCCCCGTTTCGACGTCCTCCTACGTCCACTCTGGCGGGCAGCGTAACCTGATCGGGTGCTCTCGCGACTTCGCCACGCCGGACCCAAGGCCATCGGCATCCTCATAGCCCTCACGCTGGGCGCGGGGCTGCTCAGCGCGGCCGTGGTCCTGCCGGTGGTAGGCGTCGCCGCCGTCGCGGTCAAGGACGCGTCCACCACCTTCAACAACATGCCGGTGGCGGGCCTGGGCCAGGTGCCGTCCAAGACGGTGATCCTGGACGACAAGAACAACGTGATCGCCACCTATTACCCGCGCGACATCTTCCGCGACCCGGTGACCTTCAACCAGATCGCCCCGGTGATGCGTCATGCGATCGTCGCGATCGAGGACTACCGGTACTGG
>DASWAH010000210.1:0-9221 GCA_036391235.1 Streptosporangiaceae bacterium
CTGGTGCATCCGGACGACCTCGACCTGGCCAGGCGGGCGTTCGGCGACGTGCTGGCCGGCCGGCGCGGGCCGACCGAGCCGCTGGAGTTCAGGGTTCGCGGAGCCGACGGGCAGTACCGGGTGCTGGAAACCGTCGGCGACGACCTGCGGCACGATCCGGCGATCGGCGGGATCGTGCTGACCTCCCACGACGTGACCGAGCGGAACCGGGTCGAGGCGCGGCTGCGGGAGGCCACGGCCGAGTTGAGCGCGCTGGTCAGCGCTCTGCACGACGGGGTGCTGCTGGTCGGCCGGGACGGGAACGTGGTGTTCGTCAACGACGCGTTCCGCGAGCTGGCCGGCCTGCCGGGCCCGAGCGAGCGGCATGTCGGCCAGCCGGCCTGGAACATCACCGAGGCGATGAGCCCGCGGGTCGCCGATCCGGCCGGGTTCGAGGCAGCCACCAGGGCCCTGATCGAGGCCGGACGGCCGGCGACCGGCGAGACGGTGCGGATGGCCGACGGCCGGGTGTTCGAACGGGACTACCTCCCCGTCCTGCTGGCCAGGGCACCCGCGCCCGGCCGGCTCTGGCTGTACCGGGACGTGACCGCGCGGGTCGCGGGCGAGGAATACAAGATGCGCCTGCTCGAATCCGAGCGCCGGGCCCGCGAGTCCACCGAGGAACAGAACCGCTCGCTGCTGGAACTGAACGCGATGAAGAACGACTTCGTCGCGACCGTCTCGCACGAGCTGCGCACGCCGCTGACCTCCATTGTCAGCTTCGCCAGCCTGCTCGCGGAGGAACCGCCCGGCCTGACCGGCGAGCAGCAGGAGTTCCTGTCGATCATCCGCCGCAACGCCGACCGGCTGATCGGCCTGGTCGGTGACCTGCTGCTGATCGCCCGGGTTGAGTTCGGCACGCTGGAGATCGAGCCGCGCCCGTTCGACATCGCCGGACTGGTCAGGACAACGGCAGGCACGCTGGGGCCGCAGGCGGCCGAGCGGTCGATCGGCCTCCGGCTCGACCTGGATCCCGATCCGGCTCCGGTGGTCGCCGACGAGGGCCGGATTGAGCAGGTACTGGCCAATTTGCTGGCCAACGCACTGAAATTCACCCCGGAAGGCGGCACGGTCACGGTGGGCACCAGGCGCACGCCGGGTGCGTGGTCCGTCAGCGTGCGCGACACCGGGATCGGGATACCGAAGCAGGAACTCGATCAGCTCTTCGAGCGGTTCTTCCGCGGTTCCAATGCCCGGACCGACCAGCATCCGGGATCCGGCCTCGGGCTGGCCATCTGCCACGCCATCGTCGGCCTGCACGGCGGCACGCTGGACGTGCAAAGCGAGGAAGGGCGCGGAACCTGCGTCACCGTCCGGCTGCCCGATCGCCACGGCGACGGCCATCCGGGAGGCGAGGCATGAGCAGCATCAGGACTGCGGCCCTCGTGCTGGCCATCGAGGACGAGCCCGACCTGCGCCGCCTCCTCGGCATCATCTTCGGCCACGCCGGTTACGAGGTCGCCGAGGCCAGCGACGGCGAGGAGGGCTTGCGGGTGTTCGCGCAGCGGCAGCCCGACGTGGTCGTGCTCGACATCGGGCTACCGGTGCTGGACGGCTGGCAGGTGCTGGCCAGGATCCGGGCCGGGTCCGATGTGCCGGTCCTGCTGCTGACCGCCCGGGCGATGGAGGCGGAGAAAGAGCGGGCGCTGGAAGCGGGGGCCAACGACTACGTCACGAAGCCGTTCAGGCGACGTGACCTGGTCGCCAGGATCGAGTCGCTGGTTGGTCCGGCGGACGCAACGAAAATCTCCGGTGAATCATCAACAACATGATTCACCGCCCCGGTTGTGCGGCAGACTGTCGCCATGCAACGTCTGCATTTCCGCGAAACGCCCGTACTGTCGGCATCACTGGCCGTAGTCATCGGGCTCGGGCTGGCCGCCTGCAGCAGCAGCGGCGGCGGCACCAGCTCGCCCACCACGGCCCCGAGCAGCCAGACCTCGAGTTCGAGCGCGCCGGCCGGCGGCGAGCCGAGCACCGGAGCGGGCGCCGTCGCCGCGATCAAGAGCAACTGGGCCACGTTCTTCAACGCCAAGACCACCACCGCGCGCCGGGTACAGCTGCTGCAGAACGGCCAGGTCCTGGCGACCGTGCTGAAGGCACAGGCCAAGAACACGCTGGCCGCGACGGCGACCTCGACGGTCAGCGCGGTCACCCTGACCGGCACCGATCAGGCGTCGGTGACCTACACGATCCTGGTCAGCGGCCAGCCGGTGCTGAAGGGCCAGCACGGCGTCGCCGTCTACCAGAACGGCATCTGGAAGGTCGGCCTGGTCAGCTTCTGCGGCCTGCTCAAGCTGGAGAACGGCGGCAAGAGCGCCGGACTGCCGGCGGGCTGTCAGGGGTAGAAATCTCCAGTGCCGGACCGCGAGGACGAAGCGTAATCTGGTCATTGACAGCCCGGTGACCGTAACGTACCGTCTCCGCCACTTGCTCCTGTGTTCTGTGGCTTGACGGTAGCTTGCATGGGGGTATTGGCAGATGGCTGACGGACCGCCAGAGCAGGCCGGATCGGGCGGCCACCCGGCCGGGGCGGTGTCCGCACCCGGCGCCGCGAGCGTGCCGCACCGCTCGGCCGGCCAGCCCATCACGAGCGAGAACCGGCAGTCGGCGGCGCTCGCGACGCTGTGCCTGGTGCTGTTCCTGACCTTCCTCGACATCACGATCGTGAGCGTCGCGCTGGCCGGGATCCAGACTCAGCTGGCGGCCGGCGTATCGGCGCTGCAATGGGTCGTCGGCGCGTACGCGCTCACGTTCGCGGCCAGCATGCTGGCATTCGGCACGATCGGCGACCAGTTCGGCCGCAAGAAGGTCATGCTGGTCGGCATTTGCATCTTCATCGCGGGCGCACTGATGGCGGCCATCTCAGTGCTGGTCACCTCGGGGGCGGCGGCGCTGGCCATCGTGATCGCCGGCCGGGCCGTGATGGGCGTCGGCGCCGCCGCCAGCGAGCCTGGCACGCTGTCCATGCTCCGGCATATCTATCCCGAGTACTCCAGCCGGAACTGGGCGCTCGGCGTCTGGTCGGCCGTCTCGGGCTCGGCTCTCGCACTCGGACCGGTGGTCGGCGGGGCGCTTGTCTACGCCTGGGGCTGGCCGTCCATCTTCTGGTTCAACGTGCTGTTCGGCCTGATCGCACTGGTCGCCACGATCGTCGTGATCCCGGAGAACTCCGACCCGACCTTCCAGCGGATCGACCTGGCCGGTGCCGCTTTCGGCGCGGTCACCCTGGCCGCGCTGATCTTCGCGGTCATCCACGCCGAGAGCGTCGGCTTCAGGTCGCCGGTCGTGATCGCCCTGTTCTGCGTGAGCGCCGTCTTCGCGGCCCTGTTCCTGTGGCAGGAGAACCGGGCCGAGCGTCCGCTGCTCGACCTGAAATTCCTGCGCATCCCGCGGTTCGCGACACCGAATATCGTGGCCTTCTGCGCCTATTTCGCGACGTTCGCCATCTTCTTCTTCACCGCGCTGTACCTGGAGGAGGTCACCGGCTACAACGGCGGGCAGATCGCCGAGGTCTTCCTGCCGATGACGGTCCTGATGATCCTGTCCTCGCTGCTGGCCGGCCGGTGGACCACGATCCTGGACATCCGCTGGTCGATCGTGGGCGGGTGCGCCGCGTTCGCGGCCGGGCTGCTGTGGACCAACGCGGTCATCAGCCCGAAGCCGCCGTACCTGCCACTGGCCGCGGCCCTCGCCCTGACCGGCATCGGCATCGGCGCCTGCGTGGTCCCGATCACGTCCTCGGTGCTCGCCGTGGTGCCGCCCGAGCGGTCAGGCATGGCCGCCTCGACGACCAACACCAGCCGCGAAGTCGGCGCGGTCATGGGCGTGGCGGTTCTGGGCGCGATCGTGATCGGCAAGCTGCAGACCTCGCTGGTCGCCAGCCTGACCAAGCTCGGCCTGCCGAAAGCCATTCAGGGCATCGTAATCAACGGCGTGCTGACCGGGCAGGAGCCGTCGGTCGGCGGCTCGTCCTCTCAGGCGCCGCCCGGCCAGGGCAAGCTGGTCACCCAGGTCATTCACGCGACCTACTCGGCGTTCCTGTCTGGCCTGCACGACGCGCTGTATGTGTCGGCCGGCCTGGTGGCGGCGGCCGGGGTGCTGACCGCGATCACGATCAACGTGTCCAGCGACCGCGCGCTGTCGGCCGAGCACACCGCCTGACCGGTATCAGCTGACCGCCGGCGCTGACCCGGCCGGCGCTGACCCGGTCGGCGCGGTCACGGCCCGCCTCCCGGCGAGGGCCGCGCCGCTATGCTCGGTCCTCATGATCAGCGATCGGCTGCGGACCGCGACCGCGCGGTGGGCGGGCGCCCTGAGCGCCGTCGCGCTGCTGGCCGCCAGCGCGTCCGGATGCGCCGCCTTCGGCCACGCAGCCGGGCAGGCGGGCCGGTCCGCCTCGCCGGACCGGGCCAGCGTCTCCTCTAGTCCGCCCGCCTCGCCGTCGCCATCGCCTTCTCCGTCACCGTCCTCGGCGACGCCGCTGCCGGTCGCGCCCGGCCAGGGCCGGCTTCCGCAGACCATGGCCAGGCCGAAGGCCCACGGCCGGGAGTTTCATGCCATGGTGACTGACCTGTGGCTCGCCGTACGTCACGACAAGCCGTCGCTGGCCAAGGGGGCATTCTTCCCGGAGGCCGCGTACAAGCAGGTCAAGGCCATCTACGACGCCGGCGGGGACTGGCGGAACCGGCTCTGGCTGGACTTCGCGCTCGACGTCAGAGCCGCCCGCCGGCTGCTCGGCCGCCATCCAGGCTCGGCCAGGCTGGTCAAGGTCATCGTGCCCGAGTCGGCGGCGGTGTGGGTCGGCCCCGGCGCCTGCTACAACCGGGACGGCTACTGGCACGTGGCCAACCCGCGGGTGGTGTACCGGCTGCACGGCCAGGAACGCTCGTTCGGGATCGCGTCGCTGATCTCCTGGCGCGGCGTCTGGTACGTCGTGCACTTCGGCGGGGTCGTGCGCCCGGCCGTCGGCATGGTCGACGCCCCGGCGGCCGGTCCCGGCTACGCGGGCCCGCAGGGCGGCTGCTGAGCTGGCCGCCCGCGGGATTACACCGCGGGCAGCACCTCGGCCGCGATCAGCTCCAGATGGGCGAGGTCGTCCAGGTCCAGGACCTGGAGGTAGACGCGCTCGGCCCCGATCGCGGCGAACTCGCCGATCTTGGCCACGACCTCCTGCGGCGTCCCGGCCAGTCCGTTCTGGCGTAGCTCGTCGGGTTCCCGGCCGATGGCCGCGGCCCGCTGCTTGATCTCGCCGGAGTCCCGGCCGCAGCAGACGGCCTGGGCGACCGAGTAGACCATCGACGACTCGGCCCGGCCGGCCGCCTGCACGGCCGCCCTGACCCGCTCGAAGGCGGCCTGCGAGCCGCTCACGCTGTCGAACGCGGCGTTGTACTCGTCGGCGTAGGCCGCGGCGATCCTAGGGGTCCGCTTCGGCCCGCCGCCGCCGATGATCACCGGCGGCTTCGGCTGCTGCACCGGCTTGGGCAGGGCCGGCGAGTCGGTCACGGTGTACTGGCTGCCCTGGTAGGAGAACGGCGTGCCGGCCGGGGCGGCCCACATGCCGGTGATGATCGCGAGCTGCTCCTCCAGCATGGCGAACCGGTCGCCCAGCGGCGGGAACGGTATCGCGTAGGCGCTGTGCTCCTGGTCGAACCACCCGGTGCCGAGCCCGAGCTCGATCCGGCCGCCGCTCATCTGGTCGACCTGGGCCACGGTAATCGCGAGCGGTCCTGGCAGGCGGAACGTCACCGGCGTGACCAGCGTGCCCAGCCTGATCCGCTCGGTCTGCACGGCCAGGCCGGCCAGCGTGGTCCAGGCGTCGGTCGGCCCGGGCAGCCCGCTGACCGATCCCATCTTCAGGTAATGATCGGACCGGAAGAACGCGTCGAACCCGAGGTCCTCGGTCGCCTTGGCGACCCGCAGCAATGTCGCGTAATCGGCACCCTGCTGGGGCTCGGTGAATATCCGCAGTCGCATACACGGCATCTTGCCTTACGCCGCACCACCTGGCGCACCCGGCACGGGCGCGAGCACGGCCAGGCACTCGACGTGATGCGTCATCGGGAACGCGTCGAACCCCCGCAGCCCGGTCAGTTCCCAGCCGCGCTCGGCGAAGACCGCGATGTCCCTGGCCAGCGTGGCCGGGTCGCAAGAGACGTAGGCGACCGCGCGCAGGCCAGGCCGGGCGCACAGCGCCTCGACCAGGTCACGGCCCGCTCCGGCCCGCGGCGGGTCAAGGACCGCGATCTCAGACCTCCCGGCCCGGTCGCCGCCCGGCTCCGCCTCGGCGAGCCCTTCGGTGGCCAGAACCGTGGCGTCGGCCTGCACGACCCTGGCCCACGGAGTCGCCCGCAGGTTGTACCTGGCGTCCTGCACCGCCGCCGGATCCTGCTCGATCCCGGTCACCTGCCCGTCCGGCCCGACCGCCTCGGCCAGTACCCCGGCGAACAGCCCGGCCCCGCAGTACAGGTCGAGCGCGTGCTCGCCCGGCCGCGGGCGCAGGCTGGCCAGCACCGCGTCGGCCAGCACGCTGGCCGCCGCCGGGTGCACCTGCCAGAACCCGGACGCGCTGACCCGCCACGGCCGCCCCGCCGCCTGCCTGCCCAGGTACTGCGGCGCCGGGACACCGGCGCCGGGGGCGAGCACCGCCCGCTCCCCCGTCTCCGGCGCCACCGCGACCTCGACCCACCGCGCGCCTGGCCACCGCTGCCGGGTGACCTGAGCCTCCGTGACCAGGGGGTGGGCGATCAGGCAGTCGCGAACCGGCAGGATGTCGTGCGACCGGTGCCTGCGCAGCCCGGCCTGGCCGTCCCGGCGGACCGCGAACCTGACCCGGGTCCGCCAGCCGAGCCCGCTGGCGTCGCCGGGCAGCGGCTCGACCGTCACCTCGCGGTCCAGGCCCGCGATCCGGCGCAACTGCTGCCTGATCACGGCGGCCTTGATCGCCCGCTGGGCGGCCGGGCTGGCGTGCTGCCAGTCACAGCCGCCGCAACCGCCCGGCACCGCGTAGGGGCACGGCGGCCTGACCCGGTCGGGCGATGCGTGCCGGATCTCCACCGCGTCCGCCCGGACCAGGCGGGCGGTGGTTTGCGTCACCACGGCCAGCACCCGTTCGCCCGGCAACGCATACCTGACAAAGAACACCAGGCCAGAGCCGGTCCTGGCGATGCACGAGCCACCGTGCACAGCCTCGCCGACCTTGAGTTCGACGGTTTGCCCGACGGCCGGCCGGCCGCCACGTTCGGCGTTCACGGACCCATCGTGCCGTCTATCCGGCTGGCCGGTGTTCCGCGGGGTAGACCCTGCGCTAGCACCAGCCCCGGCCAGGGCATAACGTTCTTCAGGCACCAATGATGCTGGAAGGATGATCATGCACATCGTGATCATGGGGTGCGGGAGGGTCGGATCGACGCTCGCCCACATCCTTGAGGACCATGAGCACTCCGTCGCGGTGATCGACCAGGACGCCGAGGCGTTCCGTAAGCTGCGCCCCGGGTTCCGCGGCAGCAAGATCACGGGTGTCGGTTTTGACCGGGATGTGCTAGTCGAGGCGGGCATCGAGAAGGCCCACGCCTTCGCGGCCGTGTCCAGCGGCGACAACTCCAACGTGATCGCGGCCCGGGTCGCCCGCGAGTCGTTCGGGGTCCAGCGGGTCGCGGCCAGGATCTACGACCCGCGCCGGGCCGAGGTCTACCAGCGGCTGGGCATTCCCACGGTGGCCACGGTGCGCTGGACCGCCGACCAGATGCTCCGCAGGCTGCTGCCCGAGGGAGTAGCCACGCTGTGGCGCGACCCGACCGGATCGGTGGTGCTGGCCGAGCTGGGCTGCTGCGACGACTGGCTCGGGGAGAAGGTCAGTGCGCTCGAAGCGGCCGCCGAGACCAGGATCGCGTTCATCTCCCGGCTCGGCGAGGCCCTGATCCCGGGTCCGGGGACGGTGCTCCAGCAGGGCGACGTCCTGCACGTGATGGCCAGGGAGGGCGATCTCAAGCAGATCTCGTCGGTCTTCGCGAGCCGGCCGGCCGCCGGGAAGGGGAGCCACTGATGCGCGTCGCCATCGCCGGGGCCGGCGCGGTCGGCCGCTCGATCGCCAAGGAACTGCTCGAGCGCGGCCACGAGGTGCTCCTGATCGACAAGAACTCCCGGGCCATCAAGGTGTACAGCGTGCCGCGAGCCGAATGGCTGCTGGCCGACGCCTGCGAGATCGCCTCCCTGGACGACGCCGCGCTCGAGCGCTGCAACGTGGTCGTCGCGGCCACCGGTGACGACAAGGTCAACCTGGTCGTCTCGCTGCTGGCTAAGACCGAGTACGGGGTGCCCAGGGTGGTCGCGCGGATCAACCACCCGAACAACGAGTGGCTGTTCAACGAGTCCTGGGGCGTGGACGTGGCCGTGTCCACTCCGCGGATGCTGTCGGCGCTGGTCGAGGAGGCCGTCAGCGTCGGCGACCTGGTCCGGCTGATGACGTTCCGCCAGAGCGCGGCCAGCCTGGTCGAGCTGACCATGCCGGACGACGCGCCGCTGGTCGGCCAGCGGATCGGCGCGATCGAGTGGCCGGCCGACACGGCCCTGGTCGCCATCTTGCGCGACGGCCGCGTGATCGTGCCGAACAGCGACGACCCGCTGGAGGCGGGCGATGAGCTGCTGTTCGTGACCAGCGAGGACGTGGAGGCCGAGCTCGGGCTGCTGCTCGCTACCGGGTCTCGCTGATCTCCGGGCCCCTGGCGAACGGGTCAGGCAGGTCCCAGCCCGTCTCTTCCTGGGCCGCGAGCTGCTCTTCCAGGGCCTGCCTGGCCTCCTCGGGCAGCCGGATCTCGAGCTGTTCGCGGGGCGGGGCCGGGTAGTCCCCCCGCACCACGACGACGTCGGCGAACAGCTGGTCGAACGCGGCCCCGGCGGACCGCTCGGTAGCGGCGGGTCCGGAGATCACGCCGCGCAGGAACCAGCGGGGACCGTCGAAGCCCAGGAACCTGACCGGCTGCGGCTGCCCGGACTGAGCCGGGTCGTCCTCGGCTCCCACCGGTACGCGGGCGTGCAGCTCGGGCCCTGACGGGCCGTCGGCTTCGGTGCAGCTGCCGCCGGACTCGGCGATGTTGGCCGCGATCTCGTGCCTGACCTCGTCCCACAAGCCGCCGCTGCGGGGCGCGGCGAACGCCTGCAGCTGCATCCCGCTGTCGCCGCTC
>DASWAH010000211.1:0-22431 GCA_036391235.1 Streptosporangiaceae bacterium
GGTCAGCTAGCGGATCCGCGGTCGTGTCGTCGGGCTGGGCGGCCTGAACCTCGTCCAGCAGCGTGCCGGCCGCGCGCAGGTCGCCGTGCACGGCCTCGGCCAGCGCATGCCAGCAAGCGGCCCGGAGCGCGAAGGCCGGCTCGCCGTCGGCGAGGTGACGTCGCGCGGACGCGAAGCTCTGCCGGGCGGTGGCCGGATCGGCCAGCCCGAGTTCGGTCACCCCGAGCGCGCACCAGAGCAGTCCGAGACCCTGATGGCCGCCGGGTCCTGAGGTGGTGCGCTCGGCCTGCCTGGCCAGCGTCTTGGCCTGTCCTGGCAGCTCGGCCGACGTGCCGGGGACGGCGTGCAACAGCCGGAGCGCGGTCAGCCAGGGCTCGATCCGCTCCCGCTGCGCGGCCGGGCTGCGGTGCAGGGCCAGCCCGGCGTTGTCCAGGTGCAGGGCCGCGGCCGAGGTATCGCCGGTCCGCAGCCCGGCCGCGGCGAGCGCGCCGGCGACGGCGACGTCGTCGGCGAACCGGCTGACCGGGAACGCGGCCAGCACGGGCTCCAGCTCGGCGGCCGGTCCGGGCAGCAGCATGCTGGGCCCGGCGTCGGCGAGCACCCGGCCGGCGAAGTCCCAGTCGGCTGCCCGGGCCGCGCTCTTGATCGCGTCGGCGGCCAGGCCGCGCGCGGCCTGCCAGCGGGCCGCCCGCCTGGTCAGCCTGGCTCGCTCGCCCGGCAGCTCGTGGTCGAGCCGGGTCCTGAGCAGATCGAGTAGCAGCGGGTGGTACTGATACCAGCCGGCCTGATCGCCACCGGGCTCTGACCCGGCCGGCCGGACCAGCATGTTCTCCCTGGCCAGCTGCTCGAGCAGGGCGGCTCCGCCGGCTTGCCCGGTGAGCGTGTCGGCGAGGTCGCCGCAGGTGAGATCGGTCACCGAGGTTCGCAGCAGGAACTCGCGATCGGTGGCCGGAAGACCGGCCAGCACCTCGTCCCCGAGGTAGTCGGCAACGGCCGGCTCGTCACCGGAGATCCGGGAGACCACCGCGGACGGACGGCCGGCAGTTCGCATCGCGGCCAGCCGAAGGCCCGTGACCCACCCTTCGGTGCGCTTCAGCAGTTCGTCGCGCTGGGCTGGCGGCACGTCCCGGCCGAGCATGCGGAAATAGCCGTCCGCTTCGTCGGGGGTGCAGGCCAGGTCGGCGCCGTTCACCTCGCCGAGCTCGCCACCGACGCGGAGCCTGGCGACCGGGAGGCTGGCCGGATGCCGGCCTGCCAGCACCAGCCGCAGCCGGGCTGGTCCGTGCCTGATCAGCTGGTCAAGCTCGGTCAGAGCCGGCGCGCCGGCCAGCTCGCTGACGTCGTCGAGTACGAGCACGAGCGTGCTGGTCAGCCGGCCAGCCCACTCGGCCAGCCGGAGCGGGAAGTCCTGATCAGACGGTCTTGGCAGGGCGCTCGCCAGGCCCCGCCCGGCCCCGGCCGCGGCCAGTGCGGCCAGGACGTGGCTCCACAACCGGGCGGGCTTGCGGTCATCGGAGTCCAGGCTGACCCAGGCCACCTTGGTGCCGCGCGGCGCTTCGGCGGCCCAGGCCGCGCAGGCCACCGTCTTGCCGGCCCCGGCCGGGCCGCTAACCAGGGTGACCCGGTGCGCGCCGATGGTGGCCCCGATGAGGTCGGTGACGCGCGGGCGGGTGAGCACGGGCACGCTCGGCTCCGGCACCCTGACCTGGGCACAAGGCCGCCGGGCGCCAGGCTTCTCCGTCGCCCGGATCCCCGCGATGCGCAGACGGCGGCGGCCCTGAAGATCTGCGGCGCCGACGGCAGGCTCGGTAATCGTGCTCGTCATCAATCCCCCGACGGCCCCCGCCGCACGTCAGTTCGATCCGCGGGCCCCCAACCCGCGGACGAACGTGCAGCTTAAGCCCGTGACGACCGTACCCGCCGGATGCGCGCACCAACCCCGCATGCGCTCGTGTGGGGGTACATCACGGGGAATCGGGCGAGCGGTGGAATCCCGGCCCGTCGCCGACTCTGCTGCCGCTGGCTCAGCCTTCCTCGCTGAATGCCTCCCGCAGCTTGGCCTCCTGCTCGCTCGACAAGTTGGTGCTGATCAGCTCGGCGTCGGTATCCCTGAAGCGCTCGGTCACCCGGTCCATCACCGCGTCCGAGCTGAGCAGGAACAGCGCCGACGTGCCCGGCGTGACCTTCTCCCTGACGTCCCTGATGAACTCGTCGCTGATGCCGACATCGGACATCGAGCCGATGAGGGCCCCGGTGGCGGCGCCGATGGCCAGCCCGAGGATCGGGATAAAGAAGATCAGGCCGAACAACAGGCCCCAGAACCCTCCGCCGAGCGCTCCTGCCTTCTTGGTGTCGCCGAGATTCCGCGTCTTCGGCTTGTTCTTGCCGACTTCCCAGCTGACCACCGCGGCGTCGAGCACCTGGATGAGCTGCTGCCGCTGGAGGTCGGCCAGCACGCCGAGGGCGTCCTGGGCGCCTGTGGTCGATTCGAACTTCCAGACCGTGAGTGATGACATGGGCGCACCCCTACTTCCTGCCTGCCGCCCAGGTGGCGAAAGGCCCGCGTGGTCGGGCTGGACACCACCATGGGTCGCGACCAGGGCGGTTGCATCACCCGGCGCGAGTGAAAGCCCGGGCGGCTGGCTCAATCCGCGTCTGTTGCCGGGCCAGCCCGGCAACATCACCCGGCCAGGATGAGGGACGAGCGGCTGGATGCGGGAGACCGTGGGGCATGACCACGACGACACGCAGAACCACGCGCACACAGTCTCCGGCCGGTCCCGGCCGGACCAGCACTACCTCCTCGCGCCGGGCGCCGGCCACGCGCACGGCCAGCAAGCCTCGACAGCCAGCCAGGCCGCGCCAGGCAACTGCGCCGCGCAAACCGGCCGCGGCCGCCAGCAAGCCGGCGGCCAAGCCCGCGACCCGCGCCGCGAGCACGACCACACGCAAGCCGGGCACGACTAAGACTGGCGGGACGACGGCGCGCAAGCCCGCGACCCGCACTACGAGCGCGGCCGCGCGAAAGCCGGGCACGACTAAGACTGGCAGGACAACGACCGCCCGCAGGCCCGGCGCGACCGCGCCGAAGCGCACCGCCACCGCTACGACATCGCGCACCGCCACCGCTACGGCGTCGCGCGCCGCCGCCCCTCGGGCGCGCAAGCCCGCCCGCCCGGCCGCGACCAAGACATCGGTGCAGGCCGCCACTCCGGCCAAGGCCGCCGCATCCGGCCGCCGGTACCACCTGGACTCCTCGTACAAGCGGCTCACACCGGCCGAGCGGGCCGAGCGCGGGCGGCAGATCAGGACCGAGGTGCCGCGGAGCAGCCACGCCGAGTTCTCGCCGGGTTCTGGCCGGCCCGATCCGGTCGCCATGCTGCAGGCGCAGTCCGCCACCCGGCTGCCCGACCTGGTGCCGATCAGGTACGGCCGGATGCTCGCCTCACCATTCGCCTACTTCCGCGGTGCCGCCTTGCCGATGGCCAGCGACCTGTCCAGAACCCCGGTCACCGGCCTGGCCGTTCAGGCCTGCGGCGATGCCCATCTCGGCAACTTCGGCCTGTTCGGCACGGCCGAGCGGCGCCTGGTGTTCGACATCAACGACTTCGACGAGACCCAGGCCGGCCCGTGGGAGTGGGACGTCAAGCGGCTGGCCGCCAGCCTGGAGATCTCGGCCAGGGAGAACGGGATCGGCAAGCGGGCCAGGACCGCCCTGGTCAAGGCCGCGGCCGGCCGGTACCGGATGGCCATGCGGGAGTTCGCCGGGCAGACCAACCTGCAGGTGTTCTATGCCAAGGCCGACATCGGCGACATGCAGCAACGGTTCGCCGGCCGGTTCACGGCCTCTCAGCGCGCGAAGCTGGCCAAGGGCATCGAGAAAGCGCGCACCAGGGACAGCATGCAGGCGCTCGGCAAGCTGTGCCGGGTCGTCGACGGCCGGCCGCAGATCGTCGCTGACCCGCCGCTGGTCATCCCGCTGTCCAGCCTGGTGCCGGCCGACGTCGATGCGTCGGGGGTCGAGAAGCTCCTGGTACGGGCGGTCGACGACTACAAGCGGACGCTGGTGGGAGACCGCCGCTACCTGCTCGACCAGTACCGCAGTGAGCTGGCCGACGTCGCCCGTAAGGTGGTCGGAGTCGGCAGCGTCGGCACTAGGTGCTGGATCATGCTGATGCTCGGCCGCGACGACAGCGACCCGCTGTTCCTGCAGATGAAGGAGGCCGGCCCGTCCGTCCTGAGCGAGTACACGGGCCCCAGCCGGTACGAGAACGAGGGACAGCGGGTGGTCGAGGGGCAGCGGCTAATGCAGGCCGCGAGTGACGTCTTCCTCGGCTGGCACCGGCTGAATCCGGCGCCCGACGGCGTCGTGCGCGACTTCTACATCCGGCAGCTGCGGGACTGGAAGCTCTCGGTGGACACCCAGACCATGAAACCGTCCGGGCTGTCCGAGTACGGCCAGCTCTGCGGCTGGACGCTGGCCCGGGCGCACGCCAGGTCGGGCGACCGGATCGCGATCGCCGGTTACCTGGGCAACTCGGACACGTTCGACCGGGCCATCGCCGAGTTCGCGGCCGCCTACGCCGACCAGAACGAGCGGGACTACGCGGCGCTCAACGAGGCCGCGCTGTCCGGCCGGGTGCTCGCCCAGCGCGGGGTCTGAGCGGCGGCGGGGCCCGGCCGAACCGGCCGCGAAGGCGGCGCGCGCGGCTGTCGGCGGCTGCGCTTACGCTGGCCACGTGAGCTCACACGATCTGGTCCTGCTGCACGGCCAGCCCGGCTTGGGCTCGGAGTGGGACCAGGTCGTGGCCGGGCTGCCAGCGCGGTTCCGCGCGCTGGCGCCCGACCGGCCCGGTCACGGGGCATCGACCCAGGTAGGCGGGGGCCTGGACGTCAACGCGGCGGCAGTGCTGGCGGACCTGGACGCCCGTGGCATCCAGCGCGCCGTACTGGTCGGCCACTCTTACGGCGGCGGGGTTGCCTTGCGGGTAGCGGCGACCGCCCCCGAGCGGGTCGAGGCGCTGGTGCTGCTGGCCTCGGTCGGGCCTGACTGCCTGAGCGGCGCCGACTGGCTGCTGGCCGCGCCGGTAGCCGGCCCGATCTGCTCACGGGTGGCCTGGCAGCTCACGCCGTGGTTCGGGCGGGCCGTGATGCGAGTGCTGGCCAGGCGGCAGGGGCGCGACGCCGCCATCAGGGAGCATGTCAACACCTACGTCTGGGGCTGCGCCGGCTGGCAGAACGGGCCGCTATGGCGCACGTTCCTGACCGAGCAGCGGGCGCTGATGAGCGAGGCATCCTGGCTGGCCGGGGCGGCCCGCGCGGTCCGCGCGCCAACTCTGGTGATCTCCGACACCAGTGACCCGATGGTCCCCTTCCGGACCGCGCAGGCACTGGCCAGGCTGATCCCGGACGCCCGGCTGCACGTCATCGAGGGTGCCGGTCACCACCTGCCGCTGCGCGCGCCTGAAGAGGTCGCGGCGCAGATCACCGGGTTCCTGACCGACCTGGACGCCCGCCCGGAGGAGCCGGAGACGGCAAGTGACCAAGTACACCAGTGACACCTCGAGCTGGCCCGACGCGGGCTAGCCGTCGAGCCGTACCGAGTACAGGGCGTCGACGCGGTACCTGAGCTGGAGGCGATCGCGGCCGCGCGCGCCCGGGTGGTCGCGCAGGATCGCGCGGACCTCGTCGAGCACGGTGCCCTGCCGGGCGGGCGGCAGCGCGGCGACATGGCTGACGCTGCGGATCCGGTCCACCACATCCTCGGGGGTAACCACCTGGTCGTGGTAGAACGTGGCCTCGATCCAGGGCGACCACGGGCTTCCCGCCCGGCCGGTGATCAGCCGCTCGCTCCAGCGATGCCGTCCGTCCGCGCCGGCCGGCGCGGGCAGGGCGCCGGGCCCGGCGGCCCGGTCGTCGCGCCAGGGCGCGTGCCGCTCGACCCGGTCCATGACCGCCCAGACGTCGTCGGCCCAGCCGCCGGTGCGGGCCCGTGCGTTCCAGGCCACGCCGAGGCGGCCGCCCGGGCGGACCACCCTGGCCAGCTCGGCCAGCGCGCGATCGGCGTCGAACCAGTGGAACGCCTGGGCGACGACGACCGCATCCAGCGAGCCGGCCGCGAACGGCAGCCCCTCGGCGACGGCCGCCAGGGCCGGAACACCCGGCAGCCGAGCCCTGAGCCTGGCCCGCATAGCCGCGACCGGTTCGATCGCGACCAGGTCGGCCCCGGCTGGCCGCAGCAGGGCCGTGAGCTTGCCCGTCCCGGCGGCCAGGTCGGCGACCCGCCGGCCAGGTCCGATGCGCAGGTTCTCGGTCAGCCAGGCCACCGCGTCGGGTGGGTAGGAAGGCCTGGACCGGTCATACGCCTCCGCTTCGGCCCCGAACCCGGCCGACGCGACCGCATGCACTTCCCTGGCCTGGCGTTCCGGCTCCATGATCCTGACTGCCTTAGCTGATGCCTGCGGCCAGCAGAGCGTCCAGGGCGGCCAGCGCGGCGGGATCGCCCGAGCGGTCGAGCGCGACCCTGACCGGGCGGCGCCACAGCCAGCAGTCCAGGTCATCGCCGTCGCCGCGGATCAGGGCGGCCGCGCCGGTCACCGCCGCGGCGTCCGGGTCGGCCACGGTCACCTTGATCCCCGGCTGGTCGTAGGACTTGCCGTCGCCCGGGTCGGTGCCGGTGAACTGGCCGAACTCGGCCAGCCAGGCCGTAGCGGCGTCGTCCGCGACGACGGCGACGCTGCCCGTCCTGCCGGGTGCGAACGAGCCCCAGGCCGGCAGGTCGCCGCCGTACATGACGCGCAGCACCTCGTCCACGCCGTCCGCGGCCAGGCCGGGGTCCATCAGCGAGCGGGGCTGGCCGGCCGTGAGCTCGGCGTCGACCCGGTGGATCAGCGCCTCGTGGGCCTGGCGGCGGATGATGAAGCCGACCGTCTTGTCGTCGGCCCAGGTCCAGGCCGGGTCGTCCGGGCTCGCGGCGGCGAGGGCCGAGCCGAGAGCGGTGCTGGCGGACAGGTAGAAGTCCATCAGGGCGGCCCGGCCGTCCGGCCTGGGCGGCTTGGCCGCCTCCGCACCCGCGGCGTCGGTGCGCTCGCGCACGATCGTGCCCCAGAACCACTGCACCTCGCCGAGGTGCCAGAGCAGGTCATCGGCCGTCCACTGCGGGCAGGTGGGCACCGGGGCGTTCTGGGCCGCGCTGTCGATGGCGTGCCCGAACAGGGCCGACTCGCGGGCCAGGTGGCCAAGGTAATCCAGCGTGCGGGGGTTGCTCATCGTGACCTTCCGCGTCGTGGGCTGTCGTCTCAGGTCATTCTCGTCCCGGCCACCGTCAGCGGGTGGCCGCCGGCCTGACGATAGCCTGCTGACGTGCAGGACGACCCCGGCGCCGCAGGCGAGACGCTGTGTGCCGGCCTGCGCCCCCCGGCCGGCCAGGTCATGATCGCCGCGATGGGGCAGGAACACGCGGACGCCGTCCTGGCGATCTACCAGATGGGCATCGACGAGGGCAACGCGACCTTCGAGACGACCGCTCCGGCCTGGCCGGCGTTCAGCGCGGCCCGGCTGGCCGGGCACCGGTTCGTCGCCCTCGGCAGTCCCGCCGACAACCCAGATCAGCCAGAACTCCAGGCCGCGGCCGGTGCCGCGGGCACCGTGCTCGGGTGGGTGGCCGTGTCGGCGACGTCTCCCAGGCCGGCCTACTCCGGGGTGGTCGAGCATTCGGTCTACGTGCACCCCGGTGCCCGGGGCCGGGGGATCGGGCGGCTGCTCCTCGGCCGGCTGATCGCCTCGACCGAGGAAGCCGGCATCTGGACGATCCAGTCGGGTATCTTCCCCGAGAACACGGCGAGCATCGCCCTGCATCTGGCGGCCGGTTTTCGCATAGTGGGCAGGCGGGAGCGAATCGGGCAGCAGCACGGCCGCTGGCGCGACATACTGCTGCTGGAGCGCCGTACCCCGCGGTGGTAGGCCGCGGGACCGGCACGAATCGAGATGATCGCCACGCGGATGAACCGCTGGGCTGTGCTGGCCGGATATGGCCTGCTGGCCGCCTCCACCCAGCTGCTGTGGCTGTCCTACGCCTTCATCTCGGTGCAGGCGCACCGGGCGATGGGCGTCTCGGTCGGCACCATCGGGGACCTGGCCGCGATCTTCCCGTTGCTGTACGTGGCGCTGGCGCTGCCGTTCGGGCGGTGGCTGGACGCGAACTTCGCCCGGGCCCTCGGCACCGGCGCGGTGCTGACCGGGCTCGGCGGGCTGCTGCGGCTGGCCGGGCCTTCCTCGTTCGCCTGGGCCCTGGCCGGGCAGGTGGTGATCGCCGTCGGCCAGCCCCTCGTCCTGAACGCGATCACCAAGGTAGCCGCGCACTACTTCCCGCAGGCAGAGCGCACGGCCGCGATCTCGGTCGGCAGCGTCAGCCTGTACCTGGGCATCCTGCTGGCCGCGGTGTCGGCCGGGCCGCTGTTCGACGCCGGCGGCCTCGGGCTGCTGCTGGCCGTCCAGGGGGCGCTCGGCGCGGTCGCGGCCGTCTGGACGTTGCTGGCGCTGCGCACGCCGCCGGCCTACCCGGCCGACCCGTCCGTGGCGGTCTCGCTCGGCTGGCTGCGGCGCGACCGGTTCATCTGGGTGCTCGGCGGCCTGCTGTTCGTCGGCATGGGCATCTTCAACGCGCTGGCCACCTGGCTGGACGCGATCCTCAGCCACTTCGGGCACGGCGCGGCCAGCGGGTACGAGTTCGCGATCCTGACCGTGGCCGGCATCATCGGCGCCGCGATATTGCCCCAGGCCGCCGCCCGGCGGGATCGCCGGCGGACGATGCTGCAGGTCACAGTGGCGGTGACCGCGGTCGTGTTCGGCGTGATCGCGCTCTGGCACGGGGTCGTGGTGATGGGGATCGCGCTGGCCGCCGAAGGCCTGGTGCTGCTGGCCGCGCTGCCGGTCGCGCTGGACTGGTCCGAGCTGCACACCGGCCCCGAGCGAGCCGGAGCCGCGGTCGGGTTCCTGCTCCTGGCCGGGAACCTCGGCGGAGTGGTGCTGCTGCTGATCGTGCAGGCCGTGATCGGCAGCCCGTACGCTTCGCTGGCCGTGCTGGCGGCGGCCGCCCTGGCCGGGCTGGCGCTGTCGACCAGGCTGCCCGCGCGGGCGGGGGCCGGGGCGGGCGTGCAGGAACCGACAACCTGAGGGAGGCCGTGATGTCGGAGTCAGGTGACCTGATGGCCAGCCTGGAACACCAGCTCAAGCCGTACCGGGGGCAGGCGGACATCCCGTCGTTCGCCGCGATCCCGGCCGACGGGCTGCCCAGGGACGAGATCGCCGCCCTGGTCGAACGGCTGGCCGCGGGGGAGGAGGCCCGCTGGCGGGACGGGTACGCCTCGGGTGCGGTCTACCACGGCGACCCCGAGCACATCGCGTTCCTGAACCGGGTCTACGCGGCCCAGTCGCAGACCAACCCGCTGCACCCTGACCTGTGGCCGAGCGCGACCAAGTACGAGGCCGAGGTCGTCGCGATGACGGCCCGGATGCTGGGCGGCGAGCACGCCGAGCCGGATGTTCCGGTCACCGGGACGGTCAGCTCGGGCGGGACCGAGAGCATCATGCTGGCGATGCGGACCTACCGTGATTACGCCCGCGAGCGGCGCGGCATCGAGCGGCCGGAGATCGTCGCCCCGGTGACCGCTCACGCCGCGTTCGACAAGGCGTCCAGGTACTTCGGCATGCCGCTGGTGCGGACCCCGCTGGGCCCGGACTACGCAGCCGACCCGGATGCGCTGGCCGCCGCGATCACGCCGGACACCGCGGTCGTGGTCGGCTCGGCGCCGGACTTCCCGCACGGCATCATCGACCCGATCCCGCAGATCGCCGCGGCCGCCGCCGAGCGCGGCGTCGGCTGTCATGTGGACGCCTGCCTGGGCGGGTTCGTGCTGCCCTGGGCGCAGCGGCTCGGCTACCCGGTGCCGCCGTTCGACTTCCGGGTGCCCGGGGTGACCTCGATGTCGGCCGACACGCACAAATACGGCTACGCGGCCAAGGGATCCTCGGTCGTGCTGTACCGCGGCGCCGAGCTGCGGCACTTCCAGTTCTACAAGGTGGCCGACTGGCCGGGCGGGCTGTACCTGTCGCCGACGTTCGCCGGCAGCCGGCCGGGGGCGCTGTCGGCGACCGCCTGGGCGGCCATGGTCTCGATCGGGGAGAACGGCTACCTGCGGGCGGCCGAGCGGATCCTGCAGGCTGGCGCGGCGGTCAGGGAAGGCGTGGCCGCGATCGACGGCCTGACGGTGCTGGGCGACCCGCTCTGGGTAGTCGCCTTCGCGGCCGCTCCGGACGCCGCCGACGTGGACATCTACCAGGTCCTGGAGGAAATGGGCGCGCGCGGCTGGAGCCTGAACGGCCTGCAGCGCCCGGCCGCGGTGCACCTGGCCGTGACGCTGCGGCACACGCTGCCGGGAGTGACCGACCGGTTCCTGGCCGACCTGCGCGACGCCGTCGCCGAGGTCCGCGCCCACCCGGAGGTCAAGACCGGGATGGCCCCGGTCTACGGCATGGCCGGGTCGCTGCCCGACGCGACGGTCCGTGACCTGCTCGGCGTCTACCTCGACGTGACGTTCGAGGTATGACCGGTGAGCGCGGGCGGCCGGCACATCCTGGCGATCGACCTCGGAACGTCGGCCCTGAAGGTGGCGCTGGTCTCGACCTCCGGTCAGGTCGTGGCCAGCGAGCAGGAAGAGTGCCAGGTCAGGCTGCTGTCCGGTGGCGGCGCCGAGCAATCGCCCGAGCACGACTGGTGGGACCTGATCGCCCGGGCGGCGACCAGGCTGGCTGGCCGCGGAGCGGCCGAACCGTCGTCGGTCGCCGCGGTCTGCTGCACGGCCCAGTGGTCGGGCACGGTCCCGGTCGGCCCGGGCGGGGTTCCGGTCAGGGACGCGATCATCTGGATGGACTCCCGCGGCGCCGATGCGGCACGCGCGGTGACCGGCGGCCCTGTCCGGATTCAGGGATACGGGATCGGCCGGCTGACCAGGTGGGTCAGGACCACGGCCGGCCTGCCGAGCCGCAGCGGCAAGGACTCGATCGCCCACATCTTGTGGCTGAAGCAGCACGAGCCGTCCTCCTACCAGCGGGCCGAACTCTTCCTCGAGCCCAAGGACTGGCTGAACCTGCGGCTGACCGGCCGAGCGGCCGCGACCTTCGACTCCATCGCCCTGCACTGGGTCACCAATAACCGTGACCCGGGCCGGATCGGGTACGACCCGCGGCTGCTCGCCCTGGCCGGGCTGGACCGGGCCAAGCTGCCTGGCCTGATCGCGGCGACCGACGTGGTCGGGCCGTTGCTGCCCGAGGCGGCCGCCGCTCTGGGCGTCCCGGCCGGGATCCCGGTCGTGGCGGGCACGCCCGACCTGCACTCGGCTGCGATCGGGTCGGGCGCCACCCGCGACTTCCAGGCCCACCTGTACGTCGGCACGTCGTCCTGGCTGACCTGCCACGTCCCGTTCAAGAAGACCGACCTGCTGCGCAACATCGCGTCGCTGCCGTCGGCGATCCCCGGCCGGTATTTCGTCGCCGACGAGCAGGAGACGGCCGGGGCGGCGCTGACCTTCCTGCGTGACCGGGTGTTGTTCGAGCCGGGCGCGGCCCCCGCCGGGGCGTACCGGCGCTTCGACGAGATGGCGGCCCGCTCGCCCGCGGGGGCCGGCGGCCTGATCTTCACGCCCTGGCTGTACGGCGAACGGACGCCGGTCGAGGATCACTTCGTCCGCGGCGGCTTCCACAACCTGTCACTGGGCGCCAGCCGCGACGACATGGTCAGGGCCGTGTTCGAGGGCGTCGCACTGAACACCCGGTGGCTGCTCGCCGCGGTCGAGCGATTCGCCGGGCGCCGGCTCGACCCGATCAGGTTCATCGGCGGCGGCGCGCGTTCCGCCGTGTGGTGCCAGATCTTCGCGGACGTCCTCGGCCGCACGATCGATCAGGTCGCCGACCCGGTGAACGCGGGCGTGCGCGGGGCCGCGATGCTGGCCGCGGTCGCGCTCGGTGAGCTGACCTTCGATGACGTGCCTGACCGGGTCGCCGTCGAGGCCAGCTACCGGCCTGACCCGGCGCACGCCGAACTCTACGATCGCTTGTTCGGGGAGTTCACCGGGCTGTACAAGCGCAACCGGCGGGCCCACGTGCGCCTGAACCGCCAGCCGCCCGCGCCCGGCTGACCGGCGCCACCCCTGATCTAGCCGCCTTATCATCTTGCGCCAATAAGTTTGTTGTGCCAACCTATTGGCCGTTGGGGACAGTGCTGCGACAGGAGCGGGCGCATGACGGACGAGACCCCCGAGTCCGCCGCCGATGGCGGCCAGGACGGGCCCGGTGACGTGGGCGATATCGCTGGTGAGCGAGCCGCGAACCTGCTGGACGAGGTCAGCCGGCTTCGCCGGCAGACCAGGACCCGGCGACATGCCTACTGGCTGCCGCTGCTGCTGTTCGGGCTGCTGACCTTCCTCAGTGTGCCGTTCTACGTGCAGCCGACGCCGAGCCGGATCGCAGCCGGTCACACGGTCACCTCCCCGGTGCCCTACCTGCCAGGGTTCGGTGGCCTGGCTCGCAGCGGCTGGCAGGGTTACCTCGCCGTGTACTGGCTGGTCGCGATCGCGGCCGGGTTCGCCGTGACCTACCTCTGGTACCGGCGGCGCGGCCGGCGCGTCGGGTTGTGGACGCCCGCGCGCGGTTTCCTGATCACCGGGGCGGTCATCAGCCTGCTCGTCCTGATCCTGCCGCTGACCGGGCTGGTTCCCGGCGACCTGGTCATCAGGGGAACCTTTCCCTTCATGATCATCGCGGCCGGGCTCGCGGTGCTGGCCTGGGCCGAGCGGAGCCGCGCCCTGACGGCGATCGCAGTCCTATACGCGGGGATCGCGCTGGTGGCAAGCCTGTACAACATCGAGAACGTGCTGTTCCGGCTCGGCTGGAATCCGTCGGCGAGCCAGTGGCGCCTGACCGGCCTGCCCAACGTGCTGCTGCCAGCCCTGATCCTGCTGCTCGCGGGGGGCGGCGCCTACTTCGCCCAGCGGACCAGGCGGCGTCCGGCATGACCGCGGCGGCGTACCCGACCAACGGCCTGAACGACACGGTGCACCAGCGGCACCGGCTCGGCATCCTGACCATCGCGGCCGAGGCCAAGAGCGCGGACTTCGGGTACCTGCGGGACGCCCTCGACCTGACCGCCGGAAACCTGTCCCGGCACCTCACCGTGCTGGAGGAGGCCGGCCTTATCCAGGTCTGGAAGGGCTATGAGGGCAAGCGCCCGCGAACCTGGGTGCGGATCACCGGGGACGGCCGGGCGGCGCTGGCGGCCGAGATCGCGGCGCTGACCGAGCTCGTCCGGCGGCACACCCCGGCTCGTGCCGGCCCGGCCGGCCAGGACGGCGCCCCAAGCTAGGCGGCGCCAGCCAGGGTCAGCGCTGGGAGTAAGGGTCAGCGCCGCGCCCGGCTGGCTGCGGGCGCGGGATCCGGCTCCCCGGCGTTCGCGCCGGTCAGGCCGGCGACCAGGGCCGTGGCCGCGGCCCGGAACTTCTCCGGGTTCCCGCACGGCCGCGCGACCAGCATGGCGCCCTCCAGGGCGCTGAGGATAAGGACCGCGCTGGCCTGTGCGCCGGTGCGCATGCGCACCGAGTTCTCGCGGATGCCCTGGTCGAGTACCTTCTCGAGCCAGCGTTCGTTGTCTTCGAAGAACCGCAGCACCTCGGCTCGCATCGGGCCGGGCAAGGTGTCGAACTCGGCCGCCAGCATGCCGCACAGACACATCTTCTGCTCGCTCAGGACACCGGCATACAGGCCGATATAGGCGTCCAGCTTCTCGGGAGCAGTCCCCGCGCTCGCGTCGATCGCCGCGAGCGCGTCACGGAACCTCGCCCCATACCGGGCGATAAGGGCCAGGCCGAGCTCGGCCTTGCCTGGATAGTGATAATGCAGGGCCGCCTTGGTGATCTGCAGTTCGGCGGCGACCGACGCGTAGCTGAAGCTCGCGAATCCCCTGGTCTGGACGACGCGCTCGGCGGCATCGAGGATGCGCGCCGGCGTGCCCCGACGGCTTACCTGACGTGGAATCACCCGTGCCCCCGCGTCGATGTGGCCGGCATCACGTGCCGATTCTTTGACTTCCCGCATTACCGGCCAGTAGATTCTGACCAACTGGTAAGTAAGTACGTGCCCGCCCAGGCGGACTGCTAATCGTCCTTGATCGTCCCGGCGGGCTCGGCCGTGGTGACCAGCTGTTATCCCCCCAGCAGCTCGTTCGCCCGGCGTGCTGCCTGTACACGGGGTGGCCTCCCGCGGGACTCTCCCCCCACGATCTCGCGGGACGAGCGCTGCCGGGCCGCCGCTGAGCCCGGCCTCCGCGAGGACCCCCGTCTCGCGGAGGCCGGTGCCAGCAGTGCCCCGCCCGGGCCGCCAGACAGACCCTCGTGATCGGTCGCTGGCCATTCACCAGGCCATTGACTTTGGTGACGTAATGGCGGCCCGCTCCGCCCCGATACATGTTTCGCCGGCCGTCGCGCGGTTAGCTACCTGGCCGACGACGCAAGCCGGGTGGCGCGCGCCGCGCCGGCCGGCGCCAGCGGCGAGCAGGAGGCGCGAGATGGACCCCGAGGACACAGGCAGCGTCAGGACCGATCGGACCCAGCACACCGAGCCGCTCGGACGGTTCGGCGGCGAACGCCAGGCCGCCGGAACCGGCGCCGGGTCATCGGGCCGCCCGTGGCGCCCGTGGCGAATCGGCCGGCTGGCCGGCCTGATCGCCGTTATCGCTGCGGTCGTGATCGCCCTCGTGCTGGCCTTGTCGACCGTCCACCTGCTGCCGCAGCTGCGGAACCCGTTCGCCGAGACCACGACCGACCGGAGTTCGCCCGCCCTGCTGAAGTCGATCAGCGCGATGAGCCGGTACGAGGCCGCCAGCGGCTCATTCCAGGTCATCGTGAACCTGGACCAGCGCACGTCGTGGCTGCCGACCTTCGTCGAGGGCACCCAGACGCTCTTTGTCGGGCAGGGCACCGACATCGCCTACGTGGATTTCTCGGCCCTCAAAGGCAGCTCGATCAAGGTGTCGAAGAACCGTAAGGCCGTGACCGTGCAGGTACCGGCCGCCCGGCTGCAGCCGGCCACGCTCAACGTCAAGCGTTCCTACGTGTTCGCGCAGCAGCAGGGGCTGCTGAACCGGATCGGCAACTTCTTCTCCGGCAACCCGAACAGCCAGCATCAGGTGTACGTGCTGGCCCAGCAGAAGATCCAGGTCGCCGCCCGGCACAGCGGCCTGCTTGCGCAGGCCCAGCGCAATACGCAGAACATGCTCACCCAGATGCTGCACTCCCTGGGGTTCCGGCGCGTCATGATTGTCTTCGCGAAGTCCTAGCCGGCCTCTCCGGCGGCGGGACGAGCCGGTTGATCGCCAGCCCGAAGACGAGAATCAGGATCCACAGGTACTGCGCCAGCCGCGGCGCGACCAGCGCGACCGGGATGGAGAGCCCGAACACGACCGGTATCCGCGCGGTTCGCAACGTGAACAGGAGCCGGACCGACTGGGCCGACGGATCGACCAGCTCAGGCCGGCTTGTCGCGTAGACCCAGACGGCCCCTTCGGCCAGGCCTGCGACGGCGGCGGCGACGGCATAGAACACCACGATCGAGCTGCGGTTGCCGTAATCGGCGAGCACCAGGGTCGGGTAGGGCAGGAACGCGATCGTGCCTAGGAAGACCAGGTTGAGCCCGATCAGCGGACGGTCAAGGGCGACGATGTACCGGAACAGGCTGTGATGGCCGAGCCAGAACAGGCCGATGACGGCGAAGCTGATCCCGAAGCCGACCAGGCCGTTGGCCACGCCTCCGTCGAACAGCCCGGCCTGCCCGGTGGACACCTTGCCGAGCGGGTGGCGCAGTTCCACCGCCAGCAGCGTGATCGCGATCGCGAAGATCGCGTCGGAGAAGAACACCACGCGGTCGTACTCGATGTACCCGGCCCGGGCCAGCGAGTAGGTCGATGCACCGCGCCGCCCGCCCGGATGGTGCCGTTCGCCTGTCTCGTCGCCCGCGTCCTGCGAGGGGGCGAGCTGGTTCTCGGTGAGGCCTGCATCCGGGGCCTCAGCGGGCGGTGACGCGTCGCCAGGTTCTGGCTGCTCGCCATCGGTCATCTGCCTGACCGTAGCGGACGGCACCCGGGCGGCGGATGCGTACCGCGCGCGTGCTAGGTCAGAGCTTGACGAAGCGATAGTGATGGTGCTGGAAGTACCGGATGATGACCGGCAGGGCCGCGACCGTCGCCGGGTTTCCGATCGGCTGGTTGTGCATCAGGATCAGCGGGTGCTGCTGGTCGGCTCCCTCGGTCTCGGCCAGCCGGATGATGCGGTGCACCCAGTACGACGAGCCGGAGCCTTCGGCCTTCCAGTCCTCGGTGTCCACCGACCAGATCCAGACCCGCATCCGGCGGCGCTGGGCCAGGTGCAGCGTGGTCCGGTTATAGGCGCCGTATGGCGGCCGGAAGTTACACGGCCTGGTCCCGGTGATCCGGTGCTGTTCCGCGCTCATCTCGTCGATCTCGGCCGCCTGCTTCGACGCGGACAGGTCGGTCAGGTCGGCGTGATCCCAGGTGTGGTTGCCGAGCACGTAGCCGTCGGCCAGTTCTCGCCTGAGCAGGCGGGGCCGGGCCGCGGCGTTCTGCCCGAGGTTGAAGAAGGTGGCCGGGACCCGGTACTTGCGGAGGAGGTTCAGGATCGACAAGGTGCTCCGGCCCGGCCCGTCGTCGAAGCTCAGGGCGACCGTCTTGCCGGTGCCTGGCGCGTAGAACTTCGGCCCGTACGCGGCCCGGTGGCAGGCCGCTCCGGCCGTGGCCGGCGGCCGCCGCGGCGGCCTGGCGATCCGTCCGTTCGGCAACCTGGCCGGCGGCCCGGCCGGGCCCTCCGGCAGCGGCCGGGGCCGGGACGCTGTCGTTGCGGCGGTCGCAGCGCCGGCCGCAGGCCAGCCGCACAGTACGCTGGCGCACGCCATGACGGTAAAGACAAGAATGCGCAGCGGCGGGGGCATGACCACGATCGCTCTCCGGGGGGTTCGGCGCGGCGCCGTGACGGCGATTTGTCTCCATCATGGCCCGGCCGGCCATCGTGGCCCCGTTCAGCGCGGCCGACCCGCGGCGCTCCGGCCCGCGCCCTCGGCCCCGCCCTGGAAGATCGGGGTACATAACCCTGCTATAGCGGGGAGAACTTTCCCCCATCTATCCGAGTACGCGGCCAGCCAGGTGCTGGGGTGGTCCGGTTGATGCTTGCCGCGATCGTGCCAGCCGACGTTGTCGTCGCGGAGGAGTTCGGGCCGCCGCAGGACAATCCCGACTTGCTCCCGGCCGAACGCGCCGCCGTCGCCTCCGCCGCCCCGAAGCGGCAGGCGGAGTTCGCCGCCGTCCGCGGCTGCGCCCGTCGCGCTCTAGATGACCTCGGCGCGGAACCGTCGGCGATCGTGCCCGGTCCGGCTGGTGAGCCGTCCTGGCCGCCGGGCGTGGTCGGCAGCCTGACCCACTGCGCCGGCTACCGCGCCTGCGCGGCCGGCCGGGCCGAGAAGTTCGCCGCGATCGGCGTCGACGCCGAGCCCCACGCGCCGCTGCCCGACGGCGTCCTGGCCATGGTGACCAGCGAGTCCGAGCGCGCCGCCCTGGCTGAACTGGCCAGGTCGGACGCCGGTACCTGCTGGGACCGGATCCTGTTCTGCGCGAAGGAAGCGGTCTACAAGGCCTGGTTCCCGGTCACCGGCTCCTGGCTCGGCTTCCGCGATGCGGACGTCCGCATCGGTCCCGGCGGAACGTTCCACGCCCGCCTGCTGGTGCCCGGCCCGGAGATATCCGGTCGCCAGCTCACCGCCTACGACGGCCGCTGGCAGGTCACCCGCGAGCTGATAACGACGGCCGTCGTGGTGGCCTCGGGTGCTGACTGACCCCGACATTGCCCTCCGCCCGCAGGGCGCCGATCTCGTGCCGGCCCGCTTCGTCCAGCAAGGAACGAAGGGCCTCCCCGCCGCCTGTGACCTTCCCCGGTTTGGCCGCCGAACCCCGCCTGGTATAGGTCGTGCTGGGCGAATTGCGCCGCGCTCGGGACGGCCGTATCGGGGTAGGTGGTCCCGCGCTGCCGGGCGCCGACGCGCCGAGCCCTGCCGTCGGCGGCCGGGGATAGGTTGGCGGCGTGGGATCCGGCGGGGCTGACGAGAGCAGCTTGCGGGCGCTGCGGCGGGCGCGGGACCTGATCGACCGCGACTACGCCCAGGACATCCCGATCGCCGCGCTGGCCGCGGAGGCCGGTTACTCGGACGGGCAGTTCATCCGAGCCTTCGCCGCTGCCTACGGCGAAACCCCCGGCCGCTACCGAAGCCGGCGCCGGGTGCGGGCGCTCGTGGCCAAGGGGGCGATGAGCCCCGGCGTGATCGCGACCACCGACTGCCGGGGCGACTATGAGGTGCTGTCCGCCCGCGGGGTCCAATTCCTGCAGGAGCCGGCCGAGCGCCCTTACGGCATCGAGGCCCTGTTGCGCGACGACTCGGGAAACTGGTTCAGCTTCACCCAGCGCGGCGGCACGACGGGCGCGTAGCCTGCCACCGCACTGGGGTGCGCGACCTCCGCCGCGCGGTGGCGGGCTCAATTAACGAGACGCACCGCACGTATCATCGCTTATTACCAGAATCGTGCCCGCTATCGTGCGATTCGCGTGCTGCAATCGGTGATAAGTCGAGTTGATCATGAACGGAGCCGGAGTGCTGCGTGCGCTGCGGGTGCTGCCGGGGCGCAGCGGAGTGGTGCGGGTGCTGCGCGGGCGCAGCGGAGTGCTGCGGGCGTCGCGGGGCCTTGCATCGAGTAGGTCGGCGGTCAGCCCAGCAGGGCGGGGCACTGGGTCCACTGCGCGGCCGCGGTCAGGACCAGCTGCCGTGCCTGCTCGTAGTCGTAATCGTGGTTGCCGGTGCTCAACCCGAGCCCGTAGCCGTCCTCTAGCGAGATGAGGTTCTGGGCGATGTCGCCGGCCGGCAGCACGGGCGAGAACACTCCCGCCGCCGCGCCCTCCTCCAGGATCTCCTGGTACAGCCTGCGCTGCTCACCGCACAGGTCGGTGATCATGCTGGCATGCCGGTCGTCGCGGGCCTTGGCCACCATGACCTGGTAGAGCGCGAGGGACAGGGCCTCGTCGTGGGGCTGCGGCAGGCCCATGTCGATCATGGTCCTGAGCTTGTCCCTGGCATCGTCCATCCCGGCGATCGCCTCGACCCGGCTGGTGTAGTAGCGGTCGAACGCCATCGCGCGGACGTGCCGCAGCACCTCGTCGACGTTGTCGTAGTAGTAGTAAACCGAGCCGGTCGCCATCCCGGCCACGTCGGCGATGTCCTTCATCTGCATGCGGGACGGCCCCTGGTCGTTGATGACCTGGATGGCGGCATCCAGCAAGAGCTTGCGGCGGGCGGCCTGGTCCTTCGACCTCGGCATGGCGCATGCCCCCTTCGTCGCGCCGGGCGGCGGGCGGCCGCGCCTGATCGGGTTCCGGCAGGAAAACGTTACCGCTGTCTTGACAACGCCTCGTTATTCGTCGAATCTATCGACAAATAATACGTGAGCCAACAGCGACCCGTGCGGCGGGCGGGCCGGGATGCGTTATCGGAACGCCCGGGCGAGCGGCTGGCGAGCGATCGACGAGACGGAGTGGGCGATGAGTACGGATCGACCGGTTGCGGCCTCGCCTGCGGGCGACGGCCAGTACGCGCAGGAACTGTCCCGTTCGCTGACACTGCGCGGCAACGTGCTGATCACGCTGTCGTCGGTGACCCCGGCGTCCAGCGTGTTCATCATCATTCCGGCGGTGCTCGCGGCGATCGGGGGCGCCTCATTTATCGCGTTCGTGGCCGCGGCGATCGTCGGCATCTTCATGGCGTTCTGCTACGGCGAGTTGTCATCGGCCTTCCCGATCGCGGGCGGCGAGTACTCGTTCGCGGCCCGGGTGCTCGGCAAGGGCACCGGGTTCGCCCTGTTCCTGATGAACACGCTGAGCCTGGTCCTGATTATCGGGGTGATCGCGCTCGGCACCGGCCAGTACCTGTCGGCCGCGGTGTCGGGCACGAACTCCAAGTGGGTCGGCGTCGGCGTGATCGTGGCCTGCGCGGTCGTGGCCGTCCTCAATATCAGGACGAACGCCTGGGTCACGGGGACCTTCCTGGTCCTGGAGATGGCCGCCCTCGTCGTGCTGACCGTGCTCGGCTTCGTCCATGTGTCCAGGCCGATCGGCACGCTCTTCCACGCGCAGACCGCGAACGGCAGCGGCGTGCTGATCTCGGCTGGGCTGGGACTCGTCGCGGCCCAGACTGCTACTGCAATATTTGCCTATAACGGCTACGGCGCGGCAGTGTACTTCTCTGAGGAGACGAGGAACGCGGCGCGGCACATCGCCCGCGCGATCATGTGGTCGCTCGCGATCACGGTCGCGGCCGAGCTGATCCCGATGACGGCGGTCATCCTGGGCGCGCCCAGCCTCGGCAAGCTGATCTCCAACCCGGCCCCGATGGAGTACTTCGTGACCGCGCGGGGTGGCAGCGCGGTGAACACCATGGTCAGCCTGGGTATCGCGCTGGCGATCATCAATGCGACCGTTGCTATCACCCTGCAGGCGGGCCGGACGCTCTACAGCTCGGCCCGGGACCGGGCCTACCCGGGCCGGATCAGCTCCTGGCTCGGCTACGTGCATCCCCGGCTGCAGACCCCGGTGACGGCCACGCTGATCGTCGGCGGCGCGGCCGCGGTCGTGGCGTCGATCGTGCCGCTCAACTCGCTGATCACCGCGACCGGGGCGACGCTGGTCGCGCTCTATCTGATCGTCGCCCTGTCGGCCATCGTCGGCCGGCGCAATGGCACGACCGCGCACGCCAGCTACAAGATGCCGGCCTGGCCGCTCGCGCCGGTGGCCGTGATCGCGGCCCTCGGCTATGTCACCTACGAGCTCTGGCAGGGCAACCCGTGGCAGGTCATCATCGCGGCCGGGGCGCTCGCCGCGGGCTATCTGTACTACTACCTGTACCTGTACCCGCAGCGGGAGACGCGCTGGACGATGCCGGCCGCGCCGCATGACGAGCATGCGGCCGACGAGGCGGGTGCGATCCTGATGGGGCCGGCGCTGGAGATCCATCCGGTCGGCGGCCACGAGCAGGATCACGCGGGCGGAGGGCACGGGCATGGCGACTGAGGCAGGCGCGGCTGATGGGGACGGGGACGGGGCGGTCGCCGGGCCGCGGGCCAGGGACCTCGGCGTTCCGCTGGAAGGCCTGCCCGGGCGGTGGAACGCGATCACCGACGTCCCCGGGGTGGAGGTCGGCTACGCGACGCTGATCTCCGGCGACGGCCCGCTCGAGCCGGGCCGCGGCCCCGTCCGCACCGGCGTGACCGCCGTGCTGCCGCTCGGCCGCTCCGGCGTCGGGCGGTCGTGCCCGGCCGGCTGGTACTCGCTGAATGGCAACGGTGAGATGACCGGAACGGCCTGGCTGGACGAGACCGGGGCGCTGTCGCTCCCGGTCGGGATCACCAACACGCACGCGATCGGCCCGGTGCACCAGGGCCTCATCGCCTGGGCGATCAGGGCCGATCCCTCGCTCGCGGCCCGCTGGCACCTGCCGGTGGTCGCCGAGACCTGGGACGGATACCTGAACGACATTAACGGCGGTCACGTGACGGCCGAAACGGCCATGCGGGCCCTCGACGACGCCGGCCCAGGTCCGGTCGCCGAAGGCTCGGTCGGCGGCGGCACCGGCATGAACTGCTACGGCTTCAAGGGCGGTACCGGGACCGCGTCCCGCCTGGTCAGCATCGGCGCCCGGCAGTTCACGGTCGGCGTGCTGATGCAGGCCAATTTCGGCAGCCGCCGCGAGCTGGTCATCGCCGGACGGCGGCTGGGCGAGGTGCTGGCCGGAGACAATCCGATGGAGGAGACCGACTGGCTGACCCCGCCAGGGTCCGGTTCGTGCATCACGATCGTGGCCACCGACGCGCCGCTGCTGCCCGGCCAGTGCAAGGCGCTGGCCCGCCGGGTCCCGCTCGGGCTGGCCCGCACGGGCACGACCGGCAGTCACTTCTCCGGCGACCTGTTCCTGGCGTTCTCGGCGACCAACGCCGGTGCCCTCGACAGCAGGCTCGGGCTGCCGGACGACGGTGCGCTGCCCAGCATCGAGTTCGTCCCGTGGGGCCAGCTCGACCCCCTGTACGAGGCGGTGGTGCAGGCGACCGAGGAGGCCGTGCTGAACGTGCTGGCGGCCAGCCAGACCATGACCGGGCGGGACGGTCACCGCAGTCCCGGCTTCCCGTCGGCCCGGCTGCCCGGATTGCTGGCCGGACCCTGACTCGCTCGCTCAGCGCGCCGGGAGCAGTCCGCTGTACGTCTTCGTGCCGAACGGCGACGACGG
>DASWAH010000212.1:0-5685 GCA_036391235.1 Streptosporangiaceae bacterium
GACTTCGAGGCGGGCCGCCTGGGCCGGGTTCGCGGGCGAACCGTAGCTGAGCCTGACCAGGGCGTAGAACCGGCGCATGCACCGCCGGGCACCGTCGGGGTCGTTGTCGGGGAGAGGGGCCCAGAGCTGGTTGGCCCGCAGCACCAGCCAGGCGCCGTGCAGGGTGCGGATCCAGTCCATCCCGAACCCGGTTCTGACCAGCCCGACCGACGCGGCCAGCACCTGGGGCCAGTCGCGCAGGTAATAGCCGGTCCACGCCCGGTATTCCAGGTCCGCGATCCGGTTCGGGTCGAACGACCGCAGCCGGCTGGGCCCCTCCCGCATCAGTAACCCCCCGCTAGCAGTTCTGCCTGACTTTCTCAGTCGCAGGCGGCGCGGGCAAGCGCCGAGCCCTCGGTCACGGCCAGCCGTCCGCTAGCTGCGGGCGGCGCCGTAGCCGAGCAGGGCGGCCAGCCCGAGCGCGCTGCGCGGGGCCCAGGCGATCCGCCACAGGCCGCCGTGGGCAGCCGCGAACGCCTCGTCCTGCCAGGGGTGCGGGCCCGGCCCGGCGGCCCCGGCCGCATCCGCCGGCGCCGCCGGGCCGGCGTTGAGATCGTGCACGAGCAGCGCGGCCATCAGCACCCGGCAGGTGTCGGGCTCGAACACCTCGACGCCGAACCGGTGCGCGCCGGCGTAAGCGGCGGCCAGCGCCCTGTTCTTGACCACGGAACGGGTCCTGGTCGGCGGGGCGACGTTGAGCGAGACCGTCGTCCCGGCCGCCCTGGCAACGCTGGCCCGCCACCGCTGCAGACGCTTGGCCAGCGCGTAGTTGGGCCCCTGCTGGGCAACCAGGCTGTCGTTGATGCCGGGATCGGCCCCCGGCACGTAAGCCCGGCGCAGCAGCCGGCCGCCGGACAGCGTGCGCAGCGGGCGCCCGGCCAGCTTGACCGCGAGCGGCCGGTCCGCGTAGGCCCGCACCGACTGGGCGACCGCGTCGGCCGGGACGGCGAACACGTCGGTCGGCGTGGCCAGGAACGCCAGTGCCACGTCGGGGAGTTCCGCCTCAAGACGGATCGTGAGCGCATCGGCGGCCATGCACACGCGGACGTTCGCCGCCCCGTCGGCGTAGACATAGTTGCCGAGCACCAGCGACCCGTCCAGGCCGGCCAGCCAGCCCGCGATCGCGGGCACCTCGGCGCCCAGGTCCGCCCCGGCCTGGTTGGTGATCGCGGCCTCGTCGGCCGCGTCGCCGGCCGCCGGGACCAGCAGCGTGCCCGCACTCGACCGGGCGATACCGAGCACCCGTTCCCAGATCCGCGGGCTAGCCAGGTCGACCCCGGCGACGGTCGCGCCCCAGCCGAGCAGTACCGGCAGCGGCCCGATCTCCGAGCCCGCGCCGAGGACCGCCACGGTGCGGCCGGGCAGCCGCAGCCACTCCGGGTGGGCGGCGACCAGCCGGACCGCATCGGCGCACGACGGCTCGATGATGCCCGCCTGGACCCAGGCGTCGAGACGGCTGCTCAGCGCGCCGCCGCGCAGGGATTCGCCCCGGTAGGGCAGGGTGAGTTCCGCTGCCGGCTCGGCCGTGCCGGTCACGGTGACGGTGCGCAGCGGGCGTCCCGGGGGGTCGTCCTGCAGCGAGCTCAGCTCACGATCGGCGCCATCCGGGCCGTGGACCCGCATCCGCCGGTGCAGCGAGCCGAGTCCGTCGGCCGCGATCGCGCGCGCGGCGTCCGGCGACGACAGCCCGGCTTCGACCAGCCGCCGGAAGTGCGTGAGGTAACCGGATCGCCAGTTGGTCTCCTGCTCAGCCCCGAGCGCGCCGGCCTGGTCGGTCCGGCGCAGGGCGTCCGCGACCACGGCCCGGCCGAGCGCCGACGTGCTGCGCCGCCCCGCCTCGTCGGCCGGGAAGTCCACGCCGGGCGGCGCGCCGTCACCAGACCCGGCCGCACCGTCGGCGCGGCCGCTCCGCTCGTCTCCGGTCATGACGTCGCTACTGCTTCCTGGCCCGGCTGGGGGCCACTCGCGGCGGCTCGTCCGGCATCTTCGGGTAAACCGGCGGCCAGGGCGCGTCCAGCAGGCCGCTCTCCCGGTCCCTGGCGTTCATCTCCAGCAGCGGCTCCAGCGACTGCGGGTTGTCGTTCATGCCGAGCCAGGGGTCGCCGACCTGGTCGAGCCGCCCGGGCATCGACGCGATCGTGAACTGGTCGGGGTGGATGTCGTCGATCTCGCCCCAGGTGACCGGGGTGGACACCTGGGCACCGGGCCTGGCCCTGACCGACCAGGCGCCGAACACGGTCTTGTGCGGGGCGTTCTGGTTGTAATCGACGAAGACGCGCTCGCCGCGCTCCTCTTTCCACCAGGCCGCCGTGATCAGGTCAGGCCGGCGCCGTTCCAGCTCCCGGGCGACGGCCACCGCCGCCGACCTGACCTGGTAGGAATCCCAGCGGGGCAGCAGCCGCACGTACACGTGCAGCCCGCGGTTGCCGGTGGTCTTCGGGTAGGCGGTGATGCCGACCTCGGCGAACAGCACCTGCAGCTCGTGGGCGGCCTGGCGGATGTGGGTGAAGTCGACCCCCGGACTCGGGTCCAGGTCCATCCGCAGCTCGTCCGCGTGCTCCTCGTCGGCGGCCAGGTACGGCCAGACGTGAAAGCCGAGGCAGCCCAGGTTCACCGCCCACAGCACGTGGTCGATGTCGGCCGCGACCAGCGCCTGGGAGGTGGTGCCGTTGGGCGTCGAGACCGTCGTGGTCTGCAGCCAGTCGGGGGCGTTCTTCGGCACCCGCTTCTGGAAGAACGAGGGGCCGCCCGCACCCTCGGGGAAGCGCTGCAGCAGCACGGGCCGCCCGCCCATGGTCCGCATCAGCGGCTCGGCGACGCGCTCGTAGTGGGCGGCGAGGTCGCCCTTGGTCTCGCCGCGCTCGGCGAAGAGCACCTTATCGGCGTGGCTGATCAGGCCGCTGGCCATGAAGTCCGCTCCTTCTGCTCGTACCGGCAGTCCGATTCTTCCGCAACCCGCCCCCGGTGCGCCGCCCCGGGCGGACGGTCAGCGAGATCCGGCCGCTCGGCGGCGGTAGGCCGGACGCTGAGCGGGCTTCCCGGCCTTGCGCCCCTTGCGCGGCGGGCGGACGAGGGCGAGCAGCTCAGCCAGCCCGGCCCCGATGCCCTCGACCAGCACGTCGAGCTCGGATTCTGCGACGGTGCTGTAGTCCGCGGTGATGCCGAACGTGACCTCGCCGGTGTAGGAGAAGATGGCGATCCCGATCCTGACGTTGTCGCCGATCGGCACGTACGGATACAGCTCGGCCAGCTTGCGGCCGAGCAGGTAGAGCGGGATCTGCGGGCCCGGCACGTTGGTGGTGACCGTCTGCACCAGCGGCTGGGGCAGCCGGAACGCGGACCTGGTGCCCAGCGCGAGCAGCGAGGGCGCGGCCAGGCCGAGCAGGCCGGTCAGCATCTCCGCGCCGGCCGCCTGGCCGGTCCGCTTGAGATTCTCCATCTGCCGGTGCAGGCCAGACAGCCTGGCCAGCGGGTCGGCCTGGCCGGCCGGCAGGTTGGCCAGCACCGCGGAGATCTTGTTGCTGACCAGCTCGTGCTCGTCCGCCCCGCGCAGCGACACCGGGACCAGCGACCGGACGACCACCCCGTCGGCCAGCTCGCCTCTAACCGCCAGCAGGTCGCGGAACCCGGCCGTGATCGCGGCGAGCACGACATCGTTGACGGTGACGCCGCGGGCCCGCTTGACCTCCTTGACCTCGTCCAGGTTCAGCCTGGCCCAGCGCCAGCGGCGGTGCGGGCTGATCGGCCCGTTCAGCGAGGACGCCGCGGGCGCGGCCAGCCGGCGCGCGCTACCCGCCAGCCCCCGGCCGAACCGCAGCATCGCGGCCGGTCCAGGCAGCCGCGTGCGCACCAGCCCGGGCAGCTCGGCGGCCTCGTGCACCGGCCAGGTCAGCATGTCAAGGGCGCCGCCCGCAAGCACCTCGACCAGCGGCGGACCGGGCCGCGGCCGCCACGGCGGTGGCTCCGGCAGGTCAGGCGGCTCGGGGCTCAGGTCGAACAACGCGGCCAGCAGGTCGGAACCGCCGACGCCGTCGACCATGCAGTGATGCACCTTGGACAGGATCGCCCACCGGCCGCCGGCCAGGCCCTCCAGGAACCAGGCTTCCCAGAGCGGCCTGGCCCGGTCCAGCCGCTGGGCCAGTACCCTGGCCGCCATCTCCCGCAGCTCGGCGGTCCCGCCGGGCGGCGGCACGCCGGCGTGCCGGACGTGATACGTGAGCTCGAAGTGCTGGTCGTCGGCCCAGAACGGGCGCAGTGCCTGCAGCGGCATGGACCGCACGACCTGCCGGTACCTGGGCTCGCCCGGCAGCTTGGCCGCGTACAGCGCGAGCAAGTCCGGATACGCGGGTGCCGGGCCTTCGAAGACCGCGAGCGAGCCGATGTGCATGGGCACGTTCTCGTGCTCGACGAAGTAGAACCCCGCGTCGAGGGTGCTCATCCGCTCCACGGCCACGCCCCGTCCCGGCCGATGCGCCGGCCTGACCTCCATCATTGCCGCCAGCCCGGCCCCGGAATCAGCCCCGCGCCTCAGGAATCCGCCGGCCTGATGCCTGTGGCCAGCAGGTGCGGCCCGATCCCGAGCAGCTCGGGCACCCGCTCGGTCACCCGGGAGCAGTCCAGCACGATCTGCCATTCCCGCGGGTCGGCCTGCCGCGCGTCCAGATCCCCCAGCAGGTACGCGGCTCCCTCGACGCATACGAGATCGGCCACCTGCAGCCCGGCCGACCGCAACTCCCCGCGCAGCTGGTCAGGGCGGTGGCAGAACGCGGTGAACGAGCCTTCGTGCACCGGTCCCATCCAGCCGGACCGTTCCAGGGCCGGGACCAGGTCGATCATCCCCGGATAGGACGCGTACAGACGGCTCCGCAGCAGGCCGTCCAGGCGCGGCGCCCAGCGCGAGATCGCCGCCGCGAACACCGGGCCTCCCGGCCTGACCACCCGGCGCGCCTCGGCCAGCGCGGCCACCCGCCCGGCCCTGGACGGCAGGTGGTACAGCGGCCCGAGCAACAGCACCGCATCGGCGCTGGCGTCGGCCAGATCGAGGTTCCTGGCGTCACCGACGCGCGAGCGAATCGCGCCGTTGCTCCCAGCGCTCCCGGCCCTCTCCGCGCTCTCGGTCACCTGGCGAACATGCAGCGGCATCAGGTCCCGGTGCTCGACCTGGTAGCCGCGCCCGGCCAGCCAGAGCGCGTACCGGCCGGGACCGCCGCCGATGTCGGCGACCAGCGCGGGCGGGGCGGGCAGCCACCGGGACACGATCTCGGCCGTGCGCTCGAACTCCAGCCGGCCGGTGGCGCTGACCACGAGCCGCTCGCGCTCTTCACCGCGCTCGTAATAGGCGTCGATCAGGCCCCTGGCAACGTCGTCCTCCATGCCCTCAGACTGCCGTAGCCGGCCCGTCCGGCTCGACGCATTTTCGCGGTGTCCGTGATCGCCACGACGTGCTGGTGCACCTCGTGATAGAACGTCAGCAATGACCCGGGAATGCCGGACCGTGCTCAAGGTCCCTCCGCTGGTCGCCCAGGCTGAGGCCCTGGCCAGGGAGGCCGGGTTCCCGCTGACCCGCGCCGAAGCCGGCCCGGGGAACCCGTCGGCTTGCCTGCCAGGCGTGGGACGGCTGCTGGCCGTGCTCGCGGCCGGCTGCCA
>DASWAH010000213.1:0-6131 GCA_036391235.1 Streptosporangiaceae bacterium
GGGTCAGGCCGGTCAGCACCAGCCCGGCGCCGACGGCCACGCCGACGCCGTCGGTAATCCGGTGGCCGCCCTCGTCCGGCTGCCCGGGACGTCCGAGCCTGACCAGCGCCGGGATCGCGAGCGGGCCGGTCAGCGCGATGAACGGCAGCAGGCCGAGGAATACCCAGCGCCAGCCGAACAGCCTGGCCACCTCGGCGCTGAGGGCCGGGCCGGCCAGCCCGGGCACGACCCAGGCGGTCGACAGGACCGCCATCATGCGGGCGCGCAGTCGCTCGGGCAGGGTTCGCCCGATCGCGACGTAAGCCACCGCGGGCACCGCGCCCGCGCCGATGCCTTGCAAGGCCCGGCCGGCGACCAGCACGGCCATGGAGGGGGCGAGGCCGGCAATGGCCAGGCCGGCCGCGAACACCACGATGCCCGCGATGTACGGGACGGCCGGCCCTCGACGGTCGGCCGCCCGGCCCGCAGCGACGATCCCGACCATGGTCCCGAGCAGGAAGGCGCTGAACACGAACCCGTAGAGGCCGAGGCCGCCGAGGTCCCTGGCGACCACCGGCATCACCGTGATGACCGCCAGCGCCTCGGCGGCTACGAAGGTGATCGTCGCCGTCAGCCCGAGGGTCAGGGCCCGCCGGTCGGCCGTCCACAATCCGTCCGTCATGCCCGCTGACACCGCTGTCCGCCCCGTCTTGTTGCTGCTTGCCCGTTCTCGCCCCGCCCGCACAGCTTAAGAGTTGAAGCGCACGTCAAGTCAAAGCGGTTATCGGGTTCGCCGTACCGGCGACTGGGGTCAGGCGAGCTTGGTGACTGGCGAGGTGCGCAGCACGCGTCCCTTGGCGTCGCGAGCCTCGACGGCGAAGTACGGGCCCTTGGCCGGGACCGGGATCGCGGTCTCGAACCCGTGCTTGCGGGCCGTGCCGGCCTGGCTCAGCGACCCGCTGCTCCGGCCGGCCAGCACGGTCCAGGACGCGACGTCGGTCGCGCCGTTCCAGCTCGCGTAGACCATCGCGCCGTGGGCATGGTGCCGGGCGGCCACGGCCGGCGGCTCGGCCGGGCGGCCCTTCCAGTCCCCGATGTATGACCGGTACGCCGGGTCGCCCTTGGCGAGCTGGCCTTCCAGAAGCAGCCGGCCGTCGGCCGAGAACTCGGAGAAGTACGGGTTCGTGCCCCAGCCGACGAACATCCCGCCGTCCGGCAGCAGCTGCGCGTTGCCCATGGCCCTGGCCAGCACCGGGGCCGGGTTGGTGAACTGCCGTCGCAGCGTGACCTTCATCTGGTTGGTGTTGACGTCCAGGATCAGCGCCCTGGACTCCTTCTCGTCCTTGGGCATCACCGCGTCGAAACCGTCATCGAAGACGGTCAGCACGTGCGGGCCGTGCGGCCTGGTGTCGTGCTGCCAGTAGAACTGGCTGCCCGGGCCCATCGTGAAGTCGGACCGCTTACCGCCGAGTCGCCAGACGACGTCGCCGGTCTTCCTGCTCACCTTGAAGACGGACCACGTGTTGCGGGCCCCGATGAGCAGGTCACCCGAGCCGTCGGGGGCGTCGGCGATCGTGTTGATGTGGAAGTAGTCGTACGGCTTGGCCTTCGTGTGACCGGTGCCCTTCAGCGCCAGGTACGACTCGCTCAGCGGGATGTGGTCAAGGCACCGCCACTGGAACACCAGCTCGCCGGTCGCGATGTCGACCTCCTGGGCGACGCCGGTCAGCAGCCAGCCGTGCTTCGGGCCGCCGACCGGGGACAGGTCGTAGGGCACGGTCTCGTAGGCGGTGAACAGCGCGGTACCGCGCGGCGTGAGGTGCAGCTCGTGGAAGTCGGCCTCGAGGCCGTTGTGGGCGTGCAGGACGTGGGTCACCTTGTAGCTGTCGTCGGCGATCACTTCGACGCCCTCGCCGTGGCCGCCGGTCACGATCTTGCCCTGGAACCAGGTCAGGACCGGCTTGCCCCGGTAGCTCTGCAGCGCGAAGTCGAACTTGTTGCCGTTCCGGTCGGGCGAGAACCAGATCGTCTGCCCGGTGGTGTCCACGATCAGCGCACCGCCCTGGCCGGGGCCCGAGGCGGCGGTACCGAGGAACAGGTACTGCAGCTTGTGGCCAGGCGCGACGTGGTTGAGCGTGACCTTCGGCGGCTGCAGGTCGGGCCTGGTCACGAAATACTGCACGTCCTTGGAGCGGCGGCCAGCGCCGGCGCTGCCCGTTCCGCAGCCGGACAGCCCAACCCCCGCGGAGACGGCCGCAGCCGCCGCGGCCAGGCCGGTCGCGGCCATGCCGGTCCGCGTCAGCATCTCCCGGCGCGTCCAGCTCTCGTTCATCCGGTTCCTCGTCGCGATTTTGCCTGAGCGCTGAAGCATCGACCTAACCATCGACGCAGGCGGCGATTCTAAGGCAGCAAGCACCTAATCAGGCCGAGATAGCCCCAATGGTTACCGGCGATCGCGGACCCGCGCACCGGGGCCTGCTCGCGGCATCACGCCGCGGAGACCACCGGCGTTACCCGTTATACCCAGTTAGCTCAGCCGATCTTAACGGTCTTGGATCGGCCGAGCACACGGCCCTTCCCGTCGCGCGCCTCGACCGCGAACCACGGGCCCCGGCTGGACACCGACATCGCGGTCTCGAACCCGGCCTTGCGTGCCGTGCCGACCTGAGACAGGTTCGACGAGCTCCGGCCCGCGAGCACGGCCCAGGACTTGACCTCGGTGGCGCCGTTCCAGCTCGCATACACGGTGGCGCCGCCGCTGCGGTGCCGGGCGGCCACGGCCAGCTGCCGGAGCGGCGGCTTGCCGACCCAGTTCTCGCTGAATCCGCGGTAGGACGGCGAGCCGATCTCGATGTCGCCGTCGAGCAGCAGCCGGCCATCGGCCGAGAACTCGGAGAAGTGCGGCTCGGTGCCCCAGCCGACGAACATCCGGCCGTCGGGGAGCAGCTGGGCGCTGCCCATCGCCCCGGCCAGGTAGGTCTGGTTGGGGTGAATGTACTGCTTCTCCAGCGTGACGTGCTTGCGGGCGTCGTCGAGATGCAGCTTGAGTGCCCGCGACTGCTTCTCCACGGGCGGGGAGGAGCCGTTGTCGAACACGGTCATGATGTTGCCCGGGTGCAGCCTGACGTGGTGCTGCCAGTAGAACCGGGTGCGCGGGCCCATCGAGTAGGTCGAGCGCTTGCCCCCGATCCGGTCGACCACGTTGCCGGTCTTGCGGCTGATCCGGTACACGGTCCAGGTGTTCCGGCCAGAAACCAGCAGGTCGCTGGCCGGGTTGCCCGGCTCGACCTCGGCGACCGAGTTGATGTGGAAGTAGTTGTAGGGCGTCGCCGCGGTGCCGTTGCCGCCGTCGCCCACACCGAACTGCTGATGCGTCTCGGACAGCGGAACGTGCGGGTTCTTCGGATTCCAGCTGTCCCACTTAAATACCAGCGCGCCGGTCGCGACGTCGATCTCCTGGACCATGCCGGAGACCAGGTGCATGCCAGGCCCGCCGCCGTAGTGGCTCAGGTCCACGTTCGAGTGCCGGGAGTAGATGTCGATCAGGGCGGTGCCCTGCGGGGTGATGTTGACCTCGTGGAAGTCGGCCGGGTACCCCTGCACGGCCTTGATCCGGTGTTTGACCGTGTAGGTCGAGTCGGCCAGCACAATCTCGCCGATGCCGAAGCCCTCGACCAGCACGCCCTCCCACCAGGCCAGCATCTGCTGGCCCTTGTAGGTCTGGACGCTGACGTCCATGTGGTGCTTGGTGGCGGTGTTCGGGCCGAAGTAGACGAACTCGCCGCCCGGGCTCAGGATGATCGTGCCGCCGTGCCCGGTCCCGGAGTAGGGCGCGTTCAGGAAGATGTACTGGGAATCGCCGCCGAGCCCGGACCGCCGCACCGAGATCTTCGGCGGGGTCAGGTCGGGACGGGTCACCCAGGGCGGCCCCCCGGCCGAGGAGTCGGCCATCGGGGAGGCCAGCGTCGGCCCGCCGCCGAGCCCGCTGGCCTTCGAGCAGCCCGCCAGGCTGAGCCCGGCCGCGCCGGCCGCGGTCACGCCCGCCAGGCCGAACAGGCGCCGCCTGCTCAGGTCCTCTGTCATCTGCTGAGCCTCCGGAGTGGGGGTCTGGTACGCACAGCCGTCCGCCGGATCATTCTGACGCATACCTGTAACGGAGGGCGGACGAACGGTCATCCTAACCGCAACCTGGCCATGTAATGACCGGTCGCCGCCCTCCGCTTGACCTGCGTGTTGCGCCAGGCCGGGCTTACCGGGCGCAGCCGGGAATTACGGCTGCGGAGCCGGCGTGCAGACCGCGCCGCGGTCGGCCCCGGAGACCAGCGAGGCGTACTTGGCCAGCGCGCCGGTGGTGTAGTTCGGCGCCGCCCGCTTCCAGCCGGCCCGGCGGCGGTCCAGCTCGGCCTCGTCGACCAGGAGGTCGAGCCGCCGCCTGGGCACGTCGAGCACGATCCGGTCGCCGTCGTGGATCAGCCCGATCGGGCCGCCGTCGAACGCCTCGGGGGCCACGTGGGCGATGCAGGCGCCGAATGTCGCGCCGGAGAACCGGCCGTCGGTGACCAGCACCACGTCCTTGCCCAGGCCGGCGCCCTTGATCGCCGCCGTGACCGCGAGCATCTCGCGCATGCCGGGGCCGCCCTTGGGCCCCTCGTTGCGGATCACGACCACGTCGCCCTTGCGCACGGCACCGCCGGTGATCGCCGCGAAGCTGTCCTCCTCGCGCTCGAACACCCGCGCCGTGCCCTCGAACCGCAGGCTCTCCAGGCCCGGGATCTTCACCACGGCACCGTTCGGGGCCAGGCTGCCGCGCAGCACGGCCAGGCCGCCCTCGCGGCTGATCGGGTCGCTGACCGGCCGCACGACGGTACCGTCCGGCCCGGCCGCGCTGGCCACGTTCTCGGCCAGCGTCTTGCCGTTCAGCCCGACCGTGCTGCCGTCGATCAGCCCGGCCGACAGCAGCTCCTTCAGCACCACCGGCAGGCCGCCGATCTGGTCGAGGTCGCTCATCACGAACCGGCCGGCCGGACGCATCGAGGCGATCAGCGGGGTGCGCCGGCTGATCACGTCGAAGTCGTCCAGGGTCAGCTCGACCTGGGCCTCGGCCGCGATCGCGAGCAGGTGCAGGACCGCGTTGGTAGAGCCCGCGGTGGCCATCACGACCGCGGCCGCGTTCAGGAACGCCGTCCTGGTCATGATGTCGCGGGGCCGCAGCCCGGCCGCGAGCGCGCCCACCGCCGCCTCGCCGGTCGCCCTGGCCAGCGCGGTCCGCTCGGCGCTGACCGCCGGCGGTGTGGCCGCTCCTGGCAGGGCCATGCCGAGCGCCTCGGCGCAGGCCGACATGGTGTTGGCCGTGTACATCCCGGCGCACGAGCCGGCCCCCGGGCAGGCGGCCCGCTCGACCGCGAGCAGTTCGGCGTCCGACATCTCGCCGGCCGCCTGGGCCCCGACCGCCTCGAACACGTCCTGGATAGTCAGCGTCCGGCCCAGCGCGTGCCCGGGCAGGATCGTGCCGCCGTACAGGAACGCGGCCGGCACGTTCAGCCGGGCGCAGGCCATCAGCATGCCCGGCAGCGACTTGTCGCAGCCCGCGATCGCGACCAGCGCGTCGAACCGCTCCGCGTGCACCATCAGCTCGACCGAGTCGGCGATGACTTCCCGGCTGACCAGCGAGGCCTTCATGCCCTCGTGGCCCATCGAGATCCCGTCAGAGACCGCGATCGTGCCGAACTCGATCGGGACCGCGCCGCCCTGGCGCACTCCCTCCTTAGCCGCCGCGGCCAGCCCGTTCAAGTGCAGGTTGCACGGCGTCACCTCGTTCCAGGAGGACGCGATGGCGACCTGGGGCAGGCCGAGGTCCTCCTCGGAGAGCCCGACCGCGCGCAGCATGGCCCGCTGCGGCGCCCTGGCCGGTCCGGTCGTCAGCGGGCCGCTGCGCGGTCGTGGCAGTTCAGTCATGTCAGTTCACAAGCCTTTCTAGCGAGAACTCCCAGCCGGGGCTCATGCCGTGGGACGGTCGGCCCGGGCCTGGGGGAAGGATTCATGCTCGTGCCGGTTCAAGCGCCTGAGCGCCCGCGCGGAGCAGGCCGTAGCTGATGCCGTCGGCCAGAGCCTCCCAGGAGGCGGTCACGATGTCGTCCGACACTCCGACGGTG
>DASWAH010000214.1:0-3942 GCA_036391235.1 Streptosporangiaceae bacterium
TCGAGCAGCTTGGGGTGCCCGAGGCGGAGTCGGCGCGGATCAGGATGGACATGATGAACCCGGCGCTCGACCGCCGCACATCCTGACCTGCGGCACAGCCCGTGTAACCAGTACGTCAAGACGACTGTAAGCAGACCATCAAGGTTCACGTCGCACGCTAAGGCCCTGGGCTACCAGGGAGGATGCCGTGACCATGAACCAGAGCCGACTGATCGCCGACTCCTTGAGCTGCAGGCCTGCCCCGTGGTAGCCGGCGAGCTGGCCTTCGACCTGCCCGATCACGACCTGAGCGCCGGGCCCTTGCCGGGGGCGGGCCCGGCCCAGGTCGACTTCTCGGCCCTGGACCAGATGCTGACCAGAGCCGAGCACTTCATCAAGCTCTACTACGCCGAGATGCAGGCCGGTTCGCCCGACCGGCGGCTCGCCCAGGTCCGGTTCGAGATCCAGACCACAGGCACCTACTGGCACACCGGCCCTGAACTGGAGTTCGGCGCCCGGGTTGCCTGGCGTAACAGCTCCCGATGCATCGGCAGGCTGTACTGGAACAGCCTGCGCGTACGAGATCGCCGCGAAGTCAGCGCGGCCTCCGACATCGCGGCCGAGTCGTTCGAGCACCTGCGGGAAGCGACCAATGACGGCCGGATCAGGCCGGTGATCACGGTCTTCGCGCCGGACGCGCCCGGCCGGCCAGGCCCGCGGATCCTCAACAACCAGCTCGTCAGGTACGCCGGTCATCCGGACCCCGGCGGCGGCGTGATCGGCGACCCGGCCAGCGCCGACGTGACCAGCCTGGCCCGCGAGCTCGGCTGGCCGGGCGGCCGCCCGCCCGGCCGGTTCGACATCCTGCCGCTGATCGTGCAGGAATCCGGGGTGTTCCACACCCTGCACGAGGTACCGCAGGACGCCATCCTCGAGGTGCCGATCGTGCACCCCCAGTTCGGCTGGTTCGCCGGGCTGGGGCTGCGCTGGTACGCGGTCCCGGTGATCAGCGACATGTACCTGGCCATCGGCGGCGTGACCTATCCGGCCGCCCCGTTCAACGGCTGGTACATGTGCACCGAGATCGGCTCCCGGGACTTCGGCGACGCCGGCCGGTACGACCAGCTGCCGGTCATCGCCCGGCACATGGACCTGGACACGACCAGCGACCGCAGCCTGTGGAAGGACAAGGCGCTGACCGAGCTCAACCTGGCGGTGCTGCACTCCTTCGCCGCGGCCGGGGTGACGATCACCGACCACCACACCGAGTCGGCGCGCTTCCTGCAGCACCTGGAGCGGGAGGAACGGCACGGCCGGGGCTGCCCGGCCGACTGGACCTGGATCGTGCCCCCGGCGGCGGCGTCGGCGACCCCGGTTTTCCACCGCTACTACGACGACTTCGAGGCGGCACCAAACTTCTACCGCCACCGCCCGCCGCTGGCACGGATCCGGTGTGTATGAATCCGCACTTTCATCATGGTTTTTGTGTCTCGAAAGCCACTTTCATACAGCGTCCTGGCCTTCTCAGGGGCGGCGGAAGGGCGGGGTGAGCGGGAACGTGTCGGTCAGGCGGGACAGGAAGGACTGGAACTTCGGCGACAGGTCGGCGAGCTCGACCGCGAACGATAGCGGAGTCACCGAGACGTGCCCGGCCCGCAGCGCGCTGATGTCGGTGCCGAACGAGGCGTCGGCGTACGGGATCACCTCGTCGGGTTCACCGAACAGCCAGAGCTTCCGCACGTCACCGTCGGCACCGAATTCGGGCACGTCGGACCGCGGGTAATCGCGCCGGCCGGCTCTGGTCAGGACGGTCGAGCCGAACGGGCTGACGGCCGGGTAGTTGACGCTGAGCACAACCGGTTCCCCCGGTGCTGCGGCCACGACGGCGGCGGCCAGGGCCGCCCCGTGGGCGGCGGTCTCGGTGAAGTCGTAGGCCAGGCCGACCCCGGCCAGGTCCTCGTCGTAGTTCACGGCCAGGCTGCCGGTCGGCGTCTGCTGAGACAGGCAGACGGCCGTGGTGCCGAGGATCGCCGCTTCCAGCCCGGCCCCGACCGTGCCCGAGTAGGTCACGTCGTCGGCCAGGTTGGCGCCGTGGTTGATGCCGCTGACGACCAGGTCGGCGCCGGCGGCCAGGCCGCCGAGCAGGCCGGCCCGTACGCAGTCGGCCGGCGTGCCGTCGCACCGGTAGACCGGATGCGGGCCGCCGGACACCCTCGTCACGCTCACCGGCCTGGCGAAGGTGCATTTGCGCGCGAACCCGCTGCAGTTGTCGTCCGGCGCGACCGTGATCACGCTGTCGAACGCGGGGACGAGGGCCTCCCTGATCGCGCGGATACCGGCCGCGTCGACTCCGTCGTCGTTGGTCACCAGCACGCGCATCGGCAGCTCCGTCGGCTCAGGCGAGGACGCGGCCTGCGGAACCGGGCCACGCTTACGTCTATGGTTGCGCTATGAGCGTCCGCGATGTCGAGGGCGGCCCGGTTACCAGGGGCGGCAGGTCCGCGAACTCCCGGAACATCCGGCAGGCGGTCGAGGAGCGCATCCAGGAGCTGATCAGCGACGGGCAGCTCGGCGAGGGCGGCCGGCTGCCGACCGAACGCGAGCTGGCGGTCAAGTTCGGCGTCAGCCGGACCACCGTCCGGCAGGTTCTCGACCGGCTCGAGCACGACGGCTCGGTGCACCGCCGCCGGGGCCGGACCGGCGGCACGTTCGTGAACCGCCCGCGGGTCGACATCGACTTCAGCTACCTGGCCGGGATTCCCGCCTATTTGCGCGCACAGGGCTTCAGGCCCGGCGCGCACGTGGTCTCGGCCCGGATGGTGCCGGCCGACGAGACCGTCGCGGCGGCACTGAAACTGCCGGCCGGGACCCTCGTCTACGAGGTCGTGCGGGTCCGGCTGGCCGACGAGGTACGGATCTCGCTGGAGAACGCCCGCATCCCGGTCTCGCTCGCCCCCGACCTGCTGTCCCAGCCGCTCGACGACAGCATCTACGACCTGCTGACCCAGCGCTACGGCGTGATGTGCGTCAAGGCCATCGAGCGGATGGTCGCCGTGCTCGCCGACGCCGACCAGGCGGGCATGCTCGGCATCAAGGTCGGCGACCCGCTGATGGCGATCGAGCGGGTCGCCTATGACGATCGCGAGCAGCCGGTCGAGTACTCGACCGACCTGTTCCGCGGCGACCGGACCACGGTCATCGCCTGGGCGCACGGCGAGGCCGGCGCGACCGTCAGGCCCTGATCCGCTCGCCGTCCGGGTCGTACGGCGGCCGCAGCGACATCCGGGCGTCGTAGCGCTGGCCGCCGATCGCGACCTGGTAGCGGCCGCGGTCCAGCCAGTCCCGGTCGGCGACCCCGCCGTCGCGCCGCTGCACGTACCCGAGCAGCACCGTCGCGCCGAGGGTGTGCCCGTAGGCTGCCGAGCTGGCGAACCCGGCCGGCTCGCCGTCGCGCAGCAGCAGCTCGCCGCCCCAGGCATAGGCGGCGGGGTCGTCCACGATCAGGCTGACCAGCCGGCGCGACACCCCGGCCGCCTTCTGGGCCTGGACCGCTTCCCGCCCGCGGAACGGCACCGGGCCGCCGAGCTTGCAGGTGAAGCTGAGCCCGGCCTGCACCGGTGAGGTGTCCGGGCCGAGCTCGCGGCCGAATGCACGGTAGCCCTTCTCCAGCCGCAGCGACTCGATCGCGTAGTAGCCGGCCAGCCGCGGGCTGATCCCGGCGACCTGCTCGGTCAGCCGCTCGAAGGCCGCGACCGCCAGCTCGGCGGGCACGTACAGCTCCCAGCCGAGCTCGCCGACATAGGTCAGCCGGGTCGCCCGCACGGGAATTCCGTCCAGGTCGACAACCCGGCTATCGCCGAACCGGAACTCCCGGCCAGCGAAACTGTCGCCGGACAGGCTGCCGAGCAGTTCGCGCGACCGCGGACCCATCACCGAGAACACCGCCCAGGCCGAGGTCACGTC
>DASWAH010000215.1:0-3548 GCA_036391235.1 Streptosporangiaceae bacterium
ACGCTGCTGCACGCCCTGGAGCGCACCGGCGGCCGGCTTGGGCTTCAGGTCATGTGCGAAGGCGGAGGCCAGGCGAACGTCACGATTCTGGAACTCCTCCGCTGACAACTCCCGGTCTACTCGCCGGCGCTCCCGCCGGACAACTCGACCACGATGTCCAGGTGACCGACGTGCCGGGCGTACTCCTGCACGAGGTGGAACAAGATCCGTTCCAGCGACGGCGGGTCGTCGCCGTCCCAGCGGTCACTGGGCTGGCCGGTCTCGGCGAGGTCATGGGACTCGATCACGGCCCGGCTCCGCTCGGCCTGGGCGGCCAGCGCCGCGACCAGCCCGGCCAGCGTCTCGTCGTCGCCGACGTGCCAGCGGAGATCGGACTGGTCGCCCCAGGGGTCGCCGACGTCCTTGCCCTCGAAGCCCCACTCCAGCCAGCGCAGTTCGACGTACTGCAGGTGCTTGAGCAGCTCGATCGGGGTCCAGCCGGACTCGAGCCTGCCGGTCCGCAGTTCGGCGGGCGCCAGCGCCGCGAGCTTGCGGACCAGCCGCGACCTGAAGTAGTCGAGATAGCGCAGGAACACCTCGGCCCGCGAGGAGGCGGGAGCGGTCGGCTCGGGGAACGGCACATCCGGCCAGGTGGCGTTGACGGCAGTCATGGGCCAACCATGCCAGGACGAGGGCATCGCGGCCGGCCCCGGCCCTGAAAGCTGGCGGGGCGGCGGCGGGTTTCACTGTGCGGCGGGCGGGGGCGGGCGGAAGCTGGCCGTGCCGCGGTCGATCACGACCACGCCGTCCTGGGTCGCGGTCTGGAACAGTGCGGTCTGGACCGGTGCGGTCCCGCTCCCGTCCGGATCGAGCCAGATCGAGATCGTGAGCGAGTCGCCCGGCAGCACCGGGTGGGTGAACCGGCCCGACATCGCGGCGAACCGCGCCGGGTCGGAGCCGCACAGGGTGTGCAGCAGCGCCCGCCCGGTGACGCCGTAGGTACACAGGCCGTGCAGGATCGGCCGGGGGAAGCCGCCCCTGGCCGCGAACTTGGGGTCGGCGTGCAGCGGGTTCCGGTCGCCGGACAGCCGGTAGACCAGCGCCTGCTCCGGCCTGGTCTCCAGCGTGACCTGATGGTCGGGGGCCCGGTCGGGCCTGGCCCACGGCTCGCTGCCGCCGCGCTCGCCGCCGAACCCGCCCTCGCCGCGGATGAACGCGCCGCTGCGCGCGGTCACCAGCGGCTCGCCGGTCGCCGCGTCCACCGCCTCGCTGCGGGTCATGACCAGCGCCCCCGAGCCCTTGTCGTAGATGCCGGTCACGGTCGCGACGGTCCTGGCCGTGCCGTGCACCGGCAGCGGCCGGTGCAGCTCGAACGACTGCTCCGCGTGCACCAGCATGGCCCGGTCGAAGTCGCCGAGGTTCCGCGCCGCCGGCGCTTGCGAGATCAGCACCCCGAAGGTGGGCAGCACCTGCTGGGTGACGTCTTGTGAGTTCTCGGTGGTGAACTCCAATTCCCGCAGCGGGTCGCCGAGGCCGGCGCCCACGCCGACCGCGTATAGCAGCGCGTCCACCGATGTCCAGGACCGCTCGTGCGGCTCGCCCGGCTGCCCGACGGCCGAGAGGTCAAGTGCCATTGGCGATCTCCCAGAAGGTAGTTCTCGCCCGTTATTAGAATTTAGTCCGACAATCATTGTCCGGACGGCCGCGCCGCCCTGTCAATGATCACCGCACCACGCCGACGGGAGCTCGCCATGGGTCTGCTGGACGGGAAAGTCGCCATCGTCACCGGGGCCAGCCGCGGCATCGGGGCCGAGATCGCCCGGCGGTTCGGCGCCGAGGGCGCGGCTGTGGCGGTCGCCGCCCGGACCACCGGGCCCGGGCAGTCGCCGCTGGAGGGCACGATCGGCGAGACCGTGGCCGCGATCGCCGCGGCCGGCGGGACCGCGGTCGCGATCCAGGCCGATCTGTCCGAGCCAGCGGACCGTGAGCGCCTCGTCGCCGCGACCGCGAGTCAGCTCGGGCCGCCCGACATCCTGGTCAACAACGCTGCCGTCACCTACTTCACCAGGGTCGAGGACTTCACGCCCAAGCGATACGGGCTGATGTTCGAGGTGCAGGTGCAGGCGTCGGTCCACCTGGCCCAGCTCGTGCTGCCGGCGATGAGGGGACACGGCCGGGGCTGGATTCTCAACATCTCGTCGAAGGCGGCCCTGCACCCGGAGATCCCGCCGACCGCCTGGGGCGGCCGCGGCGGGACCGTGTACGGGATGTGCAAGGCCGCGATCGAGCGGTTCTCGACCGGCCTGGCGGCCGAGCTGTACGCGGACAACATCGCGGTCAACGCGCTCTCGCCGGACAAGGTCGTGCCGACTCCCGGGACCGTGTTCCACCACCTCATCGCGCCGGGCGACGAGAACGCCGAGCCGCCGTCGGTCATGGCGGCAGCCGCGCTCGCCCTGTGCTCGGCCGAGCCGAGGACCCGTACCGGCCGGATCACCTACTCGGCGTCGCTGCTCGCTGAACTCGGCCTGCCGGTTCCCGGCTGAGCCGGGACGGGCGGCTCAGAGGCTCTACAGAGAAAACGTGCAGGGCCGCTGCAGACGGGCCAGCCATGATGCGCATGTGATCACTGAGGCTCCGGCCGCCGGTCCTGGCCGGAAGGGCCGCGCACAGGCGGCACCACCCGGTCGGCGGCGGATAGCGCCGGCGCCTCGCCCCCGTGTGGTCGATGCGTGTGCCGGGCTGGCCGGGATCGGGTTCGGCGCGGTCCTGGCCGCCGTCGTCGCGGGCGAGTCCCGGGCCTCGCTGGCCGCGCCGGGCGGGCTGCTCACCGCGGCGGGCAGGATGGCCGGGTTCACCGGCAGCTACCTGCTGCTGATCATGGTAGTGCTGGTCGCGCGCCTGCCGTGGCTGGAAAGCTCGGTCGGCCAGGACCGGCTGGTCCGCTGGCATCGCCGGGTGAGTCCGTGGGCCGTCGGGCTCATCGTCGTCCACGTCGTCGCGATCACCCTGGGCTACGCCGAGGCGGCCCGGTCGGGCCTGCTGCGCGAACTCTGGGTGCTGCTGACCTCATACCGGGACATGCTCGCGGCCGCGGCCGGCTTCGGCCTGATCCTGCTGGCCGCGATCACGTCCTACCGCGCGGTCCGGCGGCGGCTGCGCTACGAGACCTTCTGGGTGGTGCACCTGTACCTCTACCTGGCGCTCGCGCTCGCCTTCGCGCACCAGATCCTCGACGGCGTCCCGATGATCGGACACCCGCTGGTCCGGGCGCTCTGGATCCTGATCTGGGCGGCCACCGCGGGGACGGTGATCGTGTTCCGGGTGGGGCAGCCGGCCTGGCGAAGCCTGCGCCACCAGTTGCGAGTCGTGGAGGTGCGCGACGAGGCTCCCGGCGTGGTCTCCGTGGTCTGCCGGGGACGGCACCTCGACAGGCTGCCGGTGTCCGGCGGCCAGTTCCTCCAGTGGCGCTTCCTCGTCCGGGGGCTGTGGTGGCAGGCGCACCCGTACTCCCTGTCGGCCCTGCCTCAGCCGCCGTACGTGCGGGTCACCGTCAAGGGGCTCGGCGA
>DASWAH010000216.1:0-4505 GCA_036391235.1 Streptosporangiaceae bacterium
GCTCGATCCCGGCCCGCCGGGCCGCGTCCAGTACCCGGAACGTGCCGAGCACGTTGACGTCGAAGTTCGCCGCCGGGTCCTCGACCGACTTGACCACCGAGCCGGCCGCGGCCAGGTGCACGATCGCGTCCATCCCGGCCAGCGCCTCGTCCAGCGCCGGAGCGTCCCTGATGTCGCCGCGCACCTGCTCGGCGTCGACGCCGGCCAGGTGCTCGGCCGACCCGGTCGTGTAGTTGTCATAGACCCGGACCGCATGCCCGCGCTCGACGAGCTGGCGGACCAGCGTCGCGCCGACGAACCCGGCTCCGCCGGTGACCAGAACGCGCTTACCCTCCGTCATGACAGTCGAGACTACCCGCGCAGGCCGTGGTCAGGAGCGTGCGGCGACCCAGGCGGCGATCAGGTCGGCCGCCTGGGTGCGGGCGCCGGCCGGTTCGAGCAGGTAGTGATCGGCCTTGATGAACTCGATTTGCTTGTCGGCCGAGCCGAGCGCGTCGTACAGCGCGCGGGCGTCGCTGGCGTAGACGCACGCGTCCGCGCTAGCGTGCACGACCAGCGCGGGCACGGTGATCCTGGCCAGGTGCGGAGCGGCGATGCACTGCGAGGTGCGCAGGCTCCACATGGACAGCCAGCTGCGCAACGTGCTCGAGGTGCCGATGCCGAACACCCCGTAATTGGCCTTGACCGGCTCGCCCAGGTAGCAGTGGTTCGGCGGCCGGTCCGACGGCTCGATCGACGGGTCGATCATCCGCAGGTCGGCCCACGTCCGGTACAGGTTGAACATCCGGTCCCTGGCCCTGGTCGCCTGCAGCGACTCGAGCTGGGCCAGCGCCCAGTCGGTGATCTTCTCGTTGCGGGCCCGCTGGGCGGCCCGGTACCGCCGCTGGAAGTCCTCGCTGTACGGCGGCCCGTTCTCGGGGTTGAACGGGTCAAGAGCCGGGTCGGCCGCCACCGGGTCGGTCTCGTCGGTGACCGAGGCGTCCAGCCAGTTGGTCAGCACCTCGGGCCGGCCGGAGTGCGCGGCCAGGGCGACGAACAGGTCCCCGGCCGGCAGGTCCTCGATCGCGGGCAGCGGCCGCATCCCGGCGACCGGAGTGACGTTGGGCTCGGTCGCCTGCGAGTGGTAGGCCGACATCAGCGACCCGCCGCCGGAATTGCCGAGCAGCACGATCCGGTCCGCTCCGGCCTGCTCACGCAGCCACCGGACGCCGACCCCGATCTCGGCGAGCGCGTGGTCCAGCAGGAAGTGCGCCTCGTTACCGCGGAACCTGGTGTTCCATCCCAAAAACCCGAAACCGCGCTCAGCCAGGTACGACGCCAGATAGTGCTCGGAGAAATCGATGTTGTAGTGGGTGGCGATGAACGCCGTGCGCGGGGGCGGCCCGTCGGCCGGGCGGTGGTAGACGCCCTGGCAGGGGTGGCCGCCGGCGCCCGCCCGGCCGACCGCGGGGGACGGCAGGCCGACGAATTCCCTGCTGATCTCGGTCATGTGATCCTTCCGGGTCCGAGCCCGCGCCTGGCATATGGGTGAAACTGAGTTTAGATTTAGTTATCTGCCCGCACCAGGCTGTGAGGGAGCAAGGACATGGCAGAACACCACGAGGCCGGACCCTGGCAGAACGAGGAGTTCAGCTTCCGCGGCGTGAACCACCTGGCCCTGGTCTGCTCGGACATGCAGCGCACGGTCGACTTCTATTCGGGAGTCCTCGGCATGCGGCTGATCAAGACGATCAACCTGCCGGGCGGCGGCCAGCATTTCTTCTTCGACATGGGCGGCGGCAACGCGCTGGCGTTCTTCTGGTTCCCCGACGCTCCCGACGCCGTGCCGGGCATCTCGGCACCGGTCACCGTGCCCGGCCTGGGCGAGTGGACCAGCGCGATCGGGTCGATGAACCACGTCGCGTTCGACGTGCCCGAGGAGACGTTCCTGGAGTACCGGGCCAAGCTGAAGTCCAAGGGCGTCCGGGTCAGCCCGATCGTGGACCACGACGACAGTGAGTTCGGGGTGGCCAGGGAACTGCACGACGGCGTGTTCGTGCGGTCGTTCTACTTCCAGGACCCGGACGGCATCCTGCTGGAGTTCGCGGCCTGGCGGCGGGTGATGGGCCAGCCCGGCGACGTCCGGCACAAGCCGAAGACCGCGGCCGAACGCGGCGTGCGGGTCTAGGCCGGGCGCGGGGCCGCGTTGCTGTCGCTGATTCACGTCATCGAGTGGCGGGCCCGGGTTACGCCTGGTCACGTCGCCCTGAGCGATCACCTCGGCGGCCAGCTGACCTACGCGGAACTGGCGAAGGAGGTTGAGCGGTCCGCAGCCGGGTTCGCGGCGGCGGGGCTGGGTCCTGGTGACGTGGTGCCGATCGTGGCCAGGAACCAGGTCGGCTGGGTCACTGCGATGTTCGGCCTGGTCCGGCTGGGCGCGCTGCCGGCCGCGGTGAACTGGCGGCTGGCTCCTGGTGAGGTCACCGCGCTGCTCGCGCTGATGCGGGCGGGGGGTTCCGGCACGTCGGGGCCGCGCGGGCCGGCCGTGCTGACCGATGCCGACTGCGAGCCTCTGGTCAAGCAGGCCGTGGCCGGCCTGCCGGGAGCCGAGCCGCGGCTGCTCGGTCTCGTCCCGGACGGCGGGCTGGCCGGCGGCGCCGTCCCGCCGAGGCCGGCCGAGCGGTTGCGCGGGCCGGCCCCGTTCCTGCTGCTGCACACGAGCGGCACGACCGGCCGGCCCAAGCTGGTCCCGCAGACCCACGAGATGCTGATCAGCGCGGCGACGTTCATGAAGCTGGAGGTCCCCGAGGCCGTGCCGGGGACCCGGCACCTGAGCGCGCTGCCGCTGTTCCACGTGGCCGGCCAGGCCAACCTGGCCTACTCGCTGTTCACCGGCGGCCACCTGCACGTGCTCGGCGGGTTCGAGCCGGCCGGGTTCGTGGACGAGCTGGCGGCCCGACGGGTTCAGCTCACCCAGCTGGTGCCGCCGCTGATCGGCGCGGTCACCGCCGAGGTGCTCGGGCGAGCCGTGCGGCCTGACCTGTCCGCCCTGACCGAGATCGTCTACGGCGCCTCGCCCATCCATCCGGATTTGCTGGAACGGGCGGTGCGAACGCTGGGCTGCCGGTTCCGGCAGAACTACGCGAGCAGCGAGACCGGGCCGCTGCCGATCAGCTCGCTGTCCCCTGAGGACCATGATCCGGGCCGCGGCAAGCTGGCCACGGCCGGGCGGCCCTCGCTCGGCTGGGAGGTGCGCACCGGGGAGTACGGCGAGATCCAGGTCCGCGGGGCGACCCCGCTGCCGGGGTACTGGAACGATCCGGAGGCCACCGCCGCGACGCTGACCGCGGACGGGTTCTACCGCACCGGCGACGTCGGCACGATCGACGCGGACGGCTACCTGACCATCGTCGACCGCCTCAAGGACATGATCATTACCGGCGGCGAGAACGTCTACCCGGCCGAGGTCGAGACCGTGCTGGCCCGCTGCCCGGGCGTGGCCGAGGTGGCGGTGATCGGGGTTCCCGACCAGCGCTGGGGGGAGACCGTGCACGCGGTGGTCGTGCCGGACGGCGACGCGGCACTCGATCAGGATGCGCTGCTGACCTGGGCCAGGGAACGGCTGGCTGGGTTCAAGTGCCCGACCGGGATCACCGTCGCCGCCGGGCTGCCGAGGAACGCGACCGGCAAGGTGCTCAAGTCGGTGCTGCGTGACCCGCACTGGGCGGGCCGGGACCGGCAGGTGTCATGACCGCGCCGAAGGAGACGAGCAGGCGGCCGTCGGCCCGCCACACCGTCGCCCGGCCGCGCCGGAGGGCCGCCGGGGTCGCCGCAGGCCCACGGCCGGTCAAGATCACCCGCAAAGGCCGGGCCACCGACGAGGCGTTCAGGGATGCGGCCAGGACGGTCTTCGCCAGGGACGGTTACCTGAACGCCAAGATCAGCGACATCGCGGCCGAAGCGGGCAAGTCCGTGGCCTCGTTCTACAACTACTACGACACCAAGGCAGACCTGCTGATCACGCTGGCCGAGGAGTTCCACGCCGAGGCGACCCAGCTCGCTGTGCTGCCGTACCAGGCCGGGCTGGACTCCGAAGCGGCGCTCCGCGAGGCGGTGGCCGGCTTCTGGCGCACGTACGCCAAGCGCCGGGGCGAGCTGATCGGCGTGTTCCAGGCCGCGATGTGCGACCCGGTGTTCCTGGACCGCTGGCTCGACATCAGGGCCGAGGCGGTCAGCCGGATCGCCCGGCAGATCAGGCAGGCGCAGTCGGAGGGTTACTGCCCGGGGGCCGATCCGGTGCTGACCGCATCCGCCCTGTCGGCGATGCTCGAGCATTTCTGCTACATCTGGCTCGGTCAGGGCGGCGAGCGGGCCGATGTGGTCTTCGATGACGAGACCGCGATCGCCACCCTGGCCACGATCTGGGTCCGCTCCGTCTACTGGCGCCCCTGACCAGCCCCGCGGCGCCGGCCGGCCGGGGGTCCGGCCGGCCGGCTGATCGGATCGGGCTAGAAGTGCGCGGCGTG
>DASWAH010000217.1:0-4873 GCA_036391235.1 Streptosporangiaceae bacterium
GTCGGCGTCGAACGCGCGGAACGCGTCGGCCAGCGCGGCCGCCGTCGGCCCGTCCACCGCGTTCCTGACCAGCGGCCGGTCAATAACAACCGTCGTGACCGGCCCGTCCCGTTCGACACGCACGCCCATCGCCCCTCCCCCATCCGTCTGGCGTCCCGCCCGACTCGCCGTCTCGCCGTCTCGCCCGCCCGCAGTCCCGCCCGGCCTGCCGTCTTCCCCGGCCCGCCGCCCGGTATAGCAGGGCAACTTACCCCCTCTTTTCCGAGTGGGGCATGCGCGGGCGTGGGAGCGGGGAGCGGGAGCGGGACGCACTGGGTGCGGGGCCGACAGCCGCAGGGCCGACGGCCACGGGGCGGGCTAGCTGACTTGCCAGGTGTCGGCGCCGGCTAGCAGGGTGGCGAGATCGCCGTCGCCCTGGCGGGCCTTGGCCGCCTCGATCTGGGCCGACATCGAGTCGTCGTAGGCCGCCCGCTCGACGTCGCGGAAGATGCCGATCGGGGTGTGCGCGAAGTCGGAGCTGTCCAGCCTGGTGAGGGCGAACGCGTAGGACGGGTCGGCCGCGTGGGCGTCGTGCACCAGCAGCGAACCCTCGGTCGCGGGCACGACCTCGAGCGCGCCGGCCGGGCCGAACCGCAGGCCCTGCCCGCCGTCGGCACCGAACACGACCGGCTGGCCGTGTTCGAGCCTGATCACGTGCTGCTCTCGGGATCCCGGCTCGGTGACCGGCGAGAACGCGTCGTCGTTGAAGATCGGGCAGTTCTGGTAGATCTCGACGAACGCGGTGCCGCGGTGATCGGCCGCCGCCCGCAGCACGCTGGTCAGGTGCTTGCGGTCGGAGTCGATGGTCCTGGCCACGAAGCTAGCCTCGGCCCCAAGGGCCAGCGACAGCGGGTTGAACGGAGTGTCCAGCGACCCGAACGGCGTCGACTTGGTGACCTTGCCCTGCTCTGAGGTCGGCGAGTACTGACCCTTGGTCAGCCCGTAGATCCGGTTGTTGAACAGCAGGATCTTGATGTTCACGTTGCGGCGCAGCGCGTGGATCAGATGGTTGCCGCCGATCGAGAGGGCGTCGCCGTCGCCGGTGATCACCCAGACCGACAGGTCCTGCCGGGAGGCGGCCAGCCCGGTCGCGATGGCGGGGGCCCGGCCGTGGATCGAGTGCACGCCGTAGCTGTTCACGTAGTACGGCAGCCGGGACGAGCAGCCGATGCCGGATACGATCACCAGGTTCTCGCGCGGCACGTCGAGTTCAGGCAGGAAGGACTGGAACGCGGCCAGGATCGCGTAGTCACCGCAGCCCGGGCACCAGCGGACCTCCTGGTCGGACTTGAATTCCTTCGTCGACAGCTTCTGGTCCGCGTGCGGTACCAGGGTCAGCGAGCCCAGCCGGCCGGCTCCGTTGGCGGCCGTCTCGTGCCCCGCGCCGTCCGCGGGGCCACCGTTCTGGTTAGGCATTGGCGATCACATCCTGGATGACTCCGGCCAGCTCGGATGCCCGGAAGGGCAGCCCGCGGACCCGGTTGTAAGAGATCACGTCACACAGGTAGCGGCCGCGCAGCACCAGCGCGAGCTGACCGGTGTTGATCTCGGGGACGAGAACCTTGTCGTAGCTCTTCAGCACATCGCCGAGGTTGGCCGGGAACGGCGAGAGGTGCCGCAGGTGGGCCTGCGCGACCGAGCCGCCGGCCAGCCTGACCCGGCGCACGGCGGCGCCGATCGAGCCGAAGGTCGAACCCCAGCCGAGCACCAGCACGCGGGCGTCGCCGTCGGGGTCGTCGACCTCGAGCGGTGCGATGTCGTGCGCGATGCCGTCGATCTTGGCCTGCCGGAGCCTGACCATCTTGTCGTGATTATCGGGGTCGTAGGAGATCGTGCCGGTTCCGTCGGCCTTCTCGATGCCGCCGATCCGGTGCTCCAGGCCCGGCGTGCCGGGGACCGCCCACGGCCTGGCCAGCGTCTGCGGGTCGCGCTGGAACGGCAGGAACGGCGGGTCGCCCTCGGCCGGGGCCGACGCGAAGGAGAACTCCGAGCGCAGGTCGGGCAGCTCGGTCAGCTCGGGGACGCGCCAGGGCTCTGACCCGTTGGCCAGATAGCCGTCGGACAAGACGATGACCGGCGTGCGGTACTTCACCGCGAGCCTGGTTGCCTCCAGGGCCGACGCGAAGCAGTCGCCCGGGGTAGCCGGGGCCAGCACGACCAGCGGAGACTCCCCGTTGCGGCCGTACAGGGCCATCAGCAGGTCGGCCTGCTCGGTCTTCGTCGGCATCCCGGTCGAGGGCCCGGCCCGCTGAATGTCGCAGATCACCAGCGGTAGCTCGACCGCGACGGCCAGCCCGATGGTCTCTTCCTTCAGGCTCATGCCGGGACCCGAGGTGGCGGTCACGCCGAGCGCGCCGCCGAAGGACGCGCCGAGGGCCGCGCCGACGCCGCTGATCTCGTCCTCGGCCTGGAACGTGCGGATGCCGAACCGCTTGTGCTTGGACAGCTCGTGCAGGATGTCGGAGGCCGGGGTGATCGGGTAGGCGCCGAGGAACATCGGCAGCCCGGTCAGCCTGGACGCCGCGACCAGCCCGTAGGCCAGCGCGATGTTGCCGGTGATGTTGCGGTACCGCCCGGGCGGCAGCGTGGCCGGCTTGATCTCGTACTGGACCGAGAACTCCTCGGTCGTCTCGCCGTAGTTCCAGCCCGCCTGGAAGGCCGCGATGTTGGCCTTCATGATCTCGGGCTTGCTGGCGAACTTCTCCTCGAGGAACCGCAGCGTTCCCTCGGCGGGCCGGTTGTACAGCCAGCAGAGCATGCCAAGGGAGAACATGTTCTTGGCCCGCTCGGCGTCTTTCTTGCTGATCTGGTAGCCCTCGAGGGCCTTCACGGTGACCGAGGTGATCGGGATCGCGTGCAGCTGGTACCCGTCGAGCGAGCCGTCCTCCAGGGGGTTGGCGTCGTAGCCGACCTTGGTCAGGTTCCGCTTGGTGAACTCATCGGTGTTGGCGATGATGTCGGCGCCGCGGGGGAGGTCTTCCAGGTTGGCCTTGAGAGCGGCCGGGTTCATCGCGACCAGCACGTCGGGGGCGTCACCCGGGGTGAGGATGTCGTGGTCGGCGAAGTGCAGCTGGAAGCTGGACACGCCGGGCAGCGTGCCGGCCGGGGCCCGGATCTCGGCCGGGAAGTTGGGGAGAGTCGACAGGTCGTTGCCGAACGTCGCCGTCTCGTGCGTGAATCGGTCGCCGGCGAGCTGCATGCCGTCGCCCGAATCGCCCGCAAACCGGATGATTACCCGGTCAAGCTGCTGGACTTGCTTGGTCACCGTGGAGTGCCTCCCGCCATGTTCACTGGCACGGGCGCCGGCGCCGCTGCGGTTCACCCCGGCGGCGGATAACGCTCAGGCGCGACGCTCCTGCAAGCACGCGCTTGTCAGTTGTGAACAGCTGTATACATGTCCGCCCGTGACAACACGCCGCGGCCGTCATCTAATCCGCCGGGCAGCAGCCGAAACCTGAACTGAACGGTTGTGCCGGCCGGTTTGTGTCAGGGTGTCGTGCCGAGCAGCGCCTGGACGGCGAACGGGGGCGAGACCCTCGGAGCATCCTATTACCCGCCAGGACCAGACGCCGGCATAGCAGGCCCGGTGTGACCCGAGAGTTACGGGCCTGTATTACGACACGACTTCGATTACGGAGCGTGTCAACCACTTCACTCTGCGGCGCGTCATACTCGCGTCATCGCAGTTATTCGAGGAGGCCGTGTCTCATGACTGATCCCGTCCGGGGGCAAGGAGCCGGTGCAGGCACCGCGGTCCCCAGCCCGCTGTGCATCCGGCCCAGGCCGCAGGTGACGGCGGACTCGGGCCGGGCGACGGCCAGGGCGGTGCTCGGTGAGGCCCTGAGCGGCGTGGAGCTGAACCCGGTGGACCGGCGCTTCATTGCCAGGCTCAGCCAGTGGGACAAGCGCAGCGCGACCACCGTCGCCTCGCTGATCGCGCGGGCCCGCCAGGCCGGACGCTGCGAGGCGCTGACCGCGGGCCAGCTCGGCACCGTGCTCGACGCGCTGATGGACGCCTTCGCCTACCGGACCTCAGGCGCGGCGTCGGCCGGCTGCTGGGACTGCGCGAACCGGGCCAGCGGCCTGTGCACCGACCACGCCAGGGATGCGGACCGGGCGCATGCGTTCGCGGAACTCGCCGCTGGGCTGGCCGCCGCCGTTGCGCCGGCCGAGGCGGTCACCGCAGCTACGGACCAGGCCAGCCACGGCTCGCCGGTTCGGCCCGCGTCGCCGGTCGGCCCGGCAGCGCCGGTCGTCGCTGGCCCGCCGGGTGTCGGGTCCGCGGCCGCGCGGCCGCGGCTCGACGCGGTTCCGAGTTATCGCAGGCGGCGGGCCGCGGTCGCGTCGTAGGGTTCAGCCGGCCCGGCCCGGCGGTGTCGCGACATGGGGGAGTTCCGGATCTATGCCGTGACAGCGCTTCCACTTACGCCCGCTGCGGCAAGGACACGGATCGTTGCGCCCGCGCCGCGCGTCGGCGGCCGCGTAGCCGGTCATCAGCTCGGCTGGCGCCCGCCCGGCCCGCAGTAGCCCGGACATGGCCCGCATCGGCTCGCCGACGTGCCGGAAGAAATCCTGGTAGCCCGGGCACAGGTAATGCAGCCCGGGCTCGCCGTCCGGCGTGGTTGCGAACCTGTCCTTCGGGCAGCCGCCGTTGCAGGCGAACCGGACGTCGCACTCGCGGCAGTAGCGCGGCAGCGTGTCCCGCTTGTCCAGCCCGAACTTCTTCTGCTGCGGCAGTTCGACCAGTTCGAGCAGCGGGCGCTGGCCGATGTTGCCGAGCAGGTAGCCCGGCTCGACGTAGTGGTCGCAGGAGTACAGGTCGCCGGTGTGCTCG
>DASWAH010000218.1:0-8860 GCA_036391235.1 Streptosporangiaceae bacterium
AGCGTCGAGCAGCGCGAGCGGCACGACCGGCGCCGCCGCTCCGCGCCTGGTCGGACCGGCTGGCACGGGTTCCCCGACCAGCGCCCAGCACCAGCTGGCCAGCGAGATCCGGTACACCCGCCGCGACGCCTCGCTGAGCCCGGCCGCGGCCAGGTACCGGTCCACGGCCACCGCGAATTCGACCGGGGCCAGCCGGGCGTCGCCGGCCCCGGCTATAGCCGCATTCTGGCGAGCCACGCTCGATCCGGTCATCAGCACCGTCCATTAAGCCACCCGGGCACTCCGGCCAGCATAACGCCTCACGGGCGGTGCATTTACTGCGGCAACTCCGCATCATCGCTGGCAGTAGCGCTGCGTAGCTGTTGCAGAACTAAAAGAGAACTTGTCATTACTGGCAATTCATTGCCAGCCTTGGGTGCGTGGCAGAAATAGAAACAGATACCGCCGCCAATCGCAGTAAATACTGGCGGCGGAAAAGTAATTCCACCGCGTGCCCGGACGCTCGCCGTCTCGGAGTGCTAGGCGAGCGGGATTTCCGGCGCTTCTACGCCGGGTATGCCATCTCGCTGGCCGGCTCGGCGATGTCGTCGGTCGCGCTCATCTTCGCCGTGCTCGGCAGCGGCGGCACCGCGACCGGCCTGGGCTACGTGCTCGCAGCCGGAGTGATACCCCAGGTGCTGTTCATGATGGGCGGCGGCGTCGTCGCCGACCGCCTGGGCCGGCGCAAGGTCATGCTGGGCGCGGACAGTCTCCGCCTGGCCGCGCAGGCCGTCCTGGCGGCCGCGCTGTTCACCTTCACGCCCCCGATCTGGATGTTCGTGCTGCTCAACGGCCTGCTTGGAACCGGCGAGGCGTTCTTCACCCCGGCCCTGACCGGGCTCACCCCCGCGATCGTGACGCCGGCCAGGCTGGCCGACGCCAATGCCCTGCTCGGCCTGGCCCAGTCGCTGGCCAGGATCGCCGGCCCGGCCCTGGCCGGCCTGCTGATCGCGCTGACCCGTCCGGCGCTCGTGGTGGCCTTCGACGCGGCGACTTACGGTGCCAGCCTGCTCGCGCTGGCCGCGCTGACGATTCCGGCCACGGCCCGGGCCGGCCAGTCACCCTGGCGGGACCTGGCCGACGGCTGGCAGCAGTTCCGTGCCCACGCCTGGCTCTGGGTCATCACCGTGCAGTTCTCCCTGTTCAACCTGCTGACCTGGGCGCCCTACCTGCTGCTGGGTCCGGTGCTGGCCAGGGACTATCTCGGCGGGGCGCAGGCCTGGGGGCTGATCGGCTCGGCCATGGCGGCGGGCGCGATCCTGGCCGGCCTGGCCATGGTCGGCCGGTCTCCTGGCCGGCCGCTCGTCGCGGCCGTGCTGGGCTCCTACGGGTACGGTGCCCCTTGCCTGATGCTGTTCCTGCACGCGCCGCTAGCTGCGGTGGCGGCCGGGGCGTTCGCGGCGGGCTGCGGGTCCGCCGTTTTCAACGCCCAGTTCTCGACGGTGCTGCAGCGCCGGGTACCGGCGGCCCTGCTCTCCAGGGTCGCGGCTTTCGACCTGACCGGGGCCTACGCGCTCGGCGCGGCCGGGCTGGCGGTGATCGGACCGGTCGCGGCGGTGGCCGGAGCCGGCCTGGTGCTCGGGCTGGCGGCCGCGTACAACACGGTCAGCAGCACCGTCGTGCTCGCGCTGCCGGCGATCCGGGCGGTCAGGTCCGGCCGCCCCCGGGCGTAACCTGGCCGGGTGCGGATCGAGGCTATGACCGCGGCGTTCGCGGCCGATGTCGTCACCTGGCGGTACCCGCCGCCGTACGACTACAACGACATGGCCGATGCCGACCCGGCGTTCCTGGCCGACCCGGCCAGCGGCTTCTTCGCGCTGGTCAGTGACGGCACCCTGACCGGCGACGGCGGGCTGGCAGGCGACGGCGAGCTGATCGGCTTCCGCTCGTTCGGAGCGGACGGTCAGGTGCCGGGCGGCGACTATCGCGACGACGCGCTCGATACCGGCGGCGGCTTGCACCCCGACCTCACCGGCCGCGGCCTGGGCCGGCAGGCCATCACCACCGGGCTGGAGTACGGCCGGCGGCGGTTCGCGCCCGCAGCGTTCCGTGTCACCGTCGCCTCGCACAACGCGCGGGCCCTGCGGGTGGTGGAGTCCCTCGGATTCGTCCGGGCCAGCTCGTTCCGCTCGCTGGGCGGGGGCATGAGCTTCGAGATCCTGATCCGCCCGGAGCCGGCCGGATCAGGCCCGGGCGGGTGAGCCCCGGTACTTGGCTAGTACCGTCCGCCTAACGTGCGCGGCGGCGGTTCACGGACTCGCGGCGGCCGCCCGCAATGGTGCCCGCGGCCCCGGTGATGCCGAAGCTGATCGCACCGTGCCACAGCGCGGTGAACACGCCGCCGACGATGCCGCTACTGCCCAGCAGAACGGCCAGCACGAAGACGATCGCGGCCGTGGCCGCGCCCGGCAAGACCGCGAATCGCCACGGGTTGCTGCGGGCCCAGCGGGCAGCCCGGCTCGCGCCCCGGCGCACGACGACGCTGCCTCCGGCTACCGCGAACAGCGCCACCGTGCCGGCCGCGAGCGGACTGACCAGGGCCAGGTGGCCACCGATGAGGTGGACGACGATATCGGCGCCGGTCACGACGGCGCCGGCCGCGCCGGCCGCCGCCCACGGCACGTCGGCCATGGCCGCGGTAGAGACGGTCATCTCCTCGCGCCTGGTCAGGGTGTGCTGGTCGTCGCGAAGTGGTGTGGACATGACTAGCTCGCTCCCTCGCTTCCCGGCACCCGCGGCCGGTAACCAGTCTTAAGATATATCGCTTTTCTCAATCGCGCTACATCGCGACTTCCCGGCGCACTCAGGACCTGAGTTCCCCGTAGGGTGAGCGGTAACGAGGGGGGCGGCGAAGGGAGACTGGACAGTGCCGAGATACGGCAGGGTGGTCGTCAAGCTCAGCGGTGAAGCGCTAGCCGGCCCGGCAGGTTCCGGAGTCGATCCCGGGAGCCTGGCCCAGGTCGCCGACGAGGTCTTGTCCCTGCACGAGCTGGGCGTCCAGGTCGCGGTCGTGGTCGGCGGCGGCAACTACTTCCGTGGCCGGATGGCCGAGGGCTGGGGAATCAGCCGGGCCGAGGCCGACAACATCGGGATGCTCGGCACCGTCATGAACGCGCTGATGCTGCGGGGCGTGCTCACCGCCAGGACGCACAGCGACGTGCGCGTCATGACCGCGATCCCGATCCAGTCGGTGGCCGAGCCGTTCATCAGGCTGCGCGCGATGCGGCACCTCGAGCGCGGCGTCATCGTGCTGCTGGCCGGGGGGATCGGGCAGCCGTACGTGACCACCGACTACCCCGCCGTGCAGCGCTCACTCGAACTCGAGGCGGACGCGCTCCTGGTGGCCAAGCGGGGTGTCGACGGCGTCTACGACAGCGACCCGCACCTCAACCCGGATGCGGCCCGTTTCACCGACCTGACCTATGACGAGGCGCTGGCCATCGGCGTCCGGGTGATGGATACCAGCGCGCTGGTGCTGGCCAACGAGCAGGGCCTGACCATGCACGTCTTCGACGTCGCGGCGACCGGCGTGATGCGCCAGATCTGCTCGGGGGCCGACCTCGGCACCAGGATTAGCATCAAGACCTGACTCAACCCCCGCCGCCCGCCGGGTGGCCGTGATCAGTTTGGAATCACGATGAGGCACAAGCCGAACAAGTACGTTCTCGCGGCAATCGTCGCGGTCGAGGTAGTCATCGCCGCGCTGACGTTCCGCGACCTCAAGCGGCGGCCGCAGGACGAGATCCGCGGCAGCAAGAAGTTCTGGCGGGTCGCCAGCCTCATCAACCCGGGAAACTCCATCGCGTACTGGCTGGTCGGCCGCCGCCGGGGTCCGGGTCCGAGCTAGGCCCGGCTGCCGATCGCGTCAAGTTCGGCTAGTTCGGCGGCGGGGAGTTCGAGCCCGGCGGCGGCCACGTTCTCGCGCAGGTGCTGGACCGAGGACGTGCCCGGAATCAGCAGGATGTTCGGCGACCGGTGCAGTAGCCAGGCCAGGGCTACCGCCAGCGGCGTGGTCTCGAGCCGCTTGGCCACGCCGTCCAGGGCGTCGGACTGCAGCTGCGAGAACCCGCCGAGCGGAAAGTACGGCACGAACGCGATGCCCTGCCCGGCGGTCAGGTCGACGAGGTCGTCGTCGCCCCGCCGGGCGATGTTGTACAGGTTCTGCACGCAGACGACCGGCGCGATCGTCTGCGCCTCGGCCACCTGCTCGCTGGTGACCGTGCTGACCCCGAGATGGCGGATCAGGCCCTGCTGCCGGAGCTCAGCCAGGGTGCCGAACTGCTCGGCGATCGACCCCGGCTCCGGCGCCTCGATGCCGCCGACCCGCAGGTTCACCACATCGAGGGCCTCCAGGCCCAGGCGTCGCAGGTTGTCATGCACCGCCTCGCGCAGCTCAGCCGGGGTGCGGGCGTGCGGCCAGCCGCCGTTCTCGTCCCGCCTGGCCCCGACCTTGGTCACGATGTGCAGTCCGTCCGGGTACGGGTAGAGCGCCTCGCGGATGATCTCGTTGGTGACGTGCGGGCCGTAGAAGTCGGCCGTGTCGATGTGATTGATGCCTAGATCCACGGCCGCACGCAGCACGGCGATCGCCGCGTCCCTGTCCTTGGGCGGCCCGAACACGCCGGGCCCGGCCAGCTGCATCGCGCCGTAACCGACCCTGGTCAGCTCGAAATCGGCGGTCGGGTACGTGCCGCCGGGGAGTTCCTGCTCAGTCATGGGTTTCCTCTCTGCTCCGCGACCATCGCCGCGAACGAGATCCATACTGGCCGGGACGGCGCCGCGCAGGCGGGGTCCCGGTCTTCCTAGGACCGGCAGGGCCAGGCTGGGCGGCCGGGCTGTTCCTATAGTGGCTTCATGACCAGGCCTAACGCCCTCGGGGAGTACCTGCGCGCACGCCGCGAACTGACGGACCCGGCCGACGCCGGGCTGCCCGTGGTGGGCGTGCGCCGGACACCTGGCCTGCGGCGCGAAGAAGTCGCCACCCTGGCCGGCATCAGTGCGGACTATTACCTGCGGCTGGAGCAGGGCCGCGACCGCAATCCCTCGCCGCAGGTGCTGCAGGCTCTGGCCCGGGTATTCGGGCTGGATGCCACCGCGGCCGAGTACCTGCTCAGCCTGGCCGCCGCGCGGCCGGCCCGGTCCGTCCGGCCGCGCCGGGACAGCGTCCCGGCCGGCATCCGGCAGCTGCTGGATTCGCTGAACCTGCCCGCGTTCGTGGAGAGCCGCATCTTCGACGTGCTCGCGGTGAACGACCTGGCGACGGCCCTGTGCCCGGCCATCCGGCCGGGCCAGAACCGGCTCAGGTCGATGTTCCTCGACGAGGACGAGCGGGCGATGTACCCGGACTGGGACCAGCTGATCGGCGGCATGATCGCCGCGTTCCGGGCGTCGATCGGCTCGGAGACCGATGACACGCGGACCGCCCAGCTCGTCGGCGAGCTGTCGCTGGCCAGCGAGCCGTTCCGGCGGCTGTGGGCCAGGCACGATGTCAAGCCGCTCGCGGGCGGCCAGGTGCGGCTGCGGCATCCTGAGGTCGGCCTGCTCGACCTGCGGCGGGAGAAGCTGCCGATCGGCGGCTCCGGCGGCCAGCTCCTGGTGATCTACCACGCCGAGCCCGGCTCGGCGAGCGCCGAGGCACTCGGGCGGCTCCGCGTCGCGCCGGTGGCCGCGGCCCGCGCCGGCCGGGACGCCGCGCGCTGAACGGCTAGCCCTCCGTCGGGGGCTGGCCGGTGTATGGATCCGGGATTCGAGACACAAAATCCATCATGAATACGGGGATTCATGCACATGGGATCCACCGGGCTCCGGCAAGGTCGGGGCGTCGGTGGGATACAGGCCGGCCACGAACCCGTAGACCTGGTCGCCGGACCGCGGGATCTGGGCGAACTTCCTGGCCAGGGCCTGGACCTCGGACCAGAACGCGCGTACGTCCTCGACCCGGATGCGGGCGTGCACGAGCGTGCAGCGCAGGTCGTCGGCCGCGTGGGCGGCAGCGGACTCGGCAGCCGCCTGGGCGACGCCGTTGATGGCCGAGACGACCTGCTTGTCCTCGGCCCTGGTCAGGGCCCCGATGTAGATGGTCCTGGCGACCCGGCCGTAGAACCGCTCCTCGATGGCCCGGACCCGCCGGGTCCTGATGACCCGCAGCAGGCCGGCACTGACCAGCAGGTTCACGTGGTAGGCGACCGTGCTCTTAGGCCGGCCCGCCGCCCGGGCCAGTTCGGTGACGGTGGCCGCCCGCTCGAGCAGCAGTTCCAGGATCATCGCCCGGAGCGGGTCGGCCAGCGCCCGAAGCTGGTCTGGCGCAGTGACCACCACCATCTCGTCGAGGTCGTAATCTGGGATCTGCTCATTGACCGACATCTATGGACCGTTCTAAAGTTATGGATCGTTCGAGCGTCGTCATCCGATGAACAGGAGTGTAGAGATGGCCGAAGTGGTCTTGTTCCATCACGTGCAGGGACTCACCGACGGCGTGCTCGCGCTGGCCGCGGAGCTGCGCGCGGGCGGCCACACCGTGCACACGCCCGACTTGTTCGAGGGCGAACGCCCGGCCACGATCGAGGACGGCCTGGCGCTCACCCAGTCGATCGGCGACGAGGCTCTCGCCGAGCGCACCGACCGGTTCCTGGCCGGCCTGCCCGCCGGCTTGGTCTACGCCGGCATTTCGCTCGGCGCCGGCACCGCGCAGCGGCTGGCCCAGACCCGGCCAGGCGCCCGGGGCGCGCTGCTGTACGAGGCCTGCATCCCGGTGACCGGCGAGTGGGCCTTCGGCCCCTGGCCGTCCGCTGTACCGGTGCAGGTCCACGGCATGGACAAGGACCCGTTCTTCGGGCTCGAGGGCGATATCGACGCCGCCCGCGAGCTCGTCGAGCAGGCCGGGCCTGACCTGGCCGAGCTGTTCGTCTACCCGGGCGACCGGCACCTGTTCACCGACAGCTCGCTACCGTCCTACGACGCCGACGCGACCGCCCTCGTCGTGCGGCGCTCGCGCGCGCTGCTGGACCGCGTGGGCTAACCACGGCCGGCCACGCCGATCCCGTCAGTCGCCCCAGCGCAGGATGATCGGTCCCTTGAGCCCGGGCAACGGCAGCGCCTGCGCCTCGGCGGCGACGGCGTCCCGCTCGGCAGCGGAAAGCCGTCGCCAAGGCGAGACCGTCAGCACTGCGTCGGCGCGGCGCCAGGTACCGGTGATCTCGCCGCCGACGAGCAGGGCGCCGGGCCAGACCCGCGGGGTCCAGAGCGCGTCCCGGCGCCTGGCGTCAGGGACCAGCAGCTCGCGGTCGGCGCCCTGCAGCAGGAAGAAGGCGTCGCCGCTGGGCAGCAGCCGGGCCGGGGCGGCCGGACCGGGTTCGCCGCGCAGGCCGGCTTCGTCCTCGGCCCGGATCCAGGCGTCCCCGACCGGGGTCCGCACGGCGGTCAGCTCGCCGCCGAGCGCCTCGAACGCGGCCGCGCCGGGGCGCGGACCGAGTCCGGCCCACCGGCCGAACGCTTCGGGCGTGGCCGGCCCGTAGACGCGCAGGTACCGGCGGGCGAGTTCTCGCCGGGCGGCCGCGGGGTCGGTGTCCGGCCTTGGCACGGTCCAGACCAGCGACTGCCTGGCGCCCTCCCACCGGATCAGCACGGTGCCGGTCGCGGCCGCGTACCGCAGCGCGTTGGGGTCCACGCCGAGGTCCCGCCCGGCCTGGCCGTACGGCACCCGCGCGGAGCCGATGCTGGCCAGCAGGCGAGCGGCCAGGTCCTCGGCTCGGTCCCGTCCCCTGGTGTGGTCGGGGAACAGCCCGAGCGAGAAGACCGCGTGATCCCGGGCGGCCACGACGAACACGCTGAACCGCGGGCCCCACAGCTGGACCAGGGACGGATGCTCCCAGGCCGAGACGGTCGTGCCGGCGACCCGGGCGTGAATGGACAGCAGCGCGGCTCTCGGCATGCTGTCCTGGAGCCCGGCCCAGGCCGCCTGCCGGAGCGAAGCGGGACCGTCGGGCAGCCGCTCGTCGAGCGAGCCGGCCAGGCGCCGGAACGCCAGGATCTGCGCGCGAGTCAGGCTGAGCTTGGTCATGCCGGGGACGCTACCCGTGATCGCGGACACTCCACGTCCGGGATGGCGCCGGGCCGGCGCCGGACGGGTTGGGGTTACATGGAGCCGTGGACCACGTGACCCCGCCCGGCCTGACCTCGCCCGCGGCCGGCGCTTGGTACCGGCGCCCGGAGGCGCGCTCCTGGCGGACCGATTCCCCCGCCACCAGCGTGCTGGCCTTTCACCGCCAGATGGCCGGATACGCCGCCACGCCGCTGACCGAGGTGCCCGCGCTGGCGCAGGAGCTGAACGTCGGCCGGGTGTTCGTCAAGGCTGAGTCGCGCCGGTTCGGCTTGCCCGCGTTCAAGATCCTCGGAGCGTCCTACGCGATCGCCCGGGCGCTGTCCAGGCGCTACGGACTCGGCGAGCGAGCCGCGCCGCTCGCTGAGCTGGCCGGCCGCACCGCCGGCGACGGCGATCTCCGGCTTTCCGCCGCCACCGACGGCAACCACGGCCGGGCCGTCGCCCGGGTCGCTGCGGAGCTGGGCGTGCCCGCCGGCATCTTCGTCCCGGCGGCGATTACGTCGGCCGCGAAGCAGGCCATCGCGGCCGAGGGGGCTGCTCTTTTCGAGCTGGAACTCCCGTACGACGACGTCGTGGCCCGCGCTGCGGAACTGGCCCGCGCGGGCGGCGCAGGGCACCTGATCGTGCAGGACACATCCTGGCCGGGGTACGAGGAGATACCGCGCTGGATCGCCGACGGGTACTCGACCCTGTTCGCAGAGACTGACCGGCAGCTCGCAG
>DASWAH010000219.1:0-10891 GCA_036391235.1 Streptosporangiaceae bacterium
TTAACTTGTCCAAGCTGTCTTGTCTAAGATAGAACACATGCCATCGTCAGAGCAACAGAGCGACCTGGGCATCCTGCTCGCCGCGGCCTATCAGGAATTCGTTCGCGAGTTGCATGCCGCGCACGCCGCGGCCGGATTCACCGACCTCGGCCGGTCCGACGGCTTCGTGTTCAGGTCGCTGGCCGGCGGCCCGATGACCGTCAGCGACCTAGCCGGGCACCTCGAGATCAGCAAGCAGGGGGCGGCCCAGATCATCGACGACATGCAGCGGCGCGGGTACGTCGAGCGAGTCGCCGACCCGGCCGACCGCCGGGCCCGCCCGGTCCGGCTGACCGCGCGCGGGCAGGCCGCGCTGGCCAATGCCCGGCGGTTCCACCGCGCCTACGAGCGCCGCCTGGTCAGGCAGCATGGCGCGGAGGCGGTCGGGACGCTGCGGGTCATCCTGACCGCGGCCGCCGCGGCCGCCGGGCCCGGCCGGGGCGTCGATCCCCGCCTCCGCCCGCTCTACCTGTAGACCTCGGATTCCGCCCGCGGATCTGCGGACCTCGGGTTCCGCCCGCTGATCTGCGGACCTCGGGTTCCGCCCGCTGATCTACAGACCTCGGATTCCGCCCGCTCCACCGGTAACTGCGCCGGCCACTCCGGGGCGCTCCAAGCGCCATGATCAACTTGACTCTTCGACGTTTAGTGGCCGACAAATCGGTTGATAAGTACCGCGATCATGGTGGCAAAGGTAGATAAGTTACGTCGGACGGCCGGGTCGGGGGCCGTATTCGCAGGTGGGGAGGGGACTCGCGGCGAGCCGGACAGGCCCAGCGAGCGGCGCAGGAAGCCGAGCTGGTGCCAGAGCATGTTCTCGGCGATGGCGGAACCTCCGGCCGCGTGCGTGATACCCGGCAGCGGCAGCACCTCATGGAGCCGCCCGGCCGCCAGCAGCGCCGCCGACAGGCGCAGCGTGTGCAGCGGGAACACGTTGTCGTCGGCCAGGCCGTGGATCAGGAGCAGCGGCCTGGTCAGCGCGGGCGCGTCGGCGATCAGCGAGCACCGGTCGTAGACCTCGGGGTGTTCGGCCGGGTGGCCCATGTGCCGCTCCCGCCAGTGCGTGTCGTACATCCGCTGATCGGTTGGCGGCGCGCCGGCCACGGCGGCGTGGAACACGTCGGGCCGGCGCAGCACGGCCAGCGCGGCCAGGTACCCGCCGAACGACCAGCCGCGGATGCCGACCCGGCTCAGGTCCAGCCCGGGCCGGGCCGCGGCGGCCGCCTGCAGGCCCTCGACCTGGTCGTCGAGCACGGGACCGGCCAGATCGAGGTAGATCGCCCGTTCCCAGGCCGGGCCGCGGCCGGGAGTTCCGCGGCCGTCCACGGTCAGGACGGCGAACCCCTGGTCGGCGAACCACTGTGAGGTGCAGACGCCAGAATCGAGGCCGGCCAGCACCTTGCGGGCCGCCGGGCCGCCGTACGGGTCCATCAGCACCGGCAGCGGCGGGTCGCCAGGCTGGTGCCAGGACGGCAGGAACAGGGCCGCCCGCAGCCCGCGCGGCCCCAGGCTGAGCAGTTCCATCCGCGGCCTGACTACCGGCTCCTGGGCCAGCGAGGTGACAGAGCCTGAGCCCTGGGGGGCCCGCACCGTCACCCGGGTGCCCAGCCAGTCCTGGCTGGCCGAGATCAGCACGGTCGTCCCGGCCCGGTGCATGCCGTCGTGGACCCCGGACGCCGGGCTCAGCGGCCGGATCCCCGCGCCGGCCTCGTACAGCCACAGGCTGATCTGCGCCGGGTCGTCGGCCGAGGCCGTGAAAGCGACCGTCTCGCCGTCCACGCTGGTCACGGCCTCCAGCTGCAGGCCGGGCGGCGTGACGGGCTCCCCGTCGGCCAGCAGGCGGCGGGTGTCTTCGACGTCGGCGCTGGTCAGCAGCGTCCCGCTGGCCGAGCGGGCCGGCAGGCCGGGCACCAGGGTGACCCACGCCCGGTCGGTCTGTACGGCCGCGACCTGGCTGGCGCCGGTTCCCGGGTCGATGCTGAGCACGTGCACCGTCTGCTGGTCCCGGCTCTGGACCGCGGCGAACGCCCCGGCCCCGTCCCAGCCCGCCGCGGTCAGGTACTCCAGGGCGGCGCGGTCCCAGGCCACCGGTGTCAGCGGAGCCCCGGGCGGCCCGCTGGCCTCCGCGATCCACAAGCTGACGTCCGCGTTGGCCGTACCGGCGGCCGGGTACCGCATCACGGCCGGCTCGGCCACCGGGTTGGCCGGGTCGGGCACGTACCACCGTTGCACGCCGCGGGTGTCGGCCCTGGCCACGAGCAGGCGGTTGCCGTCCGGCGCCCACCAGTAGCCCCGATCGCGGCCCATCGACTCGGCGGCGACGTGCTCGGGCAGCCCGAAGGTGATGTCGGGACCGTCGGGGACGGCCAGCGCCCGGTCGTGCTGGCCGTCGGCCTCGATAACCCGCAGCGCGCCCTCGCTGACATAGGCGATCCTGGCCCCGCCGGGATCGGGCCGCGGATCCAGGACGGGTTCGCGCGCAGGCAGGCGCTGGGCATGCCCGTCGCCGCTACGTACCGTCCACAACTGCCCGGAGAGCGAGAACGCCAGCACTCGGCCGCTGTCGCAGGCCGCGTAGCTGACGATCCCGGCCGAGAGCAGACGGCCGCGCTCCCGGCGCGTCTGCTCCTGCGGTGACAGTTCCTCGCTGGCCCCGGCCAGCAGCCGGGCCGGGTCGGCCAGAAGGCGCTCGGCCCAGGTGCGGCAGTCGAGCGCCCACAGGCAGGACACGGGATCGGTCCCGCCCCGCGAGCGCAGGAAGAACACCATCCCGCCGTCCCCCGAGATCGTCACCGCGCGCGGTGCGCCGAGAGTGAACCGCCTGGTCAGTGCCGCCTGCCGCGGGTAGCTGGGCGGGTCGGCGGCCTGGTCGGGGAGGTGCGCCGGCTGGTCCGCGGGCTGCGCTGGCTGGTCGGGGCGAGGAGTGGCCATTGCGGCAGGCTCGCACAAGTCTCCGCTCGCGAGCGACCGAGTATCCGGCGCGGACGGCGCGGGCCGGCGGTCAGTCGGTCCTGGCGGTCGCCTCGACAGCCAGGTCGGCCAGGGCGGCCTTGGACTCGGCGGCGATCGGCGCGCCCTGCAGGGCCGTGAGCGCGCCGGCCACGTTCTGCTCGATCATCTGCTCGGTCTCGGCCAGCCCGCCCGTCCCGGCGATGATGTCCCTGACCCGCTGCGCGTCACGTTCGCCAAGCCGTGGGTCGCCGATCGCGCGGTCGAGAAAGTCCCCGTCGGCCCGGCTGGCCCGCTCCCTGGCGATCGCCAGCATGACGGTGCGCTTGCCTTCGCGCAGGTCGTCGGTCACGGGCTTGCCGGTCTTGGCCGGATCACCGAAGACGCCGAGGATGTCGTCCCTGAGCTGGAAGGCGATTCCGACCGGGATCCCGTAGCTGGTGAACGCGGCCCTGGCAGCCTCGGCGCCCGCCCCGTCGCCGCCGGTGACGGCCGTGGCGAGCGCGCCGCCAAGATGCAGCGGCCGCTCGACCGTGTACTTGGCCGACTTGTAGGTGACCACCCGCAGGGCGGCGTCGATGGCGCTGGTGCCCGCGGCCTGCCCGACGAGATCGAGGAACTGGCCGGAGAACACCTCGGTCCGCATCGCGTCGAGCTCGCCGAGGCCGCGCCAGACCGCGGCCGGCGGCAGGCCGCTGGCCCTGAGCATCTCGTCGGTCCAGGCCAGCAGCAGGTCACCGATCAGGATCGCCGCGCCGGCCCCGAACCCGTCGGCCGAGCCGCGCCAGCCGGCCTCGGCGTGCCTGGCCGCGAACCGGCGGTGCACGGCCGGCTGGCCGCGCCGGGTGTCGCTGGCGTCCATCACGTCGTCGTGGACCAGCGCGCTGGCGTGCAGTAGCTCCAGGGCGGCGGCGGCGGCGAACACCTCGGCGCCGTCAGCGCCGCCGCAGGCGCGCCAGCCCCAGTAGCAGAACGCCGCCCGCAGCCGCTTTCCCCCGGCCAGCAGGTCAGCGATCGCGTCCACGCACGGCAGCAGGTCACTGCTGATCGCGCCGAGGTCACGACGCTGCCTGCCGAGGAAGCTGGTCAGGGCCGCGCCGACCTCGGCCCGGATCCTGGGCAGCTCGGCCGGGCTATTCGACATGATCGTGACCTTAGCCGCAGCGCCGGGGCGGCGAGACCGCGCCGCCCGCGCGCACCCCTGCCTGCCGATAGCCTGGGCCAATGGGTTCGTGGCCGCCGCACCAGGCTCCGCCGATCAAAGACCTGCTCGCCGCGGGCGCGGAGTCGTTCTCTTTCGAGTTCATGGCGCCCAAGACCGATGCCGACGAACAGCAGCTCTGGCTGGCGATCAGGCGGCTGGAGCCGCTGCACCCCGCCTTCGTCTCGGTGACCTACGGCGCGGGCGGCACGACCAGGGACCGGACGGTCCGGGTGACCGGCCGGATCGCCGAGGAGACGACGCTGACGCCGGTCGGTCACCTCACCGCCGTCGCGCACTCGGTCGCCGAGCTCCGGCATGTCGTGGGCTCCTACGCGGCCGTCGGCGTCCGCAACGTGCTCGCCCTGCGCGGTGATCCGCCTGGCGACCCCAACGGCGAGTGGGCGGCCCATCCTGACGGCCTGCGGCACGCCTCGGAGCTGGTCAGCCTGGTGCGCGCGGCCGGAGACTTCTGCGTCGGCGTGGCCGCCTTTCCCGAGGGGCACCCGAGGGCGGCGAGCCGGGAATCCGACCTGCGGCACTTCGCGGCCAAGTGCGCGGCCGGGGCCGATTTCGCGATCACCCAGATGTTCTTTTATCCCGAGGACTACCTGCGGTTCAGGGACGAGGTGAGTGCGCTCGGCTGCTCGGTGCCGATCATCCCCGGCATCATGCCGATCACCAGCGTGCCGATGATCGACCGGGCGCTGGCGCTGTCCGGAGCGCGGTTCCCGGCGAGCTTGGCCGAGCGGCTGCATGCCGTCGGAGACCGGGCCGCGGTGCGCGAGATCGGGGTCGAGTACGCCGTCGGGATGTGCCGCAGGCTGCTCTCAGAAGGCGTGCCCGGCCTGCACTTTTACACGCTCAACGGGTCCCGGGCGACGACCGAGATTTACCAGGCGCTGGGGCTGGCCGACCGGGGCGGGCAGGCCGAGCGAGGCGGGCTCGCCGGTCCCGGCGGGCTGGCCGGGGCGGCCGGATCGCGGAGCGGCAGCACCGCGCCCATGACCGCATAAGGCGGGCTGCCGCCGGGGAAGCTGTAGCCGGTCACCAGGTCAGTGAACCCCATCCGGCGGTACAGGCGGCGCGCCGTCGTGTCCCGGTCCGGGGTCGACAGCATCGCGGTGCGCTCGGGTCGGCCGGCCGTCAGCGCGGTCAGCATGCGGGTGCCGAGTCCGCGGTGCTGCTCGTCGGTTCTGACGTGGACCTCGGCGATCTCGAGGCTGTCGGCCAGCCACTGCCCGGCCAGCTGCGGGCCGAGGGTCCTGGCCAGGACGGCGGACACGGCGTCGTACCACCACTGGCCCGGCTGGCCGTGAAAGCCGTAGCTGAAGCCCAGCACCCGGCCTCCGGCCTGGCCGCCGCCTGATGCCGCCAGCATCTGCAGTGCCCGGAATCCCGGGTAGCCAGCGTGCCGGCGCATCAGCTCACGTCGTCCTGGCATCAGGGCGGCATCGGCATCCATCGCGTCGGCGTAGATGTCCAGCATCACGTCGATCTCGCCAAGGAACTCGCCAGGACCGAGTTCGAACAGGGCAGCGGTGGTCGCCATCCGGCTCAGCGTACGCGATCTCGCCGGCCGCGGGCGGGCCGCCGTGCCGCCGGAAATCCGGCTGCGTACGCCGTTGCGGGCCGACTGTCAGACCCCCTCGGTAGATTCGAACTCAGCTACAAGAGAGTGGACAGCAAGCCGAATCTATGTTCGAATATGAGGGTGGAAGCGCCCGGCGCTCCGGCGTAGCCGGGCCGGCGGGAAGCAGCCGGGAGTGGCGTGGGGAAGCGCCACCCCGGCCCGCCCGCCACCGAACGGAGGACGTCGCCATGAACTCGATCACCCCGACCGCGCGCGAGCGGACTCGGCCTGACCAGGTTCGCTGCCGGGTGGCTCCGTCGGCGCTGGCGCTGCTGGAATCCGCCCGGCATGGCCTGGTCTCGGCCGAGAGCGACCCGTCGGCCGGGGGGCGGTACGTCGGCGCTCACCTGGCCGCCCTGCGGGCGGCGGCTGCGATCGTCGCGGCCAGGGCCGAGCCCGCGTCGCCCAGGCGCAGGCGGCCGCAGAGCGTGTGGGAGCTGCTGCCCAGGGTGGAGCCGACGCTGAGCGAGTGGGCGGCGTTCTTCGCGGCTGGTGCCGGCAAGCGGGCCGCCGCCGAGGCTGGCCTGCCGCGTGCGGTGTCCGGCCGGGAGGCGGACGACCTGCTCAGGGACGCGACGACCTTCGTGTCACTCGCCGAGAGCGCGCTCGGCGTGCCGTCTCAGGTGCCGCTGCCCCTGCCCGCGGCCATCTGACCGCCCGGCCTGCGATCAGAGGCCGTCGACGGCGCCGCGGGCGGTGGAGTCGAGGATGCCCCAGCCGATCAGTTCCTCGGTGAGGTCGGCCGGAGACTTGTCATAGATGACGGCGAGCGAGCGGAGGTCCTCCTGGCGGATGGACAGCACCCGGCCGTTGTAGTCGCCGCGCTGGCTCTGGATGGTGGCGACGTACCGGGCGAGCGGTCCGGACTGCTCGCGGGGGAGCTGGGACATCTTCTCCAGGTCGATCACGAGCTTGGGGACCGGCGCGAGCACGCCAGGGCCGGCATCGCCCGGCAGCAGCTCAGAAACCGGCACGCCGTAGAAGTCGGCCAGCTCGGCCAGCTTCTGAACGGTGACGGAGCGGTCGCCGCGCTCGTAGGAGCCGACCACGACGGCCTTCCAGCGGCCGCGGGACTTCTCTTCCACGCCGTGCAGGGAGAGTCCTTGCTGGGTGCGGATGGCGCGGAGCCGCGCACCGAGGGTCTTCGCGTAGTCGGATGGCATGGTTCGGTGTCCCTGGCCTTGTGATCGAAGTGACGGGGGGTATCAGCGACCGGGCGGAGCGGCGTCGGCTGGCCATGCGGCCGTCCGGAGGGTGGGTAACGGGGGTAACGGTGGTTACGGACAGTGACGGTAGGCCGAGAGCACGACAAGGTCAAGCCGATCGGCAAAAATCGGTCTAACTTACGCGCGACAGCGCATGAGGCTGACAGCTTCTCAAGTCTATTACAGACCGGCTTATGCTTAATGTAACTGATGTCCGGGTCCGCGGCGCGTGCCTGGCTCGCCGGCCCCGGCTCCCCGGCCTGACCTGCCTGTGCTGGTAGGTTAGGGGCCGTTCGACATCCTTTAAGACCCGTCCCGTGAGGCGGGGAAGGAGGTCCGTTGCTGATGCCTGAAATCAGCGAAGCAGCCGGCCTGGCGCCGGCCAGCGCGCCGCTCCGGCCGGGAAAAGCGGTTCTGGGGCCTGACGAGATCCGGCGCGCGGTTACCAGGATCGGGCACGAGATCCTCGAGCGCACCGACGGTGCCCGCGACGTCGTGCTGCTCGGAATCCCGACCCGGGGCGTTCCGCTGGCTCGCCGGCTCGCCGCCCGCCTGGAGCAGACCGAGGGCGCGGAGGTGCCGGTCGGATCGCTCGACATCACGCTGTACCGGGATGACCTGCGGCTGCGGCCCGCCAGGCCGCTCGGCCATACCGAGGTTCCCGGCGACGGGATCGACGGCCGGATCGTCGTGCTGGTCGATGACGTGCTCTACTCGGGCCGCACGGTCAGGGCCGCGCTGGACGCGCTCAACGACCTCGGCCGCCCGCGCGCGGTCCAGCTCGCGGTGCTGGTCGACCGCGGTCACCGCGAGCTGCCGATCCGTCCCGACTACGTGGGCAAGAACATCCCCACCTCCAAGCGCGAGGCCGTCCGGGTGCTGCTGACCGAGACCGACGGCGAGGACAGCGTGACGATCCAGGCGCTGCCCGGCCAGGACGGTGCTGGCCAGGATGGTGCTGGCCAGGATGGTGCTGGCCGGGAAGGGGCGGGTCGAGACATGTCCGGCCAGCCGGGGGAGGCCCGGTGAACCGGCACCTGATCTCGGCGGCCGACCTGAGCCGGGACGACGCGGTCGCGATCCTGGACGTGGCCGAGGAACTCGCGCAGCTTGCCCAGCGGCCGATTCCCAAGCTGCCGACGCTGCGCGGCCGGACGGTTGTGAACCTGTTCTACGAAGACTCGACCAGGACCAGGATCTCGTTCGAGGCCGCGGCCAAGCGATTGTCGGCCGACGTGATCAACTTCTCGGCCAAGGGCTCGAGCGTGGGCAAGGGCGAAAGCCTGAAGGACACCGCGCTGACCCTGCAGGCCATGGGGGCCGACGCGGTCGTCATCCGGCACGGCGCGTCCGGCGCCCCGCACCGGCTCGCGGGCTGGGTGAGCGGCAGCGTGATCAACGCGGGCGACGGTACGCACGAGCATCCGACCCAGGCGCTGCTCGACGCGTTCACGATGCGGCGGCGGCTCGGCCGTCTGGACGGGCTGCGGGTCACCATCGTCGGCGACATCCTGCACAGCCGGGTCGCGCGCTCTAACGTCTGGCTGCTGCGCACCCTCGGTGCCGAGGTCACGCTGGTCGCGCCGCCGACCCTGCTGCCAGTCGCGGTGGACACCTGGCCGTGCTCGGTGAGCTACGACTTCCCGGCCGTGCTTCCCTCCAGCGACGTGGTGATGATGCTGCGGGTCCAGCACGAGCGGATGACCGACGCCTACTTCCCGAGCGTGCGCGAGTACAGCCGCCGGTACGGCCTGGACGGCGACCGGATGGCGCAGCTGCCCGAGCATGCGATCGTGATGCACCCGGGACCGATGAACCGCGGGGTCGAGATCGCGGCCGGCGTGGCCGACTCACCCCGGTCCACCATTGTCGAGCAGGTCACGAACGGCGTCTCGGTCCGGATGGCGGTGCTCTACCTGCTGCTCGGCGGGTCGCCGCCGGGCCAGGACGCCGGGACGCGAGACCAGGCGCCGGTCACGGCGGGGGTGGCCCGATGAGCCGCCAGGACGACAAGCAGGCCGGGCGCTGGCTGATCAGGGGAGCCCGGCCGCTCGGCGGCGCTCCGGCCGACATCGCGATCGACGGCGGCCGTATCGCCGCGGTCGCGCCGTCGGACAGCCAGGACCGTGACCTGGGGACCGGCCAGGTCACCGTGCTCGACGCGGCCGGGCTGATCGCGCTGCCGGGCCTGGTCGACCTGCACGCGCACCTGCGCGAGCCGGGCCGCGAGGACGCCGAGACCGTGGCCAGCGGCACCGCCGCAGCCGCGCTCGGCGGGTACACCGCCGTGCACGCGATGGCCAACACCGACCCGGTCGCCGACACGGCCGGCGTCGTCGAGCAGGTCTGGCGGCTCGGCCGCACGGCCGGTTACTGCGACGTCCGCCCGGTCGGCGCGGTCACCGCGGGGCTGGCCGGCCGCCAGCTGGCCGAGCTCGGGGCGATGGCCGACTCCGCGGCCCGGGTCCGGGTGTTCTCCGACGACGGGCAGTGCGTGTCGGACGCGACCCTGATGCGCCGGGCGCTGGAGTACGTCAAGGCGTTCGACGGCGTCATCGCCCAGCACGCGCAGGAACCCAGGCTCACCGAGGGCGCCCAGGTCAACGAGGGCGAGGTGTCGGCCAGGCTGGGCCTGGCCGGGTGGCCGGCCGTCGCCGAGGAAGCCATCATCGCCCGGGACTGCCTGCTCGCCGCGCATGTCGGCTCGGCCGTGCACGTGTGCCACGTGTCCACGGCCGGATCGGTCGAGATCATCCGCTGGGCCAAGGCCAAGGGCTGGCGGGTGACGGCCGAGGTGACGCCGCACCACCTGCTGCTGACCGACGACCTGGTGTCCGGCTACGACCCGGTCTACAAGGTCAACCCGCCGCTGCGGACCGCTGCCGACGTGGCCGCGCTGCGGGCCGGCCTGGCCGACGGGACGATCGACTGCGTGGCCACCGACCACGCGCCGCACCCGGTCGAGGCCAAGGAGACCGAGTGGGCCTACGCCGCGTTCGGCATGACCGGTCTGGAGACGGCACTGCGGGTCGTGCACGAGGCGATGGTCAGCACCGGGCTGCTGGACTGGGCCGGGGTCGCCGACCGGATGTCGGTCAGGCCCGCCCGGATCGGCCGCATCGGACCCGGCCAGGCCGGGCAGGGCGGCCAGCCCGGCCAGGAGGACGTCAGCCACGGCGGTCCGGTCGAGGCCGGGTCCCCGGCCAACCTGGTGCTGTATGACCCAGAGCCGATCACCGCGGTCGACCCGGCCGGGCACGCGTCCCGCAGCCAGAACAGCCCGTTCGCCGGGATGAAGCTGCCCGGCCAGGTCATCGCCACGTTCCTGCGCGGTCAGCCGGTCGTCCTCGACGGCAGGCTGGCCCGGTGAGCCCGGTCAATGGCCGGCCCCCGGCCGTGCTGGTACTGGAGGACGGCACCGTGTTCCGGGGCACGGCGTTCGGGGCGCCCGGCGAGTCGTTCGGCGAAGCGGTGTTCAACACCGGCATGACCGGTTACCAGGAGACGCTGACCGACCCGTCCTACTGCGGCCAGATCGTCGCCATGACGGCCCCGCACATCGGCAACACCGGCATCAACGACGAGGACGACGAATCCCGGCGGATCTGGGTCAGCGGCTTCGTGATCAGGGAGCAGAGCCCGGTCGCGTCGAACTGGCGGGCCGCCCGCACCCTGGACGACCAGCTCACCGCCAGCGGCGTGACCGCGATCGCGATCACCGGGACCCGGGCGCTGACCCTCCGCCTGCGCGAGCACGGTGCGATGCGGGCCGCGATCAGCACGACCGCGGCCGGGCCGGGCGCGGTGGCCGCACTGGCCGAGCGGGTCAGGCAGAGCCCGCCGATGACCGGAGCCGACCTGGCC
>DASWAH010000220.1:0-5978 GCA_036391235.1 Streptosporangiaceae bacterium
GGCCCAGTTGTTTGATCACTCATAGGCTCTTGCCTATGAGTTGCCCGGGCCGTCAATGGCCCGCCGGGCCTGGTCAGAGCGCAGGAAGGCGGCGAACTCCTGCACGGCGGCCCGCCGCGGGCCAGCCGCGGACAGCAGCACGAACCACGGCCGTCGCATGGGGGTGCCCGGCACCGGGATCTCCCGCAGCGTTCCGTCGGCCAGTTCCCTGGCCACGGCCAGCCGTGAGATCAGCGTGATGCCGAGGCCGACCGCGAGACCCTGCTTGATCGCCCCGTTCGAGCCGAGCGTGAGCAGTTCGGGCCGGCCGGTGCCCAGGCCGAGGTCGGTCAGCAGCCGCTCGGTGGCCAGCCGGGTGCCCGATCCCTCGCCGCGCAGCAGCCAGGGAGTCGCGGCCAGGTCGGCCGGCCCCCCTGATCCGGCGTACTCCGCCCGGCCGACCACGATCAGCTCATTGGCGAAGAACGGGTAGCCCGTCACCGACCGCCCGGCGGGCCGGCCGCCGATCCCGATGTCGGCCCGGCGCGACTCGAGCCGTTCCAGCACGGAGGCCCGGTTGCCGACCTCCAGGAGGACGCTCGTGCCTGGCCTGACCTGCCGGTAGGCCCTGATCATGGCGGGCGCGAGGTACTCGCCCGCGGTGTTCACGGCGGCCAGCCTGACCGTCGAGTGCTCGGGCTGGGCCGCCTCTCTGGCCGCACTGCGACCCTGCTCGATCAGCCCGAGGGCCTGGGCCGCGTATGGCGCGAAGGCCTCGCCCGCCTCGGTCAGCCGGACCCCGCGGCCGTGCCGTTCCACCAGGGCCACCCCGAGCTCGCGCCCGAGCGCGCTGACCGCGGCCGACACCGACGGCTGGCTGACCAGGAGCTGCCCGGCCGCCGCGTGCACGCTGCCGGCCTGGCGGACGGCCAGGAAGCTGCGGATCTGAGCAATCGTGATCGGCATCGCCGCCGCCTTCCGCCCGGCGCTGGCCGATTCATAGCCAGCCGACTATGAGTCATTCCTTATTACTGAAGATGTGCCCCGCTTCGCGGGCGGCGTACACCACGAGGGTGCTGGCGGGCCTCGCCGGTTCCGGCCAGTTCCCAGAGCACCACGGTGCTAGCGCCGATCTCGATCAGCGAATCGAGCCCGAATCCGGCCAGCGCGACGGACCGGGCCGCGATCGCGGCCAGCGCCAGTACCACGATTCCGGCGACGTTCCAGCCCAGCGTGATCGCTTCCAGGATCCGGCCCCGTCGCAGCAGCTTGTCAGCACCCTGGAGCATGGACACACCCTGGCAGAACCGTCAGCCCCGATTGGTGTCAGCCCGGCTCTGGGGCCGGTGGCAGCCAGGGGCTCAGCTGCTCGCCTGGTGCGGGCGCGGGTCCGGCGGCTGGCGACGGGGCGGGCGCGACGATGGACTCGGCCAGCAGGGCCAGGAACCGCCGGACCGTCGCGGTCGCGGCATGATGCAGCAGCGCCCGGTCCAGGCCCGCGCCGACGTGACCGAGCGGCGGCCGGTAGGCGCCGTCGAGGGCCATGATGGCGCCGTCGGCGCCGTCCGGGGCCAGGGTGATGTCGGCGTCGAGGGCCGGGAACAGCCCGCCGCCGGGACCCGCCGCCTCCCAGCGCAGCGCGAGCACGGCCTGCTCGCCCCGGACGGCAAGGTCGCGGAAGTGCACCCGGACCAGCCGGGAACCGCCGGGCAGGCCGGCCAGCGGCCCGACCCTGATCAGGGCCGCGCCGTGCTCGTCGATCCCGCGGCCGTGCTCGTCGTAGGCCTGGCGGGCCGCCGCCAGCAGGTTCCCCGCGGCGACCGCATTGGCCAGCCTGACCTGGGCGGTCGCGAAGCTGATCGGTAGCCTCGCCCGCTCGCTGACGAACATTTCCCAAGTACACCGGCCGGCCTGGGCGGCCGGCGAGGGACTAACGTCCCGACACCAGGGCTGCAAGTCCGCTTCTCACGAAACGGGGAGTGACTGGGCCTCCGCGAGCTGCAGCGCGATGTCGATGATCATGTCTTCCTGGCCGCCGACGTAGCCGTTCTCGCCGACGATCTGCAAGATCTCGTGCGCGGGGACGCCGTACCGCTCGGCCGCCCGTTCGGCGTGCAGCAGGAAGCTGGAGTACACCCCGGCGTAGCCCTGGGTGATCGAGGCCCGGTCCATCCACGGCAGCCGCGGGATCACCGGCTTGACCACGTCCTGTGCCGCGGCCAGGACCGCCTGCACGTCGACCCCGGTCGGCACGCCGAGCCGGTCGAACGTGGCCGCCAGCACCTCGGTCGGCGCGTTGCCGGCCCCGGCGCCGAGCGCGCACAGCGCGCCGTCGATCTGGCGGGCGCCGGCCTGGTAGGCGAGCACCGAGTTGGCTACCCCGAGCGACAGGTTCTGGTGACCGTGGAATCCGGTCTCGGCCTGGTCCCCGACCTCGTCGAGCACGGCCTGGACCCGGGCCTGGGCCTCTCCGAGTACGAGCGCTCCGGCCGAGTCGACCACGTACACGCACTGCGCCCCGGCGTCCACCATGATCCTGGCCTGGGCGGCCAGCCCCTGCGGGCTGGCCCGGTGGCTGAGCATCAGGAAGCCGACCGTCTCCATGCCGAGTTCGCGGGCGGCGCCGAAGTGCTGGACCGAGGTGTCCGCCTCGGTGCAGTGGGTCGCGATCCTGGCCACGCTCGCGCCGACGTCGTGCGCCTTCTTCATGTCGGTGATCGTGCCGACCCCGGGCAGCAGCAGGACCGCGATCCTGGCCCGGCTGGCCTCGGCGACGGCCGCCGCGATCAGGTCGAACTCCTCTTCCCGGGAGAATCCGTAGTTGAAGCTGGAGCCGCCGAGGCCGTCGCCGTGCGCCACCTCGATCACCTCGACGCCGCTGGAGTCGAGTGCGTGCACGATCGCGCGGACCTGCCCGGCGGTGAACTGGTGCCGCATCGCGTGCGATCCGTCCCGCAGGGTGGAGTCGGTGATGCGGACGGCGGGCTGGGGCGCGGATGGCTCGCTCATGCGGGCACCTCCTGGACGGCGGCTGAACCCAGGCGGTAGCCGGCCAGCAGCTCGCCGACCTCGGCCGCCGCGGCGGTGATGATGTCCAGGTTCCCCGCGTAGTCGGGCAGGTAGTCGCCCCGGCCGCGGACCTCGAGGAACACCGCCACCCTGGCCATGCCGCGCCAGATGTCCTTCGGGGGGTCGAACTGCGGATCGGCCCGCAGCGAGTACCCGGGCACGTAGGCCCGCACCCGCTCGGTCATCGCGTGCACCGACGCGGTCACCGCGTCCTGCAGCGGGCCCGGCTCGGCGGCCTCCGCCGGGATCGCGCAGAACACCGTGTTGCGCATGATCATCGGCGGCTCCACCGGATTCAGGATGATGATCGCCTTACCCTGCCCGGCCCGGCCGACGACGCTGAGCGCCTTCGCGGTGGTCTCGGTGAACTCGTCGATGTTGGCCCGGGTGCCCGGGCCGGCCGACCGGGACGCGATCGAGGCCACGATCTCGGCGTACGGGACGTCGACGACCTGGCTGACCGCGCGGACGATCGGCGTGGTGGCCTGGCCGCCGCAGGTGATCATGTTGACGTTCCGCGCGGCCGCGTTCACGTCCAGGTTGACCGGCGGGCAGACATACGGCCCGATCGCGGCCGGGGTCAGGTCGATCGCGGTGATGCCGGCCTCGGAGTACCTGGCCGCGTTGACCGCGTGGGCCCGGGCACTGGTCGCCTCGAAGACCAGGTCGGGGAGGGGCTCCTGACGCAGCAGCCAGTCCACGCCCTCGTGGCTGGCGGCCAGGCCCATCCTGGCCGCCCGATGCAGGCCGTCCGATCCGGGATCCACGCCGACCATGTACCGGGGCTCGACCCGCTCGCCCCGGCGCAGCAGCTTGAACAACAGGTCGGTCCCGATGTTGCCGGAACCGACGATCGCGGCAATGGCTCGGTCCGGCACGGGCGCCTCCGTCGCTGACGCCCGCCAGGCCCAGCGGAACGACGGTGGCGCTGGCGGGACTGTTCTCAACATAGGACCCTGGCTCCGCCACCTTCCGCAAGAGTCTCCGCCCGCCCGAGCGTCGCCGAGTTCACGTCCGTGCTACCTGACCGTCGGCTGGCCGTTCCCGACGGGTCGCCTCGCCCGGCTACCTGTAGTAGGACACATCCACGCCAGAGGCGAATTTCGCCTGACAGGAGGACGGCATGCGGGTACGGCTCTTCCGGCGCGGCGCGGCCGCCGCCAGCGCGGCAGGCTTGCTGCTGGGCGGGGCGCTGCTGGCCACCACGGGGCTAACCTCAGCCGCCGCGGCCAGCCAGGCCAGTACCGCTCACCATCGCGGCAGCGGCATCCGGCATGTGCTGCTGATCTCGGTTGACGGGCTGCATCAGCAGGACCTGACCTGGTACGTGCACGCGCATCCCGGCTCGGTGCTGGCCGCCCTGGAGCGGCACGGCCTGGAGTACGCCAGCGCCAGCACCCCCTTCCCCTCGGATTCCTTCCCCGGGATGGTCGGGCAGGTGACCGGGGGCGATCCAGGCGTTACCGGGATCTACTACGACGACACCTGGAACCACGACGTGTTCCCGGCTGGCACCACCGCCTGCACCGGCCCGGTGCCCGGCGGCGAGGTGGCCTACACCGAGGCCGACGACCTGAACCTGAACCGGCTCGACGCCGGCCAGGGGGTGCCCGGCCTGCCCGGCAGCATCCTGCGGATGACGTCTCATCCGCTCACCGTGATCAACCCGGCGAACCTGCCGGTCAACCCGAAGACCTGCAAGCCGATCCTGCCCGGTCAGTATCTGAAGGTGAACACGATCTTCAATGTCGCGGCCGCGCACGGGCTGCTGACCGCGTGGTCGGACAAGCACCCGGCCTACGAGGCGCTGTCGGGACCGTCGGGCCAGGGCGTGACGGACTTCTTCACCCCGGAGATCAATAGCGTGGCGCTCGGCTTCCCGGCCGGGAACGACTGGACCACGGACAACGCCGCGACCATGCAGTACGACTCGTACAAGGTGCAGGCCGTGCTGAACTGGATCGACGGTTTCAACCACAGCCGGACCCGCAAGGCCGGCGTGCCCGCCATCTTCGGCATGAACTTCCAGACCGTCTCGACCGCGGAGAAACTGCCGGTCTCGGACGGGCTGACGGGCGGTTACCTGCCCGGCGGCACGGTTCCCGGCCCGCTGCTGCGGCGCGCCCTCAATTTCGTGGACGCCAAGATCGGCGCGATGGTGGCCGAGATCAGGGCCCGCGGGCTGGCCAGCAGCACCGCGATCATCATCTCGGCCAAGCACGGCCAGTCCCCGACCAACCCGAACGACCTGGCCAGGGTGGACGACGGGCCGGTCATCTCCGGCATCGACGCGGCCTGGACGGCCGTCCACCCGAAGGCGCCCGCCCTGGTCGCCTTCGCCACCGACGACGACGGCATGCTGCTCTGGCTGAGCAACCGGTCCCAGTCCGCGGCCGACTTCGTCCGGCACTACCTGCTCACCCACACCGCGGCCGGCAACAACGTCAAGGACCAGCCGGTGACGGTGCAGTCCTCCGGCCTGAAGCGGGTGTACGCGGGCGCGGCGTCGGCGGCGTTCTTCGGTGTCCCGGCCGGTGACCCGCGGCACCCCGACATCACCGGCATCGCCCAGCACGGCGTCGTCTACACCGGCGGCACCAAGAAGATCGCCGAGCACGGGGGCGACGACCCGCAGGACCGGCACGTGCCGATCCTGGTCGTGCTGCCCGGCCTGCGGCACGGTCAGGTCAGCTCGGCCCCGGTCGAGACCACCCAGATCGCTCCGACGATCCTGACCTTGCTCGGCCTGCCCGCCCGCGACCTGAAGGCGGTCAGGATCGAGCACACGCGAGTGCTGCCCGGTATCGGAGGCGGCGGCAGGCACTAACCGTCAGGCCCGGTGCCTCCGGAGGACGATCGCCTCCGGGGGCACCGGCCCCGCGGTCAGCCGCCGAACGCGGTGAGCGTGTGACCGGCCGGGACCAGCAGCA
>DASWAH010000221.1:0-8055 GCA_036391235.1 Streptosporangiaceae bacterium
GCTGCTGACCAGGCGCCGGGCCGGCCAGACGGCGCTGCTCGGCGCGCGCGGCGCGTCCAGGGCTCAGGTCGCCCGGCGGGGACTGGCCGACGCCGCGGTCGTGGCGGTGCCGGCCATCCTGCTCGGGCCGCTGGCCGGCGCGGCCCTGCTGTCGTCGCTCGGCCGCGGGGCGGCGGCCTGGCCGGGCGGCGGCTTGTGGCCGGCCGCCTGGCTGGCCGGGGGCCTGGTGGCCGCGGCCGGCGTCGGCGTCATCGCGGTGCCGTGGCTGCGGCGGCCGCGGTCGCCGCTCCGGCAGCGGGCCAGCCGGGGCCGGTCGCTGGCCGCGGCTGCGTACGCGCGAGCCGACCTGGTGGTCATCGTCGTGGCCGCCGGGGCGGTGTGGCAGCTGCTCCGGTCGACCGGACCGGTGGCCGTGAGCCAGTCGGGAACCTTGTCCGCGGATCCCATCCTGGTGATCGCCCCGGTACTGGCCCTGGCCGGGGCGGCCCTGCTTACTTTGCGAGTGCTCCCGGTCGCGGCCCGGCTGAGCGACCGGCTGGCCGCCAGGAGCCGCGGCGTGACCGGTGCGGCGGCGGCCTGGCAGCTCAGCCGCCGGGCGCTGCGGGAGGCGGGCCCGACGCTGATTACCGTGCTCGCGGTCGCGGCGGCCGTGCTGGCATTCGCCAGCCGTGCGAGCTGGCAGCGGTCCGTGCACGCGCAGGCGAGCTTCCAGGTCGGGGCCGATGCCCGGGTGACATTGCCGTCGTCGGCCGAGCTGCCGCCCGGCCAGGCCGGGGCGATCACCGCCGCGCCCGGCGTCACCGCGAGCTCGCCCGCGGTGCGGCAGAGCCTCAGCCTGCCCGGTGGCGCGTCAGGCACGTTGCTCGCGCTCGACACCGCCGCCGCGGCGCGGATCATCCCGCCCGACGCGGGCGGACCGCGGGCCGGAGTGCTGCGCGGGCTCGCGGTCACCGGACCGGCCGGGGTCCGACTACCCGGGCATCCGGTGGCGCTCAGGTTCACGGTCCGGGCGGCCAGGTCCGCGCTCGGGCCGCTGGGCATCGCCGTGTCGCTGTCGGATGCGGCCGGAGTCGCTTACTCCTTGCCAGCCGGCTCGGTTCGTCCCGACGGCCGGCCGCACCGGCTGCGGGTCAGCATCGGCGGCGGCCGGGCGGACTACCCGCTCCGGGTGACCGGCTACAGCGTGGAGTTCCCTATTCCCTTTACCCGGCGAGCGGCCCAGCGTCTGACGATCTCGGCGGCCGAGACCGTGCCCGGCGGCGCGGGCGGCCCGGCCAGGTTCCCGGCCGCCGCGGCCGGGCCCTTCACGACCGCCGCCACTCAGGGCACCGGCGGTACCGACCCGGTGGTGCTCAGGGCCGGGGCTCAAGCCGGCGCGCTCGCGATCACGTTCAGCCCTGGTGTCTACGGGTCCGCGATCCGGCAGCAGGGCGTGTCGGCCGGCGCGGCCCAGATCTCGGTCACCGACGCGGCGCCGCCGGCCGGCCGTCTCGTTCCCGCGGTCGTCACCCGCCGCTTGCTTGCCGCCACCGGGCTGCGGGTCGGCGACCGCATGCAGGTGACCGCGGGTAACACCACGATCGGGATCATCCCCGTGGCGGCGGTCCGCTTCCTGCCCGGCGGCGCCGGGTCCGCGGTCCTGGTCGACCAGCGCACGCTGGCCGCCGCGCTGGCCGCCCGGGGGGCACCGCCCGAGCCAGTCACGCAGTGGTGGCTGCGTACCTCAGGCCGGCTCCGCCTCGGCCCGCTGCCCGCGGGCACGACCGTGCTGACCAGGCGGCGGCTGACCAGTCAGCTGCTGGCCGACCCGCTCGCCGCCGCCGCTCAGGCCGCCCAGCTGGCGATCGCCGCCGCGGCCGTGCTGCTCGCCCTGCTGGCCTTGCTGATCGGCGCCCTCACCGCGGACAGGTCGCGGGATCTGGCACTGCTGGACGCGCTCGGAATGCCGCCCGGCCAGATCGCCCGGATGCTCGCCGTCGAGCAGGCACTAGCCGGAGTCGCGACCGCCGCCGTCGGCCTGGTCGTCGGCTACCTGCTGACCAGGCTGATCGTGCCGGCCGACACCTTGACCGCGCAGGCCGCGCGGCCGGTCCCGCCGCTCGCCGTTCACGTACCGTGGCTGGCCGCGGTCGCGGTCGCGGTCGTCATAGCCGCGGTGCCGACGGCGGCGATCTTGCTGGCACCACCGCGTGCGGGCCGGGGCGCGGCGATGATCAGGACCGAGGCGCCGGCGTGAACGGCCGGCGGTGGCGGCGGGTCGTGCTCGGCGAGGCCGGTCCGGTGCCCGCGCTCATCCTGGCCGGCGTCACCCTGGTGATCAGCTTCATCGTCATCGCCGGGCCGCGGGCGCTCGCCGCGGCCGGAGACCGGGCCGTCGCGCAGGCGCTCGCGCACGCGCCCGCCATCGACGCCGGCACCCTGATCACCGCCGATCAGCAGGAGGCCCAGGCCGGGGCCGGCCGGCCGACCGGGGTGACCGCGGCCACGGTCGCCAGGCTCACCAAGTCGTTCGGCCAGCGGGTCGGGGCCGAGACCGGAACGGGCCGGGACGGGGGCTGGGGCGGCCTGGTCGTGCCGGCCCGGGGAATCATCGCGGCCAGCCCGCCACCTCTGGGCCGTCCGCAGACGATTGAGGTGGGCTACCGGACCGGGCTCGCCAGCCACGCCGCGCTGCTGGCCGGAAGGCTCCCTGCCGGTTCCGCCCAGATCAGCCGCGGCCCTGGCGGCCAGGTTCGCGCGGTCATCATCAGCATCGCCGTGTCCAGGGTCACCGCTTCGACATTCCGGCTGCACCCGGGTTCGGTGGTCCGCCTGGGATCGGCTGGCCCTGGCACCCCCCTGACCCGGCTCCGGGTGACCGGCATCGTGCGCCCCCTCGCGCCGTCGTCGGCGTACTGGCAGTACGACCCGGTGCTGGCCGCGCCCACGCTGCTCGGCCCCTCGACTCATCCGTACTGGCTGGGCGGCGCCTTCACCGGAGCGGGCCAGCTCGCCGGGCTGGACGCCGCCTATGCCGGCACCCAGGAGCGCGCGGCCTGGTTCTTTCCGCTCGCCCCGGCCCGGCTGACCAGGGCGGCGGTGCCGCGCATCGAGTCGGCCGCGGCCGCGCTCGCTGCGTCACCTGCGGTCGGTGCCGCCGAGAGCGCCGCCGGTGCGCCCGGCCTGCGTGATACCGCGGTCAGCACCGGGCTGGCCGACGGGCTCGCCACCTTCGAAGGCCAGTGGGCCAGCACCGCGGGAGCCGACTCGGTGCTGGTGACCGGGCTGTTCGCGGTCGGCCTGGCACTGCTGCTGACGTGCTGTGGCCTGGCCAGCCGGGCCTACCGGCCAGAACTCGAGCTGATGCGCGTCCGGGGTGGCAGCCTCCCGCAGGTCGCGGCCAGGATGGTGCGCCGTTCCGCCTGCATCACGGTCCCCGCCTTCGCGGCCGGAGCCGCGATCGCGATCACGGCGGTGCCCGGTGGAGGCGGTGCCGGCGCCCGGCTCGGCCTGGCCTTCGGTCTGGCCGCCCTGTTCGCCGCCCCGGTGATCTGCGTGCTGCAGCACCGGCGGGCCGGGACCGGAACCGGGCCAGGCCGCCCGGGCCAGGCCGCCCGCCGCGGCGGCGTCCGCAGGGTCGTCGGTGAGCTAGCCGTTCTCGGCATTGCCGTCGCTACGCTCGCCGACGTCCGGCTGGCCGGCGTCAGCGGCGTGACCGGGACCACCGCGCCCTACCTGAGCGCGAGCGCGGTACTGATCGCGATCGCGGTCGGGCTCGTGCTGAATCGCTGTTACCGGCGGCCGCTGCGCCTGCTGGCCAGGGCGAGCGCGTCGCGGCCGGGCGCGGTCGGTGCGGTTAGCCTGGCCAGCGCGGCCGACCGGCCGCCCGCGGCCGTGCTGCCGGTCCTGGCCATCATGCTCAGCCTGACCCTGACCGCGTTCAGCGCCATGGTGCTGGCCTCGATCACGTCTGGTCAGCGGGCCGGCTCGTGGGAGAGGGTCGGCGCCGATGCCGTGATCACCGCGCCCGGGACAGCCACGTTCACCATGGCCAGCGTGACCGCGATCAGCCGGGTTCCCGGAGTACGGCACGCCACCGCCGTCTTCACCTGGCCGGACTCGGGTGCTTCGGGTGCGGTCCTGCAAGCCGGCGGCCAGAGCAAGCCGGTCGGCCTGGCCGTGGTTGACCCGCGTCGCTACGCCGCGCTGGCAGCCGGCACGCCATGGCCGGACTTCCCGGCCCGGGCGCTCGGCCGGCGGCCCGGCCCCGTCCCGGTGCTGGTCTCGGCCGGCCTCGCAGGCCCGTCCGGTCATCCGGGCGCCGTCGTACGGCTGAACGTCTTCGGCCAGGAGGTCGCGGTCAGGGTCGCGGGCGTCACCGCCAGGACGGCGGCGATGCCGGGCGGCGGCCAGTTCGTCCTCGGCCCGCTGTGGGCCAGCGCCCGGCTCGGGGTGCCCGGGCCGGCCACCCTGCTCGTGACCGGGCCGGTCCGGCCGGGGGCGCTTCGCGCGGCCGCGGCCAGGATCCTGCCGGGCAGCCAGATCACCGTGCGCAGCCAGGTTCTGGCCGGGCTGGATGCCTCGCCCGCGCTGCGCACCTCCAGGGGCCTGTACCGGGCCGGCGCGCTGGCCGCCGCCGTCCTCACGGGTCTGGCCGTGCTGTTCTGGCTGATGGCGTCGGCCAGGGACCGGGGCAGGCTCGCGACCAGGCTGGGCGCGCTGGGGATGGCCGGCCGGCAGGCCGTGCTGCTCGGCATCAGCGACGCGGCCCCGCTCCTGGCCCTCACCGCGGCCGGCGCGGCCGCATCGGTGTGGTTGCTGGCCGGGGTCATCGGGCCGGTGCTCGGCCTGAACTCGTTCACCGGGTCGCGGTTCCCGGTGCCGCTGATCCCGACCTGGGCCGATCTCGGCCTGCCGGTCGCGGGCGCGGTCCTGCTCGCGCTGGCCGTCCTGGTGGCCGACGGCGCCCGCGCCCGGCTCCGTAATCTTGCCGCCGACCTGCGTCACGAGGAGGCGCGCTGACATGGCCATCGACGACCTGCTGAACGCCGCCAGCAATCCAGTCCGCCCGCCGGACGGGGCCGCGGATAGCCCGCCCATGGTGGTGTGCGAGCGGCTGGTGCGGATCTACTCGGCCGGCGGGGTCGAGACTCAGGCGCTGCAGGGCCTGGACCTGACGCTGCGGTCCGGCGAGCTGACGGCGCTGGTCGGTGCCTCCGGCAGCGGTAAGTCGACGTTGCTGAACATCCTGGCCGCGCTCGACCTGCCAACCGGCGGCCGGGCCGCCGTGGCCGGGCATGACCTGCTGACGATGGGCGCGAAGGAACGGCTGGCCTACCGGCGGCGGACCGTCGGGTTCTTGTGGCAGCAGACGGGCAGGAACCTGCTCGGCCAGCTGACCGCGGCCGAGAACGTGGAACTGCCTATGCAGCTGGCCAGGGTGCCGCGGCGGCAGCGCCGCGATCGCACCGGTGACCTGCTTGGCCTGCTCAAGGTGGCCGACTGCGGCGACCGTCCGGTGAGCGAGCTGTCCGGCGGCCAGCAGCAGCGGATCGCGATCGGGGTTGCGCTGGCCAACCAGCCGGGAGTGCTGCTCGCCGACGAGCCGACCGGCGAACTGGACTCGGAGACGGCCGACGACGTTTTCGCGGCGCTACGGGCCGCGAACGCCGAGACCGGCGTCACGATCCTCGTCGTCACCCACGACGCGGCGGTATCCGAGCAGGTCAGCCGGACGATCGCGATCCGGGACGGCCGGATCACGACCGAGGTGCTGCGCCGCACCGCGACCGATGAGCACGGCGGGGAGGCGCACCACGCGGAGGAGTACTCGGTGCTCGACCGGGCCGGACGGCTGCAGCTGCCCGCCGACTTCATCGAGGCGCTCGCGCTGAAGGACCGGGTCCGCCTGGCCCTGGAACCTGATCACATCGGCGTCTGGCCGGACTCGTCTCGCCGGCCGGCAGAGGAGGACCGGTGACCGCGCCAGCCCCCGGCTTCGTGACGGCCCCGGCCGCGATCGTCCGGGCCGAGGAACTGACCAGGACGTTCGGCCGCGGCCAGGCCGCGGTCCGGGCGCTGCGGGGAGTGAGCTTCGAGGTGCGGCCGGGCGAGCTGGTGGCGCTCAGCGGCCGCTCGGGCTCGGGCAAGACGACGCTGCTGAACATCCTGGCCGGCCTGGACCGGCCGACCTCGGGCCGGGCCTGGGTGGGCGGCCAGGAAGTGACCGGGATGAGCCGCGACGAGCAGCTGCGGCTGCGCCGCGAACAGGTCTCGATCGTCTTCCAGTCGTTCGCCTTGCTGCCCATGCTGTCCGTGGCCGAGAACATCGGGCTGCCGATGCGGCTGGCCAAGGCCGATCCGGCCGGGCGGGAACGGCGGGTCGAGGCACTGCTCGGACTGGTCGGGCTGCCGGGCACCGGCCGCAAGCGGCCGCACGAGCTTTCCGGCGGCGAGCAGCAGCGGGTGGGCATCGCCCGGGCGCTGGCCAGCGACGCCCGGCTGCTGCTGGCCGACGAGCCGACCGGTCAGCTCGACTCGCAGACCGCGCGCCAGATCATGAACCTGATCCGCGGGATCGTGCACGGCCACGGCCTGACCGCGATCGCCGCCACCCACGACCGCGGGCTCGTGGACGTGGCCGACCGCGTGCTCACGATCACCAACGGCCGGATCGGGCCCGCCTGACCGCCGCCGCCGCCGGCCTTTCCTATGGGCTGTCAGCCGCGCCGGCCAGGGCGGTTATCTGGGCCTGGGTGCCGATCGCGATCAGCACGAACCCGGCTTCCAGCGGGGTGTGCACCGGCGGATTGGCCACGAACACGCCGTCTCGGTCCCTGATCGCGAGCACGAGCGCGCCAGTGGTGTCGTCGGGATCGGCCTCGTCGAGCCGCCGTCCGGCCAGCCGCGAGCCTGGGCTGATCGACACTTCTTCCAGCCGGAACTCCAGTCCTCCGTCATGCATCACTACGTCGAGGAATTCCACCACGTTGGGCTGCAAAGCCGCGGCCGCGATGCGCTGCCCGCCGATGCGCTGCGGGTTGATCACCCTGGTCGCCCCGGCCCGCAGCAGCTTGGATTCGGAGTCCTCGGTCCTGGCCCTGGCCACGATCACCAGGTCGGGCCGCAGCGCCCTGGCCGACAGCGTCACGTAGACGTTCTCGGCGTCGGTGTTGATCGCGGCGACCAGCGCCCTGGCCCGCATCACCCCGGCCCGGCGCAGCACGTCATCGTCAGTCACGTCACCGACCAGGGCGGCGTGCGGGATCGTGTCGATCCGGCCGGGATCGGCGTCGACCACGACGACGTCCGCGCCTTGTCCGGTCAGGTAGCCGCCGACGGCCCGGCCGACCCGGCCCCAGCCGCACACGATCGTGTGCCCGGTCATCTTCGCGATGGTGCGTTCCATCCGGCGCCTTTCGAAGTCGCGGCGCAAATGGCCTTCGACCAGCATCTCCAGTACGAGGCCGAACGCGTACAGCACGGTGCCGACCCCGGCCAGGATCAGCACGATGGTAAAGATCTTTCCCGCCGTGTCCAGCGGATGAATCTCGCGGAACCCGACCGTGGTGATCGTGGTCACGGTCTGGTACACCGCGTCGAGCACGCCGAACCCCAGCCCGACGTAGCCGATGGTCCCGGCCAGCATCACGCCGAGCACCATGCCGAGCGCCAGCATGATCCGGCGGACGTTGCTCACCAGCCGATTGTTCCCCCTCATGCTCTCTTGCCATGTCCAGCGGAAGATCTTGGAGACTTATTGCCGGTATATGCGAATTAGTCTCCAAGATCATTTAGCTCCCGGCCGGGAGCCAGTGGGGCGGGCGGGTCAGGCGGGGCGGGAGGGACGTCTCCGGGTCGCCGCGGGCCGAGTCGAGCTGGGGCTGGCTGAGGAACAGGGCGGTGACCAGGTCAGCGCCCATCAGGTTCGCACCGCGCAGGTCGGCGCCGGTCACGTCGGCGTCGCGGAGGTCGGCGCCGGACAGGTCGGCTCCGATCAGCAGGGCGCCGCGCAGGCTCGCCCTGGCCAGGTCGGCGCCGCTCAGGTCCTTCCCGGCCAGGTCGGCTCCGCGCAGG
>DASWAH010000222.1:0-3194 GCA_036391235.1 Streptosporangiaceae bacterium
GGCGTCATTGTCTGACTGGGTGATCATCAGCCAGGCGAGCCGCTTCTCGGTCCTGGTCAGGCTCCTGCCTTGTTCCTGGGCCTTGCGCAGCAGGGCGCCGAGAATGGTCGCCTTGATCGCGCTGGCCGCGTAGAAGTGCCAGCTCGCGTGGTAGGTGCAGGTGATGCCGGTCTGGCTGTCGGTCTCCTGGAGGCCGATCGTGGACGCGCGGCCGGTGATCGCGGCGGCGATCCGGTGCGCCATCCTGATCGCTCGCTGGTCGTTCGCGTGGCTGGCGGCCACGCAGGACACCCGCGGTCCCGCTTCCTCGGTCGCGGCCCGGGCGGCCCGGGCGGTCTGGGCGGCATGGGTGCCGCGGCCCGGAGCCGCGACGGCGGCGGTGGCTGGCCCGACGAGCGCCAGGCCAGCAGAAAGCAGCGCGCACGCGCGCGCGAAAGGCCGAATGGTCATTGTTGAGTTGTCCTGCCGCTCCCAGGGCCTGACGGCCGCCGAATGATTACTACAACAGACGGTCGTGAGGTCGCTGAGGTTGTCGCGTACGCAGTGACTACCCCGAGTGACTCGCCGTGAGTTAACCGTTCATTCATCTGCACGTCGGTGTCGGTTCGTCTAGCGGTCGTAGTCTCTGGTCGGAGCGGGGCATGGAAACCCGATCCGGACATGCCGACCGTGAGGAGCGATCGTGGGACGGGCTGATACCGGGGACCTGATCGGCGCGCTGGACAGCGCGGCCTTGAGCAAGTTCCATCTGCGTGCTGCCGTCGTCTCGGGCATGGGGTTCTTCACCGATGCCTACGACCTGTTCGTGATCGGCGTCGCTTCCACGCTGATCCAGCTGGACTGGAACCTGTCCACCGGGCAGCTGGCGCTGCTCAACGCCACGATGCTGGGCGCCGCGTTCCTGGGCGCGCTGGTCTTCGGGCGGATCGCCGACGTGATCGGGCGCAAGCGCGTGTACTGGATCGTCGCCGCGATCATGGCGGTCGCCGCGCTGGGATCGGCGTTCGCGCCGTCGTTCTGGGTGCTGATCGCGTTCCGCTTCCTGCTCGGGTTCGGCGTGGGCGGCGATTACCCGGTCAGCGCCGTGCTGATGAGTGAGTACGCCAACTCACGCGACCGCGGGCGGCTGGTCGGCCTGGTGTTCTCGACTCAGGCGCTCGGCCTGATCGTCGGGCCGCTGATCGCTCTCGGGCTACTCGGGGCGGGCACTTCCACCGACCTGACCTGGCGGCTGCTGCTCGGCCTGGGCGCGGTCCCGGCGGCGGCCGTGATCTACCTGCGCCGGACGATGCCGGAATCGCCGCGGTACCAGGCCCAGGTGCTCGGCCAGGACGTGCGGGCCCACGCCGAGATGCACGCCCTGACCGGCGGCGCGATCGGCTCGGCCGAGGCCACCGCGAGCGGGGCCGGCCGGCACCAGATGGGCCTGCGGGCGTTCCTGGCCGACCGCCGTCTGCTGCTGACCCTGGTCGGCACGGCCGGCTGCTGGTTCCTGCTCGACTACGCCTACTACGGCAACACGATCTCGACGCCCCAGATCATCTCGCTGATCTCGCCCACCGCCACCACGATGACCAAGATCGCGATCCAGCTCGGCATCTTCGTGGTGGCGGCCATCCCCGGCTACATCCTCGGTATCGCCAAGATCGACCGGATCGGGCACCGGCGGCTGCAGCTCGGCGGTTTCGTGATGATGGCGCTGTGCTTCGCGGTCATCGCGATCATCCCGGCCATGACCACGGTCGTGGCGCCGTTCCTGGTGGTCTACGGGATCAGCTACTTCTTCACCGAGTTCGGGCCGAACATGACGACGTTCGTGCTGCCGAGCGAGCTGTTCCCGGTCTCGGTCAGGGCGACCGGCCACGGCATCTCGGCCGGAATCGGTAAGTTCGGCGCCTTCATCGGGGTGTTCCTGTTCCCCGTCCTGCAGACCGGACTCGGCCTGCGCGGCACCCTGGGCCTGACCGCCGGGGTCGCGGTCGCGGGCGCGGCGCTGACCCTGGTGCTGCCAGAACCGTCCGGGCGAACGCTCGAGGAGATCTCGCACGGCGATCCGGCCGTCGGCGGCAGCCGGGTTCCGGCCGACGCCGCCGCCTGAGGCGGAGTAGTCCGGCCAGATCAGGGTGCCCCGGCCGTCAGGCCGGGGCACCGCCACGTCCGGCTCCGGCCCGGAACCGGGTGACGTTGTCCACCAGGTCGGGATCGGACAGGCTAGTCATCCCGTGGGCGAACTCGCCGGCCATGGCCGCGTCGTGGTCCAGGCTGACTGACTCGAGCGCCGACATCCGGTCCTGCCGCAGGCAGGTCTGCGGCAGCGCGGCCAGTTCGGCGGCCAGCCGCTGAGCTGCCGCAAGCGCCTCGCCGTGCGGTACGACCCGGTTGGCCAGGCCGATGGCCAGGGCCTCATCGGCGCCGACGGCCCGGCCGGTCAGGATCAGGTCCAGGGCCCGGCTCAGCCCGACCAGGGCCGGCAGCCGGACCGTTCCGCCGTCGATCAGCGGGACTCCCCAGCGCCGGCAGAACACTCCGAACACCGCGTCTTCTTCGGCGACCCTCAGGTCGCACCACAGGGCCAGTTCAAGCCCGCCGGCGACGGCGTGACCGGCCACGGCGGCGATCACCGGCTTAGACAGGCGGAGCCTGGTCGGGCCCATCGGGCCGTCGCCGTCCGGCGCGGTCCGGTTTCCGCGGGCCGTGCCGACCGCGCCCAGGTCGGCGCCCGAGCAGAACGTCCCGCCCTCGCCGGCCAGCACCGCGACCGCGGCGCCGTCGTCGGCGTCGAACGCGCGGAACGCGTCGGCCAGCGCGGCCGCCGTCGGCCCGTCCACCGCGTTCCTGACCAGCGGCCGGTCAATAACAACCGTCGTGACCGGCCCGTCCCGTTCGACCCGCACGCCCATCGCCCCTCCGCCCATCCGTCTGGCGTCTCGCCCGACTCGCCGTCTCGCCGTCTCGCCCGGCCCGCAGTCCCGCCCGGCCGCCGTCTTCCCCGGCCCGCCGCCCGGTATAGCAGGGCAACTTACCCCCTCTTGTCCGAGTGGGGCATGCGCGGGCGTCGGAGCGGGGAGCGGGAGCGGGACGCACTGGGTGCGGGGCCGACAGCCGCAGGGCCGACGGCCACGGGGCGGGCTAGCTGACTTGCCAGGTGTCGGCGCCGGCTAGCAGGGTGGCGAGATCGCCGTCGCCCTGGCGGG
>DASWAH010000223.1:0-15103 GCA_036391235.1 Streptosporangiaceae bacterium
CGCGCCGCGGAAGGTGGCGAGCGTTCCCGGATGGTCGTTCAGGAACGAATGCCCGGCGGCCGGGTACTCCTTGACGTCGTGCTCGACTCCGCCGGCGTCGAGCGCTGCCGTCAGCTTGACTGCCGCGCCCGGCAGGGTCCGGTCACGGGCACCGTAGCTGCCCACCACCGGGCACGCGCCGCGCAGGAATTCCGTCGCATTCTTCGGCACCATTCCGTAGTTCGCGCTGGCCGCTTCGAACCCGTGGCCAGGTGCCAGCAGCAGCGCGAACCCGCCGCCCATGCAGAACCCGATCACCCCGATCCGACCCGTGCACGAAGCCTGGCTCACCAGCCAGTCCCGGCAGGCGTCGGCCCTGGCGAACGCCGGCCCGTGTCCGGCGGCCAGGTCCCGGAACGTCGCGACCAGGCAGCGCAGCTTGCTTCGGCCGGCCGAGTACAGGTCGGGGGCCAGGGCCAGATAGCCCTCGCCGGCCAGCCAGTCGGCTTGGGCGCGCAGGTCAGGGGTCATGCCGAGGGCATCGTGGAGGACGACCACGCCCGGCCAGGGTCCGGCGCCGGCCGGCCGGGCCAGATAGCAGTGCAGTGCCTCGTTGCCGACGGCGACCGAGACGTCGGGCACGGCACCTCCCCGGTTGTCCGTTCAGCCGATGATGACGCTGTCTACATGCTCGCAGCGGACGGGGCGTTTGTCGCGGTAACCGGCCAGCAGTGCGTCGCGGAGGGCAGGCGGCAGCGGCTTAACCGCCTCGCGCACCGTCACCCCGGACGCGCGGTGCACCCGCGGGCCGAGCCATCCGGCGACCAGGCCCGGCCGCTTCTTGGCCGTCTCGCGCAGCACCCAGCCGATGGCCTTGCGGACGAAGAACTCCCGTTCCCCGAGCATCGCGTCGGCGTAAGTGGCGAACCTGGCGAAGTCGCCGCCGCCGCGCCGCAGCGGGTTCAGCAGCGCGAGCAGCGCGCTGCGCCGGAGCCAGAAATCCTCGTCCGCGGCCCACCGGTCCAGCGTCGCGCCCAGGTCCGGATAGCGCACGACCAGGTCGCCGGCCACGTTGGCGGCCAGGCCGTCCACCAGCGCCCAGGTAAAAGACTGACGCAGGAACTCCTCGACGAGCCCGATGTCCGCCTCGGTCAGCTTGCCCGTGGTGCGCTCCAGCAGGACGACCGCGCACTGCCGGCACTCGTGCAGCGGGCTCGCCCACAGCTGCCTGGCCAGCCCGGTAACCTCGGCCTGGCCGGCTCCGCCGGCGGCGGCCCTGGCCGCCAGCCACGCGCGAGTCAGCGACCGCAGCACCGGCATGGACACGCCGGCGAACTGCAGGTCGCTCTTCAGGTAGGCCTTCTCCTGAACCGCCCGCTCCGGCGACCCCAGCCGCCGCAGTTCCCGCTCCCAGTCCGCCGCCGTGCTCAGGCCGGCCGCGACTGCCTGGTCGATCACGCGGAAACCCTACGCCTGCCCGCCGACATCCGGGAGGAGTATTTAGCTAATCATGATTAGTGTTAGAGTTGGGCCATGACGGCAGACGACGGCAAGCCGGACGAGCCGTTCGCCGCGATCTGCGGCCTGGAGGATCCGGTGCGGCGGCGGCTGTACGACTATGTGGCCGGCCGGGCCGAGCGTGTCACCAGGGACGAGGCAGCGGCGGCAGCGGGCGTTGGCCGACCGCTCGCGGCCTATCACCTGGACCGGCTGGTCGCTGTGGGCCTGCTCGAGGCCGGATATGAGCGGCCGGGTGGCCGGGCTGGTCCCGGGGCTGGCCGGCCGGCCAAGGTGTACGAGCGCTCGGACCGCGAGTTCGCGGTAACCGTGCCGCCGCGAGAGTACGAGCTGGCCGCCCGGCTGCTGGCCCAGGCGGTCGCGTCCGACCCTAGCGGCGCGACCCGGCGCGGCCTGAGCGTTGCGGCGCGGGACATGGGCGCCCAGATGGGCCTGGCCGCCTGCCCGCCGGCCGGACTGCCTGCCTGGCAGGCCATGACGGCCGCCCTGCGGGCGCACCAGTTCGAGCCGCAGGACGACGAGGCCGGGCGGCTCTACCTGCGCAACTGCCCGTTTCATCAGCTCGCGGCGCAGCACCCTGAGGTGGTCTGCGCGATGAACCTGGCGCTGATCGAGGGGCTGGCCGACGGGCTGAGCGTGGGCGCCAGCCTGCGGGCCGTGCTCGATCCTGGCCCGGGCCGTTGCTGTGTGGTCGTCGCGCAGGCTGACTCGGACGAGGCGGGCGCTGATTGCAAGGCTGACAGGACGAGGGAGCGCCGATGCGGGAACTGATGCTGGCCCCGATCGCGCACGACGGCGTCGCTGATCTCGCGGCGGCCGAGCGGGCGGCGGCTGACTTCCTGACCGCGCTCGGCATCGACACGAGCTCGGCCGACCTGCGGGCCACACCGGGGCGGATGGCCAGGGCCTACGCCGAGCTGTTCAAGGCGGCACCGCTCCGGATGACCACGTTCGCCAACGACGAGGGATACGACGAGCTCGTCCTGGCCCGCGGGATCCCGTTCAGGACCGTATGCGAGCACCATCTGCTGCCGTTCTCCGGCGTTGCCCACGTCGGCTATCTGCCCGGCGAGCGTATTCTCGGCTTGTCCAAGCTGGCCCGCCTCGTCGATCATTTCGCCGCCCGGCCCCAGACCCAGGAACGGCTGACCCGGCAGGTCGCCGGTTGCCTGCAAGACCGGCTCAGCCCGCGTGGCGTCGGCGTGGTGCTGGAAGCCGAGCACGCGTGCATGACGCTGCGCGGCGTGCGCGCTCTCGGCGCGGTGACGGTTACCTCGGCCCTGCTGGGTAGCCTGCGCACCGATCCGCGAGCCCGCGCCGAGTTCCTCGCCCTGGCCGGCCAGCCAGGACGCACGTAGCCCAGACCACCTGAGTAGCTGACCACCTGAGTAGCTGACCGAGAAGGAGCCGACCATGACCAATGACGACGGCATCGTGATCGTCGGGGCGAGCCTGGCCGGGGCCAGGGCCGCCGAGGCCCTGCGCACGGAAGGATTCGCCGGCCCGGTCACGCTGATCGGTTCAGAAGACGAAATCCCGTACGAGCGGCCGCCGCTGTCCAAGGACTACCTGATGGGCAAGCAGGGCCGGGACAAGCTGTTCGCGCAGCCGCGCGAGTGGTACGGCGAGCACGATGTCGACCTGCGCCTCGGCACGACCGTGACCGGGCTGGATCCGGCGGCCAGGCAGGTCGTCACCGACGCCGGTGACCAGGTCGGGTACTCCCGGCTGCTGCTCACCACCGGCTCCTCGCCGCGCACGCTGCCGGTCCCCGGGGCCGACGCCGAGGCCGGGGTGCTGTACCTGCGCACGGTGCAGGACAGCGACCGGCTGCGGGCCGCGCTGGACGGCGCGCCGAGGGTCGCGGTGATCGGGGCGGGCTGGATCGGCCTGGAGACCGCTGCCGCGGCCAGGGAGGCCGGCGCCGAGGTCACCGTGCTCGAGATGGCCGAGCTGCCGCTGCTGCGGGTGCTGGGCCGCGAGGTGGCCGAGGTCTTCGCCCGGCTGCACGCCGACCACGGCGTCGACCAGCGCTACGGGGTGCAGGTGGCCGAGATCACTACCACGCACGGCCGGGCCGACGGCGTCCGGCTCGGTGACGGCACGCACGTGCCCGCCGACCTGGTGGTAGTCGGGGTCGGCATCACGCCCAACACCGAGCTGGCCAAGGCGGCCGGCCTAGAGGTCGACAACGGCATCGTCACCGACGCGGCGATGCGGACCTCGGATCCCGGGATCTTCGCGGCCGGCGACGTGGCCAACGCCTACCACCCGCTGCTCGGCAAGCACATCAGGGTCGAGCACTGGTCGAATGCCCGTCACCAGCCGGTCGCCGCGGCCAAGGCGATGCTGGGCCAGGACGTCAGCTACGACCGGGTGCCGTACTTCTTCACCGACCAGTACGACCTCGGCATGGAGTACGCCGGGTACGTCGAGCCCGGTGGCTACGACCGCGTGACCTTCCGCGGCGACGTCCAGGGCCGGGAGTTCGTCGCCTTCTGGCAGGACGCGGAAGGCCGGGTGCTGGCCGGCATGAACGTGAACATCTGGGACGTCAACGAGGCCATCGCGGACCTGGTCAGGTCCCGCCGTCCGGTCAGCGAGCAGGCCCTGGCCGATCGGTCGGTTCCGCTCGGCTCGCTCGGCTGACCGCCGCGGCGGCCGTGCGCGCGGCCCGGTCCGCGATCGAGGCCGCCGCCGGGTTGCCGGCGGCGGCCTGCCGCGCCCGAGCGAGATGGCGCCAGGCGTCCTGGCGACCCGCCAGCACGGCCGCCTCGGCGGTCAGCGCGGCCGACCACTGGTGGAACGCCGCGCTGTACAGGCCGGGCCCGGCCGGTGCGGTGAGCACGGCGAACGCGTCAGCCGGCCGGCCTTCGCGTACCAGGACCATAGCCTCGAACAGCTCACCGTAACCGGTGCCTGCCAATGCCTGCTCGACCGGTTCCCCGCGCATCTCGGCGGTCACGGCCAGCCAGGCCTGCCTGGCCTGCCGGTCGCCGAGCAGGCCGTGGGCCAGGGCGACGGCGGCCGGGGTGATCGCCCGGCCGGCGGCCGTCGGCCGGCCGTCGGCATTCCAGTCCCGCAGGAAGCGCTCGCCGGCGTCGGCTGCGGCGGTCAGATCGCCGCCCAGCGCGAGCGGGGCGATCATCTCGTCTTCGGCGAGGTCGCGGCTCTCGCGCAGGTACGGCAGGTCGCGCTGGGCGCGGGCCAGCCCGAGCGCGGTGGTAAGGAAACCGGCGCCGAGGGCACACAGGATGGCGATGTGCAGGGCGTCCTTCAGTTCCAGGCCGACCGCGGGCTCGGCTGGGTCCAGTTCGCGCAGGCGGGCGATCCGGTCCTGGGCTAGCGCGTGCGCGGCCTGCACATCCAGCGCGAACAGCCGGGCACTGGTCAGGGTGTCCAGCGCCGAGCTCTCCAGCAGCGGGTCGCCGGCGGCCCGGGCCGCGTCGAGGGCCCGGCTGGCCCTGGCAACGTCGGGGCGGCCGGTGCCGGCCGGTGCGTACGCGGCCGCGGCGACCTGGGCCGCCGCTGCCACCCGGCTGCTGGCCGGGACCAGGGCGGTGGCCCTGGCCAGGAACGGCCGGCCGTCGCCGGCCTGAGGACCGAACATGCCAGGAAAGCGGTTCAGCAGCTCGCCCGCGCCGGTCAGGGCCTGTGCCGCCGCAGTGGGGTCGCCAGCCGCGGCGGCCAGGGCGGCCGCCGCCAGTTCCAGCCTGAGCGCCGCGGGGCCGCGAATCCGGCACTTGGCGACGGCCGCCGCCCGGCGCAGCTCTGCGCTGGCCTGGCCGGGATCACCGGCCAGCGCGGCCGCATGCTCCAGCGCGTCCTGGGCCTCGGCGAGGCGCCCCGACCGGTACAGCAGGAGCCCGAGCGCTCGGCCCAGGCTGGCCGGAAGGCTCTCCCCGCCCTCGGCCGCCGCCGCGCCAGCGGCCTCGGCCCAGTGCAGGGCGGACCGCAGCTCGTCGGTCACGGCCGCGTCGCGGGGTCGTGACCGGCCGGTCCGGTGCGGTTGCGCGGCATCCAGGCACCAGCGGGCATGACGGTCGAATGCCAGCCGGTCCTCCGCCGCCATCGTGGCTATCCCGTACTGGCGCACCGGCTCGAGCATCCGGTAGGCCAGCCGCCCGGCCTCGTGCGTCGTGACGAGCAGGTTGTGCTCGGTCAGCTCGGCCAGCGCGGCGGTCGTGCCGGGCAGATCAGGCGGGTCGGTGGCCACCGTCGCGGCTCCCGGAAGCTGGAATGGCGTCCTGAACACGGCCAGCCTGCGCAGCGTCCGCGCGGCCGCGGGGCTGAGCAGCGCGGCGCTCCAGTCGAGGGTCTGGGCCATGGACCGGTGCCGGAGCACGGCCCGGCCGCCGCCGGTCAGCAGGTCGGACTGCGTGGCCAGGCCGCGTTCCACTCCGTCGAGGCCAAGGGCCGGCAACCGGACCGCGGCCAGCTCGATCGCGAGCGGAAGCCCGCCGAGCGCGGCGCAGATCGCCGCGACCCGCTCGCGGTCGGCCCTGTCCTCCGGTCCCGCGCCGCCGAGCTCAGTGCCAGCCGCCGCGGCCCGCTCGCAGAACAGGGCGACGGCGTCACCGCCGGGCTCGGCCGACAGGGTGGGCACGGCGAAGACCCGCTCGAAGGCGACGGCGAGCCTCAGCCTGCTGGTGAGCAGCATGGTGACGCCGGGACAGGCGGTCAGTATCCGCTCGGCCAGGGCCGCCACCTGGCTGACCACGTGCTCGCAGTTGTCCAGCACGACCAGGGCAGGCCGGTCGGCGAGGGCGGCGATGACGGCCTCGGCCGGCCCTCGCCTGCTGGTCGCCACCGCGTCACAGGCAGCGGCGACGGCGTCGGCCAGGTCGTCGGCCGTGGCGACCGGCACCAGGTCGGTCCAGCACACGTGGTCGCCGAACCGTGCCGCCAGCGATCTGGCCGCCGACAGCGCCAGCCTGGTCTTGCCCACACCGCCCGGGCCGGTCACGGTCACCAGCCTGGCCGCCTCCAGGGCGGCGGCCAGGCCGGCGAGTTCACTGGCCCGGCCCACAAATGAGGTCAGCGGCAGCGGGGGAGCGTGACTACGGTGCCCGGCGGTCAGCCGGTGCTCGGCGGCCAGCCTGACCAGGGTCCGGTGATCGGGGATGTCCAGCTTGCGCCGCAGCGACGCCACGTGGCTCTCCACCGTGCGGACCGAGATGAACAGGCGCCGGCCGATTTCCTCGTGCGTGAGGTTGGCGCCGAGCAAGTCCAGCACCTCTTGCTCACGCTGTGTCACGGCCCCCAGGTCCACGCGGCCAGTGTTGCACGCCGGTCAGGGGCGGGTCCGCAGTTGAATCCGGGGTAACTCCGGATGTGGCCGGTCCGGCTCGCGGGCGAAGGTGACAGCACAACCGCCTAACCGAGTCAGGGAGGCTGAGATGGGATCAGCATCAGTACAGGGACCATTGTGGGGCCGTCATCCGCGCACCTGGTCGACCACGATGGAGCAGAAGATGCGGCCGCTCTACCGCGCTGCGATCGGCGCCCTCGGGCCGCTCGAAGGCAAGCAGCTGCTGGACGCGGGCTGCGGCGCCGGCCAGGCCGCGGCTGACGCTGCCGCGGCCGGCGCGCGCGTGGCCGGGCTGGACGCGTCCGAGCCGCTGCTTGAGGTGGCCAGGCGGCGCAGCCCGGCCGGAGAGTTCAGGACCGGCGACATCGAGGCGTTGCCGTACGCCAGCGGGTCGTTCGACGTCGTGACCGCGTTCAACTCGATCCAGTACGCCATCGACCCGGCAGCGGCCGTCGCCGAGCTGGCCAGGGTCTGCCGCAGCGGCGGCACCGTGGTCATCGGGGTGTGGGGCGACCCGGCCCGCTGCGAGACCGAGGCCCTGTTCGGTCGGCTGAGGTCGCTGGCGCCGCCGCCTCCTGGCACCCCGGCCCCGCTGGCCTGCAGCGACGCCGGAGTGGTGGAGGAACTGCTCACCAAAGCAGGCCTGGCCGTGCAGGGCGGGGCCGAGGTCTCGATCCCGATCGAGTTCGCCAGCCTGGACGAGGCCTGGATCGCGCATACCTCGGCCGGCCCGTTGCAGAAAGTGCTCGAGCTGGCCGGCCAGGACGCCGTGCGGGAGGTGATCGACACGGTGCTCGAGGCCGACCGCAAGCCGGACGGGTCGCTGCGCCAGGACAACGTGATGCGCTACGTCCTGGCGGTCAAGGCCTGACCGCCAGCCAGCCGTCAGGCCCGGCACGGGTCACCCGGCCGGGCCTGACGGCTGCACCTGGACTAGCAGTCGAAGTACATCTCGAACTCATGCGGGTGCGGGCGCAGGCGCAGCGGGTCGATCTCGTGCTCTCGCTTGTAGGCGACCCAGGTCTCGATCAGGTCGCCGGTGAAGACGCCGCCCTCGAGCAGGTAGTCGTGGTCGGTCTCCAGGCTTTCCAGCACCTTCTCCAGCGAGCCCGGCACCTTCGGGATAGCCAGGGCCTCGTCCGGCGGCAGCTCGTACAGGTCCTTGTCGACCGGTTCGGGCGGCTCCACCTTGTTCCTGATCCCGTCGAGACCGGCCATCAGCATCGCCGCGAAGGCGATGTAAGGGTTCGCTGACGGGTCGGGCACCCGGAACTCCAGCCGCTTGGCCTTGGCGCTGGACCCGGTGATCGGGATCCGCACGCACGCCGACCGGTTGCGCTGGGAGTAGACCAGGTTGACCGGGGCCTCGAAGCCGGGTACCAGCCGGTGGTAGGAGTTCGCGGTCGGGTTGGTGAACGCCAGCAGGGACGGGGCGTGCTTGAGCAGGCCGCCGATGTAGTACCTGGCCATGTCGGACAGGCCGGCGTAGCCGACCTCGTCGTAGAAGAGCGGGTCGCCGTCCTTCCACAGGCTCTGGTGGCAGTGCATGCCGGAGCCGTTGTCGCCGAACAGCGGCTTGGGCATGAAGGTGACGGTCTTGCCCGCTGCCCGGGCCACGCTCTTGATCACGTACTTGTAGAGCATCAGCTTGTCGGCCATGTGCAGCAGGCTGTCGAACTTGACGTCGATCTCGGCCTGGCCGGCCGTGCCGACCTCGTGGTGCTGCATCTCGACGTCGATACCCACCTCGATCAGCATCCGCACCATTTCCGACCGCAGGTCGGCGTAGTGGTCGGTGGGGGAGACCGGGAAGTAGCCGCCCTTGTAACGCGGCTTGTAGGCCAGGTTGCCGCCGTCCTCGTCCCGGCCGGTGTTCCAGGCGCCCTCGATCGAGTCGAGGTGGTAATAGCCCTCGTGCGGGCTGGTCGCGAACCTGGCCGAGTCGAAGATGTAGAACTCGGCCTCGGGGCCGAAGAAGGCCGTGTCGGCGATGCCGCTGCCGCGCAGGTACTCCTCGGCCTTCTTGGCGATGTTGCGCGGGTCCCGGCTGTACGGCTCGCCGGTCAGCGGGTCGTGCACGAAGAACGTCAGGTTCAGCGTCTTGTGCTGGCGGAACGGGTCGACCACGGCGGTGCTGGCGTCCGGCAGCAACAGCATGTCGGACTCGTGGATCTCCTGGAACCCGCGGATCGACGAGCCGTCGAACATCAGCCCGTCGGTGAAGACGCGCTCGGAGAAGGCCCCGGCCGGCACCGTGAAGTGCTGCATCGTCCCCGGCAGGTCGCAGAACCTGACGTCGACGAACTCGACATCCTCGTCGGCTATGTAGCGCAGGACCTCGTCACCGCTTGAAAACATCAATACTCCCTTGCTCGCTCACGTGCCTCAGGCCGGCCGGTGAGTCTGCACGAGGCTAGCGACACGCGGTTTCCTGTCCGTGTCCCCGATGTTTCGGCCGCGTTACGCCGATGACTCGGCGTGCCCCGCCCCGTACCTGCCCCCGTGCGATGCAGCCGCGCTGTGCGCCCCGTGCGATGCCCGAGTCGCCCGGCCTGCCCGGCCTGAGTACTGTGAACTCGTGACCGAGCGCTCTCAGGCCGGCGCGGGGCGGGTGACCAGGGCCAGCACCGCTGATCAACAAGGCTACCCCGGCAAGGACCTCGGCTTCCCGCAGGACGGCCCGGGCGCGATCGCGGGCATGGGACGCCGGATCGGCGCGCTGTTCATCGACTGGCTGGTCTGCTCGGTGATCGTGCTGGTGGCGATCAGGCCGCCGCAGGGCCAGGCCGGGCTGTGGACACTGGCCATCTTCGCGGCTCAGGACTTCATCTTCACCGGGCTGCTGGGCGTCACGCTGGGCAAGCAGCTGCTGCGGATCAGGGTGGTCAGCCTGGACGGCGGCATGATCGCCGGGTGGGCCCTGCTGCGCACGCTGCTGCTGCTGACCGTCGTGCCGCCGCTGCTAACCGACCGGGACCTGCGCGGCCTGCACGACCGGGCCGCCAACACGGCCGTCGTCAGGATGTAGCTGCCCCTTCAGCGGACCTTGCTGGCCGTCCGCTTACGGGGCGCTTACGGGCGCGGACTTCCCTCGTCGCCACAAACCGGCTCCTCGGTCCAGTCCGCGCCGCGCCCCTTCAGCGGACCTTGGGCCGCGGCGGCTTGGGCATGCGGCCGGTGCGGGGCATCGGGCCACGCGGCGCCTGCAGCTGGGACGGCATCGCCTTGAGCCGGTTGTTCAGGTCGTTCACGGCCGAGGGCTTGAGCTCGCGCGGCATCTTCATCAGGGTCCGCTGCAGCTGCTTGACCGGGATCTGGCCCTTTTCGTCGCCGACCTGGATGTCGGTGATCGGCACCGCGTAGGCGATCCTGGCGATCCGCTTCTTCTCCGCGGTCAGCAGGCTGGCCAGGCCGTTCGGCGAGCCTTCGCCGATCAGGATGACCCCGGGCCGCCCGACCACGCGGTGCACGATGTCCATGTTCCGGTTCCCGGCCACGGCGGGCGTGACCGTCCAGTTTCCGCGCATCGACTGCACCACCGCGGCGGCCGCGCCCGGCTGCCCGGCGATCGCCTTGTACTGGGCAGTCTGGGCATACCGCCCGAACAGCAGCATCGTGGTCAGCAGCCCGAGCAGCACGCCGAGCGGGATCAGCAAGCCGGCCAGCCCGGTCAGCAGCCCGACGACCACGAGGACGACCCGCACGCCGACGCCGCTGCCGATGATGATCGGCATCGCCCGGGGATCGGACTTGCGGATGATGCCGGCCACCATCCGGATCTGCTTGATCCGCCCGGCCTGGGTCGGGTCCTCGGGCGCGGTCCTGGCCGCCTTGTTCGGTGCCTGCGCCGCAGCGCCGCCGGGCTTCTTAACCATGCACGTGAGGATACGAGGAACGGGCGGCCGGCGCGAACGCGGGCCGGGCCAGGCCAGGCGCTCAGCCCGCCGTCGCGCCCAGCTGCTCGAGCGCCTCGCGGTACAGCCGTCCGGCCCGGTACGAGGACCGGACCAGCGGGCCCGACATGACGCCCGCGAATCCGAGTGCCGTGGCCTGCCCGGCCAGGTCGGTGAACTCCTCGGGCCGGACCCAGCGGTCCACCGGGTGATGGCGGGGCGACGGGCGCAGGTACTGGGTGATCGTGAGCAGGTCACAGCCGGCTGCCCTCAGGTCGGTCATGGCCGCGCCGACCTCCTCGGGCTGCTCGCCCATCCCGAGGATCAGGTTGGACTTGGTGATCAGCCCGGCCTGCTTGGCCGCCGTGATCACGGCCAGCGACCGCTCATACCGGAATCCCGGCCTGATCTGCCGGAAGATCCTCGGCACGGTCTCGATGTTGTGCGCGAGCACCTCGGGCCGGGCCGAGAACACCTCGGCGAGCTGGCCAGGGTCGGCGTTGAAGTCCGGGACCAGCAGCTCGACCCCGCAGCCGGGCACGGCGGCGTGGATCTCCCTGGCTGTCTGCGCGTACAGCCAGGCGCCCCCGTCGGCCAGGTCGTCCCTGGCCACCCCGGTCACGGTCGCGTAGCGCAGGCCCATCGCGGTGACCGACTCGGCGACCCGGCGCGGCTCGTCGGTGTCCAGCGGGCCTGGCTTGCCCGTCGCGATCTGGCAGAAGTCACACCGCCTGGTGCACTGGTCGCCGCCGATCAGGAACGTGGCCTCGCGGTCTTCCCAGCACTCGAAGATGTTCGGGCAGCCCGCTTCCTCGCAGACCGTGTGCAGGCCCTCGCGCCTGACCAGCCGCTGCAGCTCGGTGTACTGCGGGCCGGTGCGGAGCCTGGTCTTGATCCACGGCGGCTTGCGCTCGATCGGGGTCTGGCTGTTGCGGGCCTCGATCCGCAGCAGGCGGCGTTCTTCCGGTGCGACTACCACCGTCTCAGCCTACGTCCCCGTTGGTCGCGGGCGGGCCCGTGCGCCGGGCGCGCCGGTGCCGGATCAGGTAGATCAGGCATCCGGCCAGGCCAGCGGCCACGCCGCCAATCCCGGAGGTGATGAGCAGCCCGCGGGCCCCGAGCACGGTGAGCAGCCACGCGGCGACGGCCATGCCGGCCGAGATGCCGCCGAACAGCACGCCCGAGTACACCGCGAACACCCGGCCGGCCAGTTCGGCGGGCACCCGGTGACCGAGATAGCTGCGGGTCGCCACGGTCTCGAACCCGTTGGCCAGTCCGCCGGCCGCGTAGGCGGCGACCGCCTGCCACAGCACCGCCGCGACCCCGGCCAGCATCACGCCGACCCCGGTCAGCACGGTCCCGGCCAGGGCTCCGGCGACCAGCCAGCGCCGGCGCAGACGGCCGCCGGCCAGGGTGCCGATCACCATTCCGCTGGTCCAGCCGGCCACCAGCAGGGAGTACCCGGTCGGACCCGAGCGCAGCACGTGCTCGGCAAAGACGACCTCGGCCACCACGGCCATGTTGGCGAACGCAACCATGATGCCGACGACCAGGACGAGCAGCCCGGCGTCGGCGTCGGCCCGCAGGTACGATAGCCCGGCCTTGAGCTGGGTGCCGAGGCCGCTCCGGCCCGAGCCTGGATGATCCTGGGCCGGCCGGGGCGCCAGCGCCAGCACGCCGATTCCCGCCGCCGCGACCGCGTACAGGCCCGCGTTCACGATCAGGGCCAGGGCCGACCCGCTGACCGAGATCAGCAGCCCGGCCAGCAGCGGCCCGAGGGTAAACCCGATCCAGGTGGCGGCCTGCAGGTAGCTGTTGGCCTTGATGACCCCCTGCAGTGCTGGCCCGGGAGGACGACCCCCCGGAGCCCCCCGCGATGCGACCAGGCGCGGCACCATGGCGGCCAGGCCGGGCTGCAGCACGGCCGCGCAGACGCCGAACCCGGCCGACAGCAGCAGCGTCGCGGTCAGGCCGGCCGCGAGCACCAGGGCGAGCGCGATCGCGGCCTCGGCGGCCGCCGAGATGAGCAGCACGGGCTTGACCGGGAGCCGGTCGAGCAGCAAGCCTGCCACCGGGGCCAGCGCGGTCACTGGCACCGTGATGGCCAGGAACACGGCCGCGACGGCCCAGGACGCATGCGAGAACTGGAAGACCCGGTTAGCCAGCGCCACCATTGCCAGGCCGTCACCGGCCGCGTTGACGGCCTGCAGCACAATCCCGAGCGGAAGGGCCCGCCAGCCGGGAGATCCACGGCCGGAATTTCCGGCGAGCCGGCCTGAGCGAGGCTGCTGGGAGCGGGCTGGCGCCTGCGTCCCGGACACGAATGACCTCCTTTGCCGCGTGTTGTGCCAACCAGCGGTCCTGCCCGGATAGTCCTGCCCGGCGTGGAGACCGCTGTCACGCGCGCGCGTGGTAACCAAGGTGACGAGAGGGCGCCGGGTCGGGGATCATGGGAGCCATGCCAAGCCAGTTCGATCCGCCGTCAGGTACCAGGGACTTCCTCGCGAGCGAGTTCACCAAGCGCGAGCACGTGTTCTCGGTGCTCCGCGGGGTCTTCGCCAGTTACGGGTTCGAGCCGCTGCAGACCCCGGCGTTCGAGCGGCTCGACGTCCTGCTCGGCAAGTACGGCGACGAAGCCGACAAGCTGGTGTTCAAGATCCTGCGCCGGGGTGAGCACGAGGCCTCCGGCGAGGCCGACCTGGCCCTGCGCTACGACATGACGGTGCCGTTGGCCCGCGTCGCGGCGGCGTACGGAAGCCAGCTGCCGACCCCGTACAAGCGGTACGCGATGGGACCGGTCTGGCGGGCCGACCGGCCTGGCCGTGGCCGGTTCCGCGAGTTCACCCAGTGCGACGTGGACATCCTGGGCTCGGCGTCGCCGCTGGCCGACGCCGAGGTGCTGTGCGTACACCACGACGCGCTCGTCGCGCTTGGCCTGACCGACTTCCGGATACTGGTGAACTCCCGGCAGGTGCTGTCCGGGCTGCTCGAAGCGTTCGCGGTCCCCGGCGAGCTGGGCACCGGCGCGCTCACCTCACTGGACAAGCTGGACAAGCTGAGCCCGGCCGAGGTGATCACCGAGCTCACCGGCCGCGGCCTGCGGGAGGCGACGGCCACCGAACTGGTCGGCACGATCGCCGGGCCCGACGCCGAGGAGCGGATCAGGACCGCCCTTAAGCCCAGTGACGCCGGAATGACCGGCCTGGAGGACGTCGATCGCCTGATCGCGCTGGTGAATGCCCAGGTTCCGCCGGGCCGGGTGGTGTTCGAGCCGCGTATGGTCCGTGGCCTGAGCTACTACACCGGCCCGATCTGGGAAACCGCCGCAGCAGGAGCGGCGGGTTCGCTGGGCAGCGGCGGCCGCTACGACCACCTGATCGCTCAGCTTGGCGGGCCCGACGTGGCCGCGACCGGAACCTCGCTGGGGATCGAGCGGATCGTGATGCTGATGCCAGACGGGGCGGGCGGCGGTGCGGCGGGCCGGATCGACGTGGCCGTGACCGTGCTCGGCGAGGACCTGGCCGCGGCGTCGTTCGGGCTAGCCGGGCAGGCCAGGGCGGCCGGGCTGCGGGCCAGCGTCTACCTCGGGTCCTCGGGCAAGCTCGGCAAGCAGCTGAGGTGGGCGTCCGACTCGGGCGCGCGCTGGTGCCTGATCTACGGGGCGGCCGAGCGGGAGGCCGGCACCGTGACCGTCCGCGATCTCGCGGGTGCCGAGCAGGAGGCGGTACCGGCCGCCGGCCTGACCGGGTACCTGGCCGCCAGGGCGGCCGCGGCCGATGCCTGAGCGCACCTTCACCGATCCGGCGACCTGGTTCGCCAGCCTGCCGGGAGCCGTGATCGCGGCCGGCGGGCTGATCACCGACCCGGCCGGGCGGGTCCTGCTGGTCAAGCCGAACTACCGCGATCACTGGACGATCCCTGGCGGTATCTGCGAGCACGGGGAGCCGCCGCACCAGGGCGCGGCCCGCGAGCTGGCTGAGGAACTAGGGATGGAACTCCCGGTCGGCCGGCTGCTGGCCACCGACTGGTCCCAGCCCTACGGGCTGGACGCGCGGCCGATCATGCACTTCGTGTTCGACGGCGGCGAACTGCCGGACGGGCGCGGCATCGTGGTGCAGGAAGAGGAACTGGACGGCTTCGGCTTCATCGCCCCGGCTGACCTGCCCGCCCATCTGCCGCCCTACGGGCTGGCCAGGGTAACCGGCGCGCTCCGGGCCAGGGCATCGGGCAACACGCTGTTTTTGCCCCACGAGGCGCCCTGATTCCAGGCCACCTCCCGGAAGCTGGCGGCCCCGAGTACGGCGGCCAGATGGCGGCTGACCGGATCGAGCACGCTGGTGATGCCGACCGGACGGCCGAGTTCGGCGGTCAGCGAGGTGACCGACGCGTCGGAAATGCCGCA
>DASWAH010000224.1:0-10510 GCA_036391235.1 Streptosporangiaceae bacterium
GCTGCGGTGATTCGATGAAGACCGCGGTCGCCAGCCCGACGACCGACATCGCGACTAGGCCGATAGCGAGCCCGCCGAGGAAGAACCGCCGCGACCTGAGCGGGTCCGGGCTGTGCCGCCCTGAGGCAGGCCAGCCGGAATCAGGACGATCGGCAGGCTCACGCCGCATCGCGGCGCGCGACCCCCCGTGCACCCTGCGACCCCCCGTCCACCTCGCGCAGGCTACCACGCACCAGGTGCCTGAGCTGGGAGGTTAAACGCGGGCCGGCACCGGCCTCGGAGCGCGCCAGGCGCCGGTCAGCACCGGCGCCATCGCCGGGGTGATGATCACGACCGGGCAGCGCGCGTGCGACAGGCAGGCCCGCACCACCGGCCCGACCGGCCGGTCGACGACCAGCGGATCGACCTGGGAGACGGGCGACTGCCCGCCGGATCCGAGCACGAGCAGATCGAGCCGGCCAGAGGCGTCGGCCAGCACCCGCTCGGCCGGGCCCTCCACGACCTCGGTGACCAGGTCCAGTCCGGCCGTGTCGCCGAGCGCGGACCGCACCAGCGCGTCGAGCTGGGCGGCCGCCGCGGATGTCGAAGGCGGCGGCCGGCGGCCGTACCCGGCGGCCGCGTAGAGCGCGCGCAGCGGGTGCGGCTGCCAGGCCTGGATGACCAGCAGGCGGGCACCGCGGTGGCGGGCTTCGCGGGCCGCCCAGACCAGGGCGGCCGTGGATGCGCCAGATCCGCCGACGCCGACACCGACGACGGGCTGGCCTTCGCTGAGGTTCATCGGGCCTCCTCGTCCTGGCTGAACCGGGCGGTCATGCCGCGGCCCGTTCCAGTCTCGCCCGCGGCGCGGCTCCGCCGATAGGGGACAAAGTCCCCCAGGCCCTCTTTTCGCTGGTCCGGTGCCCGAGTCTCCGGATCGCACGGGTGAGAACCGGCAAGGGGGGAATGCTGTCTGCGTGCGACGGACGGGGGACCGTAGCCACAGGCCGGCCGCTTCGCGGCCGCTATACCGGCGGATTGCCTCTTGGGCGGGTATCGACGGCAATCCGCTGCGCCGCCCTGTGGACAAATTCGAGACCGGGCTGCGTTTTGTGCTCGTGCTCACCTTTGTGTTCGGCGCGGCTCTGCTCGCGCCGGCCACCGGCCGCCTGGCGACCACGGCCGGCCTGCGTCAGATCCGCCAGGAGTCGTCCTGGCGCGAGGTCAGCGCGGTGCTGCTGCAGCCGCCGCCGCCGCAGTTCTACGGCTACGGCTCGATGTCGACCTACTGGGTGCCCGGACGCTGGCGGGCCCCCTCCGGCACGGTTCGCAGCGGCATGATCCCGGTCAGGTCGGGGATTCCGGCCGGCGGCCGGGTCAGCATCTGGGTGGATCAGTCGGGCGCCCAGACCGGACGTCATCCGATGACGACGGCCATGGTCAGAATGCGGTCCATGCTGGTCGAACTGGGTACGGTGGCCGGGCTGGGCCTCGTGCTGTGCGCGCTGGCCGGCCTGGCCGCGGCCGCGCTCAACCGCCGCCGGATGATCGCCTGGGGCATCGACTGGGCCTGCTTCGGCCCGCGCTGGACCACCAGGCGCTGGCCCCGGTCTTAGCGGCCAGAGACTTAGCCGGCCAGCACGCCGCGCACCGCCCTGGCGATCTCCAGGTCTTCTCTGGCCGCCAGCACGAGCGTGCGGACCGGGGCGCCGGCTGCGCTGATGTCGGCTGGCTCCGCCCTTTCGCGCCGGTCCGGCCCGGCCGCCGTCGCGTTGGCCAGGTCGTCGATCGCGACTCCGAGGAAGGCCAGGCCGGCCGCGGCCGCCGCTCTGACCTCCGGCACGTGCTCGCCGATCCCGCCGGTGAAGACCAGCGCGTCGAGCCCGTTCATGGCGGCCGCCATCGCGGCCACGGCGGCGGTCAGCCGGTGCGCGTGGACGCCGAAGGCGAGCCTGGCGGCCGGCTGGCCGGCCGCGGCCGCGGCCAGCACCTCCCGCATGTCGCCGGCCCCGCCTGCCAGCCCGGCCAGGCCGGAGCCGTGCTCCAGCTCGCTGGCCAGGTCGTCCGCGGCCACCCGGCCGGGGGCGGCCAGCCACGCGATCAGGCCGGGATCGACGCTGCCCGGCCTGGTCGCCATGACCAGGCCGTCAACCGGGGTGAAGCCCATCGTGGTCTCGACGCTGCGGCCGCCGCGGACCGCGGCCAGCGAGGCGCCGGAGCCGAGATGGCAGGTGACGATGCGGAAGGCGGCCGGGTCGGCCGGGCGCAGCAGTTCGGCCGCCCGCCGGGAGGCATAGGCGTGCGACAGCCCGTGGAAGCCGAACTTGCGCAGCCCGTACCGTTCCCGCCAGGCGGCCGGCAGCGGGTAGGTGTACGCGGCTGGTGGCAGGGTGGCGTGGAAGGCGGTGTCGAAGCAGGCGACCTGGGGCACGCCGGGCAGCGCGGCCGCGGCGGCGTCCAGCCCGGCCAGCGCCCGCGGCTGATGCAGCGGAGCCAGCGAGGCCAGCTCGCCGATGCCCGACCTGACCTCCTCGTCGATCAGGGTGGCCGCGGTGTACCGGTCGGCGCCGTGCACGACCCGGTGCCCGACCGCATCGGGCGGGCTGGCCGAGCCAGCCAGTTCGCTCAGGTAGCCGCGCAGTTCAGCATGGCCGGAGGAGCCGTCCCAGCGGTCGATATCGCGCTGGGCGGCGACCTCGTCGCCGGGCCCGATCACCGACAGTTTCAGGCTCGACGAGCCCGCGTTGACGACCAGGACCCGGGCCGCCCCCTGGCCGGGCCCGGGATCATGCCGTGCGGGCCCGGTCTGCGGCCGCCCGGTCACAAGCCCGGCACGTGCAAGGCGCGGCCGCCGGCCCGCCGGGCGGCGGCATCCGGCTCGACCTGGTCATGCCCGCGCCCGCCCGGCCACACCCACTGCCGGACCTCGGGCATGTCCTCGCCGTGCTCGGTGATCCACTCCCGGTGCCTGGCCCGGGCGTCGGTCATCTGCTGGCGCAGCCTGGCTGCCCGCGGGCCGAGCCCGGGAAGCCGGTCGATCACGTCCATGACCAGGTGGAACCTGTCCATGTCGTTGAGCACCAGCATGTCGAAGGGCGTGGTGGTGGTGCCCTCCTCCTTGTAGCCCCTGACGTGCAGGTAGTGGTGGCCGGTCCGCCGGTAGGTGAGCCGGTGGATCAGGGTCGGGTAGCCGTGATAGGCGAAGATGACCGGCTTGTCCGGGGTGAACAGCGCGTCGTACTCGGCGTCACTCATGCCGTGCGGGTGCTCGGACGCGGGCTGCAGCCGCATCAGGTCGACCACGTTGACGACCCGTACCTTCAGGCCGGGCAGGTTCTTGCGCAGGATGTCGGTGGCCGCGAGGACCTCGATCGTGGGCACGTCGCCCGCGCAGGCGAGCACCACGTCGGGCTCTTCGGCCGCGCCCGTGCCGCTGCCGTCATTGCTGGCCCAGGTCCAGATGCCCGCCCCCCGCGCGCAGTGCAGCATGGCCGCGTCGATGTCCAGCCACTCGGGCGAGGGATGCTTGCCGGCCACGATGACGTTCACGTAGTCGCGGCTGCGCAGGCAGTGGTCGGCCACCGACAGCAGGCAGTTCGCGTCCGGGGGCAGGTAGACCCTGATCACCTCGGCCTTCTTGTTCACCACATGATCGATGAAGCCAGGGTCCTGGTGCGAGAAGCCGTTGTGGTCCTGGCGCCAGACGTGCGAGGTGACCAGGTAGTTCAGCGAGGCAATCGGCCGCCGCCAGGGCAGCCGGCGGCTGACCTTCAGCCACTTGACGTACTGGTTCAGCATCGAGTCGACCAGGTGGATGAAGGCCTCGTAGCAGGAGAAGAACCCGTGCCTGCCGGTCAGCAGATAACCCTCGAGCCAGCCCTCGCAGGTGTGCTCGGACAGCATCTCCATGACCCGGCCATCCGGGGTGAGGTTCTCGTCGACCGGCAGGACCTCGGCTTGCCACGCCTTGCCGGTCACGCCGATCACCGCGCCGAGCCGGTTCGAGTCGGTCTCGTCGGGTCCGACGACGCGGAAGTTCCTGGTCTCCAGGTTGCGCCGCATGACGTCGGCCAGCAGCTCGCCGAGCACCCTGGTCGGCTCGGTCGACGACCCGCCGGGCGCGGGCACGGCCACGGCGTGCTCGCGCGGGTCAGGCAGGTCCAGGTCGCGCAGCAGTAGCCCGCCGTTGGCATGCGGGTTCAGGCCCAGCCGCCGGTCGCCGGCCGGGACGAAGCCCAGCAGCTCGGGCCGTGGCCGGCCTAGCGAATCGAAGAGCTCGGCCGGCGCGTAGGAGAGCAGCCAGCTCGTCAGCTGGCGCAGGTGCTCGGGGTTGGTCCTGACCTCGGCCAGCGGCACCTGATGGGACCGCCAGGTGTTCTCCACTGGCAGGCCGTCCACCTCGCGCGGCCCGGTCCAGCCCTTGGGGGTCCGCAGCACGATCATCGGCCATCGCGGGCGAGCGCCCGGCAGGCCGCCGCCGGACCGGGCGTCGGCCCAGATCCCCGCGATCCGCGCGGTCGCGGCATCGACCGCCGCGGCCATCTGCTCGTGCAGCTCGAGCGGCTGGTCACCACGGACGTAAGCCGGCTCGTAGCCGTAGCCGCGCAGCAGGGCATCCAGCTCCTCGTCGCCGATCCTGGCCAGCACGGCCGGGTTGGCGATCTTGTACCCGTTCAGGTGCAGGATCGGCAGCACCGCGCCGTCCCGGCCCGGGTCGAGGAACTTATTGGAATGCCAGCTCGTCGCAAGCGGGCCGGTCTCGGCTTCGCCGTCGCCGATCACGCAGGCGACGATCAGGTCAGGGTTATCGAAGGCGGCGCCGTAGGCATGCGAGAGCGAGTAGCCGAGTTCCCCGCCCTCGTGGATTGAGCCCGGGGTCTCGGCCGCGACATGGCTGGGCACCCCGCCGGGAAACGAGAACTGGCGCATCAGCGTGGTCATGCCGTGCCGGTCTCGCGGCACGCTCGGGTAGATCTCGCTGTAGCTGCCTTCCAGCCAGCAATTGGCCAGGGCCGCGGGCCCGCCGTGCCCGGGGCCGATGACGATCATCATGTCCAGGTCGCCGAGCGTGATCGCCCGGCTCAGGTGGGCCCAGATGAAGTTGATCCCCGGGGTGGTGCCCCAGTGGCCGAGCAACCGCGGCTTGATGTGCTCGGGCCGCAGCGGCTCGTCGAGCAGGGGGTTGTCCATCAGGTAGATCTGGCCGGCGGCGAGGTAGTTGGCCGCCCGCCAGTAGGCGTTCAGCGTGGCCAGGTCGTCAGCGGCCAGGTGCGGGGGGAGGGACATGCCGGTCAGTCAGAGCGCACGACGGTCACCGGGCAGTGCGCGTGGGTCACGCAATGCGTGCTGACCGAGCCCAGCATCATGCCGGTGAACCCGCCATAGCCGCGGTTGCCCACCACCAGCAGGTCGGCGCCCGCCGACTCGTCGATCAGTACCTGGGCCGGGTGCCCGTAGACGGCCTTGCGCTCGATCGCGATCGGCGGCTCAGGTCCGAGCGCGGCCTCGATCGCCTTGTCGATCAGCTCGGCCCGGTTCTGCTCGACTTCTGCCTCCACGCTGGCCGGGGCGACCCCGACCGGCGGCCCGCCCGCCGCCGACGGGAAATGCCAGGCCAGCACGGCGGTCAGGGTGCTCCCGGTCGCCTGGGCGTAATGCGCGGCCCACCTGAGCGCGGCGGTCGAGGAATCCGAGCCGTCGACGCCTACCAGCACGCGTCCGGTCTTGCCATCTGTCGTCATCACGGCCTCGCAGGTCGTTGTCGCCGGCTGCTATCAGCCATCATCCAACTCTGTACCCACCCAGCGCGGCCAGGGGCGTAAGTCACCCAGTCTTCTGCGTGCCGTCATCTGGGCGCCAGGACCCGGGGCGCTCGGTTTGAGTGTCCCGCTTGACCGGGGCAGGGCAGGATGATTTGGTTCTGCCCATGATGGCAAGGCGGCCACGGCCGGCCAGACGAGCAGCCCGGTAATGGCGCTTACCATCGGTTTTGTCGTTATCGCGGCAATCTTGTGCGTCGCCGCCGCACTGGCCATCCTGTCCACCGGGCAGCTCGGCTTGTCCGGTTCGCAGGCGCTGGAGCGCGATGGCCTGGCCAGGGGCGAGCGGGCGCCCGCCTGGACCCTGCCGGACCTGGACGGCCGGCCGTGGTCCAGCCCGCCGGCCAGCGGCCTGCAGCTCGTCGTATTCGCCGATCACTCGCTGAAGTCCTTCCCCGCGGTAGTGGCCGGGCTGCGCGCGCTGGCCGGCCATCCTGACCTCCGGGTCGTGCTGCTGACCCGCGGCACGGCGGCGCAGGCGGCCCGCGGGCTGCGCGAGCTCGGCCTGGGTGACATTCCGGTCCTCGACGGCTCGCGCGCCCTGTACGGCAGGTACAACGTCCGGGTGATGCCGTTCGCGATCGCCGTCGACCAGGCCGGGCGGGTGCGGGCGTCCAGCCTGGTCAACCACGACTGGCAGGTCGCCAAGCTCGCGCAGGTCGCAGGAATACCAATCGGATCCGACGAGCGCCCGGCCTGGCGGCGGGCGCTGGCCCGGGCGCACTAGGCCGGGCGAGGGGGGACGAATGGGGGTGGTCGCGCTGGCCTGCCGGGCGGCGGTGGCGGTGCTGCTGGTCGCCGCGGGCGGAGCCAAGCTGGCCGACCTGGCTGGCTTTGCCGCGACCGTACGCCAGTTCTGGCCGGCCAGGATGTGGCCCGGCGCGGCCCGCCGGGTGGCGGCCGCGATCGCGGCCGCCGAGCTCGCGCTCGGCGCGGCCAGCCTGGCCTGGCCGCGGGCCCGCTGGGCGGGCCTGGGCGTGCTGGCGCTGAGCGCCGGCTTCGTGATCGTGGCGGTGGCCGGCTACCGCTGGCATCGCGGCCGCCCGTGCCGGTGCTTCGGCGCCCTGTCGAACCGGGAGTTCAGCCTGGCCGGGATCGGCCGGGCCGGGCTGGTCGCGCTGGCCGCGGCCGTGGCGCTGGCGCCGGCCGGGTCCTTGTTCACCCGGCTCAGCCTGCCCGGCCGGCTCGGCCTGCTGGCCGGGGCGCTGCTGGTCGCGCTGGCGGCCAGGGCGGCCGCAGCCTCGCTGGCGGCGGTATCCGCGCCGCAGGCCGGCCGTCAGGGGGTGTCGTGATCAGGATCCCGGTGTACCTGGCCGTGGCCCAGTGGGCTCTGCTGGCCGCCCTCGGCGTGCTCGTGATCGTGATGTTCCGCCAGCTCGGCCGCCTGATGACCGGGCGCGCGCATGCGGCCCCGCTCGGTCCGGCGGTCGGCAGCCTGGCCCCGGCACTGACTTACGCCAGGCCCGGCCAGCCTGACCAGCGCCGGCTGATCCCGGGCGGCGGCCGCCCGGCCCTGCTCGCTTTCGTTGACCCGACCTGCCCATCCTGCGAGGATCTCGTCGAGCTGCTCGGGAAGCTGGATGACGACGGCGAGCTGGACGGCCTGACCGTGCTCGCCCTGATCTCCGACCCGCCGTCCTATCTGCAGATTTCCGAGGTGTTCAAGGCCAGCGGGCTGGAGATCGGGCGCCCGGTCCGGCGATCGGGGCTGGACGCCTACCGGGTGTCGGCCACCCCGCTCCTGGTCGCGATCGACGCGGCCGGCCTGGTGCGGGCGTCCGGCTCGGTGGTGCGGGCCGACGAGGTACGCGAGTTCGTGCGGTCCGCACGCCAGCCGCGGGACGTACTGCCGGTCATTCACGCTCACGGAGGGGAGCACGGCCGATGAGCCGTCGGGTACGGATTGACGACCGGATCGGCCTGCTCGCCGAGCGCGTGGTCAGGAGGGTCAGCCGCCGGGACGCGCTGCGCCGGGTTGTGCTGGGCGGCACGGCCGGCCTCGCCACCCTGGCCGTCGGGGCTAGCCCGGCGCAGGCCGCGGCCGGCTGCGACTGCGGGCCGACCAGGCGCTGCTCGGGCTGCCCGGGAGCCGGCTGCCCGCCGCATCAGCATCTGTGCAAGGGGTCGTTCACCAGCAACTGCTTCAATCGCCAGGGCTACCGGTGCGAATGGCCGTCCGGCAGCTGGATCGCCTGCATGAACCTGGGCAAGGGGCTGGGCTACAAGGTCTGCTACGACTGCATCGGGGCCGCCGGCTGCCGGGACTGGTGCACCTGCCTGAGCGAGTGCATCTGCTGCGGCTGCTCGACTCCGGCTGACATCAAGGCCGAGCAGCGCAAGCTCGCCCACCTCGCGCAATGACGGCCTGGACCGCTGCGGCCGCGGCCGGCGCCGCGCTGGCGTTGCTGCTGGCGGTAACGAACGGCTACGCGAAGTCCTACTCGCCATGAGGGGTGAACTCGGCCGCCTCGCTGGCGGCCGGTCTTCCGGTCGGGAGACCCTCGGTGCGGGCCGGCGTGCTGGCCGCCTACGCGGTCCCGGCCACCGCGGTGTGGGCGCTGCTCGGCCTGGCCCTGACGGCGGTCCCGCTGCGCTGGCTGGCGCTGCCGCTGCTGGCCGCCTATGGCGGGTACTACGGCGCGCTGGAGCTGACCGGGCGGTCCGGGCTGCCCGTTCCCGGCCGGTCCTGGCAGGTGCCGCAGTCGATGCTGATCGGGGCTCCGCCCCGGCGGCGGCTCCTGGTCTGGGGAGCGCTGCTCGGACCCGGCTTCGCGACCCGCAACCCGTACGCCGGGTTCTGGCTGCTGCCGGCCGCGATCGCGGCGATGCCAGGACCGGCCGCCGGGGTGGTGCTGGGGACCGCGGTCGGGTGTGCCCACGGCTCGGCCAGGGCCGCCGCGCTGCTGCGGGACGTGGCCCAGACCAGGGCCGTGGCGGCCGGGGTTCCGGTCGCGGTGAGCCAGGACGCGCTCACCGGGCACCTGGACGCGTTGCTGAAGACCGTGTACTGGCGTCGCTTCGACGGCGCGGTGCTGCTGACCACGGGACTGCTGGCCGCGGCCATCCTGGCCGCGGCGGCTCTCGCCCGCCTGATCCCGGCATGACCGCGCCGGCCGCGCTGACCGCGCCGGCCGCGCTGACCGCGAAGGAGCCACGATGCGAGCCACACTGCTGACCGCGGCCGCCTTGAGCCTGCTGACCACGGGACTGCTGGCCGGGGCGGCCAGCAGTCCCGCGTACGCGGCCGCACGGCAGCCGGGATTCGCCGGGCGCCTGGAGTTCCGGATCGTCAGCCGGCTACCAGGTCCCCGGCACGCTGCCGTGACGGCCTCAGGCGCATTCACGGCATCCGGCTATTTCATCAGGAAGCAGGCGACACTGGTCTTCCCGCACGGCCGCATCACCGTCGCCCGCCACATCCAGAGCACCTCGGAGCCGCCGCCGAACCTGCGGACGTGCACGTTCACGATCAGGCAGAGCGGCACGTTCGCGGTGACCAGGGCGACCGGCCGCTACCGCGGCCTGCGCGACAGCGGCACGTTCAGCACCACGCTGCGCGGCAAGCTGCGCAAGCTCGGGCCTGACCGCTGCGGCAAGCTGGTGGCCAGGCGGACCGTCACCATCGAGGCCGGGCACGCTCGCTGACCGAGCCGGCGCAGCCCGTACGCTGGGCTAGCCAGCGGATTCGCCGAGAGAAGGACCCCCGACCATGCCTGACCTGTCGTTGCTGCCGCCGTCCGCCGAGATCGACGGGGCCGACCTGCGCATAGGCGGATGTTCGCTGACCGGGCTGGCCGAGCGGTTCGGCACCCCGGCCTACGTGTTCGACGAGCAGGCGCTGCGCGACCGGGCCAGAGAGTACGTCGCCGCGATGACCACCCGGCACCCGCGCAGCCGGGTGTGCTTCGCGGTCAAGGCCTACCCGTCGGTGTCGATGATCAGGGTGCTCAGCACCGAGGGCCTGGGCTGTGACGTGGTCGGCGCGGGCGAGCTGCGGCTGGCCCTGGCGGCCGGGGCCGACCCGGCCGGGATCGTCATGCACGGCAACGCCAAATCCGACGAGGACATCGCGGCTGCGGTGGCCGCCGGGATCGGCTACATCGTGGTCGACGGCTTCGACGACATCGACAGGATCGAGCGGCTCGTCTCCGGCCGGGTTCCGGTACTGCTGCGAGTCAGTCCGGGGGTGGAGTCGGCCACGCACGCGGCCCTGGCCACCGGGGGCAAGCAGTCCAAGTTCGGCGTCCCGGTCGAGCAGGTGCCGGCGGCTATCGCCCGGATGCGGGCGGTTTCCGCGATCGACCTGCGCGGCCTGCACGCGCACATCGGCTCGCAGATCCTGGCCACCGATCAGTTCGAGGCGGCGGTGGAGTCGCTGGCCAGCCTCGAGCGGTTCGAGGTGTACGACTTCGGCGGCGGGCTCGGCGTCCGCTACCAGGCCGGGGACGACGCGCCCGCACTGGACGACTACGCGGCCCGGCTGATCGGCGCCGCGCACAAGCATCTGGGCGAGGACATCGACATCATCGTCGAGCCGGGCCGGTCACTGGTGGCCAGGGCCGGGGTGACGCTGTACCGGGTGGTCACGATCAAGCGGGCGGGCAAGCTGCACGTCGCCGTGGACGGCGGCATGGGCGACAACCGGGAGCACTCGCTGTCCGGCCTGCGGTTCACCCCGCTCGTGGTCGGGCGCTGGGACGCCGAGCCGGTCCTCG
>DASWAH010000225.1:0-4403 GCA_036391235.1 Streptosporangiaceae bacterium
CCGTCACCAGCGTCCCCGTACCGGCCAACGAGCCGGTCAAGTCCTACGCCTCCGGCAGTGCCGAGCGCATCGCGCTGGAAGCCAAGATCAAGGAACTGGCCGGAGAGCCAATCGACCTGACCATGACGGTCGGCGGCGTGCAGCGGATGGGCGGCGGCGACTGGACCGACGTGGTCCAGCCGCACAACCACGCCCACGTGCTCGGACGGCTGGGCGAGGCGACCGACGAAGACGTGGCCGCGGCGATCGAGGCGGCGGCGCTGGCCGCGCCGGGCTGGCGCGAGCTGAGCTTCGACGACCGGGCGGCCATCTTCCTGCGGGCGGCCGAACTGCTGGCCGGGTCCTGGCGCCAGGTGATCAATGCATCAACCGTCCTCGGCCAGTCCAAGTCCGTGTACCAGGCCGAGATCGACGCCGCCTGCGAGCTAATCGACTTCTGGCGTTACAACGTGCACTTCGGCCGGCGGTTGCTGGCCGAGCAGCCGACCTCGTCGCCCGGCACCTGGAACCGGCTCGAGTACCGGCCGCTCGAGGGTTTCGTGCTGGCGATCACGCCGTTCAACTTCACCTCGATCGCGGCCAACCTGTGCACCGCTCCGGCGCTGCTCGGCAACGTCGTGCTCTGGAAGCCGTCGCCGACCCAGCAGTTCTCTGCTCACTTCCTGATGCGCCTTTTCGAGGCGGCCGGGCTGCCGCCCGGCGTGATCAACCTGGTCACCGGGTCCGGCCAGGCCGTATCCCGGGTCGCGCTGCCGCACCCCGACCTGGCCGGCATCCACTTCACCGGATCGACCGGGACGTTCCAGCACCTGTGGCAGGCGGTCGGGGAGAACATCTCCGGCTACCGCGGCTACCCGCGCCTGGTCGGCGAGACCGGCGGCAAGGACTTCGTCATCGCGCATCCCTCAGCCGACCCCGACGTGCTGAGCGTGGCCCTGATCCGCGGGGCGTTCGAATACCAGGGCCAGAAGTGCTCGGCCGCCTCCCGCGCCTACATTCCGCGCAGCGTGTGGGCCGGAATGAAGGATTCGTTCCTGGCCACGGTCGAGTCGCTGACCATGGGCGACGTGTCGGCCGACCTGTCCGCGTTCATGGGTGCGGTGATCGACGAGCGGGCGTTCGCCAAGCACGCCGACGCGCTCGAGCGGGCTGCCAGCCGGCCGTCGGTGCGGGTGCTGACCGGGGGCACGACCGACAAGTCGGCCGGTTATTTCGTCACGCCGACGGTTCTGGAGTGCTCCGATCCCGGCGACGAGGTGTTCACGACCGAGTACTTCGGCCCGATCCTGGCCGTCCACGTGTTCGACGACGCCGACTACGACGAGGTTGTCGCCCAGGCCAGCACGATCGCACCGTACGCGCTGACCGGGTCGATCATCGCGACCGACCGGGCCGCGATCGCCCGGGCGACCGACGCGCTGCGGTTCGCCGCGGGCAACTTCTACATCAACGACAAGCCGACCGGCGCGGTGGTCGGTCAGCAGCCGTTCGGCGGGGCCAGGGCCAGCGGCACCAACGACAAGGCGGGCTCGCTGTTCAACCTGACCAGGTGGGTGAACGCCCGCACGGTCAAGGAACTGCTGGCCCCGCCGACCGACTACCGGTATCCGCATATGGGCTAGGCTCGCGCTGCCCGAGCAGCACCGAAGGCCCCGGCACAGGAGGCCCCAGCACAGGAGGCACCGTCATTCACCGCCTCGTCCTGTGGAACATCGACCTGACCCTGGTCGACGTGGCCAGGGTGTCCCGTGATGCCTACGCCGACGCGTTCCGGCACGTCACCGGGCGGCCGCTGGTCGCGCTCCCGCAGCTCGCCGGGGCCAGCGACTCGGAGATTTTCTTCAACTCGCTCGCGCTGAACGAGCCGGGGCCGGGATCGGCAGCGCGAGAAACCCCGGAGAACGACCTGCTCGCCGAGTACGCCGACGCGCTCGCGGCCGCGTTCGGGGCCCGCAACGACCAGCTCGCGGCCCACGGCCGGGTGCTGAGCGGGGCCAGGGAGGCGCTCGGCGCCCTGGCCGCGCGGACCGGAGTGGTCCAGTCCGTACTGACCGGCTCGATCCGGCTGAACGCGGCCCGCAAGCTGCACGCCTTCGGCCTGGACAGCTACCTGGACCTGGACATCGGCGGGTACGGCTCCGACGCCTACCCCAAGGGCACCCTGATCGTCCGGTCGATCGCGATGGCTACGGAGAAGTACGGCGTCCCGTTCGGGCCCGGCGGCACTCTCTACCTGGCCGACTCGGTCAGGGACGTGGCCGCGGCCCAGGTCGGCGGGGTGCGCTGCGTCGGCGTGGCTACTGGCCGGTCGACCGCGCACGAGCTGCGGGAGGCCGGGGCCGACCCGGTGCTGCCCGACCTCACCGACACGGCACAGGTGGTGGCGGCGGTCACCCGGTGAGCGGATGGGCCCTGACGACGTACGGCGTGCTGGCGCTGACCTTCATGATGACGATGTACGGCCTGGAGGGGCGCAGCCCGCGGTTCGTGCTCGCCTTCGCGGCCGGATGCCTGCTGGCCAGCAGTTACGGGTTCTTGTCGGGTGCCTGGCCGTTTGGCGTGGTCGAGGCGATCTGGGCGCTGGTCGCCGTCCGCCGTTATCAGCAGCAGCGTGCGGCCGCCAGCACCGGGGGTGCGGAAAGTGCCGCGCCGCCGGGCGGACAGACTGGGGACAGCCGGATCGAAGGCGAGGGCCAGGAGAGGCAATGACGCAGGATCAGCCGGCCGGCCGTGGTTACGGCGTGACGTTGTCGGTGCCTACGCAGGCGGACATCGACCAGGCCAAGATCACCGACTACGCCAGATATGTACGGGAACACCAGGACGTGTCGTTGCCCGGCGGGTACCAGCCACTGTGGCGATGGTCGGTGCAGAACCCGGCCGCGTTCTGGTCCACCATCTGGGAGTACTTCGGTGTCCTGGGTGACCGCGGCGACGGGCCGGTGCTGAGCGGCGGATCGATGCCCGACGTCAGCTGGTTCGACGGCGCGACGATCAACTACGCGCGGAACGCGCTGCGATGGGCAGCGACCGATCCCGAGCGGACCGCGATCGTGTACCGATCCGAGGCCGGGCACAGCGGCCGCCTGACCTACGCCGAGCTGGACGAGCAGGTGGCGACCGTCCGCGCGGCGCTGGCGGCGATGGGCGTCGGGCACGGTGACCGGGTCGCCGGGTACCTGCCGAACTCCCCGCAGGCGCTGGTCGGCCTGCTGGCGACCGCGAGCCTGGGGGCGATCTGGACCTCGTGCTCACCGGACTTCGGGCCGCGGGCCGTGATCGACCGGTTCGCCCAGGTGACGCCCAAGGTGCTGATCGCGGTGGACGGATACGTCTACGGCGGCAAGACGTTCGACCGCCGGGCCGAACTCGCCGCGATCGTGGCCGAGCTGCCTGGGCTGGCCCATGTGGTCCTGGTCGACTACATCGGGGCCGGCCGGGCCGGCCTGCCGGTGCCGGTGACCGGCTGGAACGAGCTCGCGGCGGTGGTCTCGAACTCCGGTGGCCCGCGGCCGCCCGCGTTCGAGGAGGTGCCGTTCTCTCATCCGCTCTGGGTGCTGTACTCCTCGGGCACCACGGGGCTGCCCAAGGCGATCGTGCATGGCCACGGCGGCATCGTGCTCGAGCACCTCAAGGCACTGTGCCTGCACCAGGACATCGGGCCTGGCGACGTGTTCTTCTGGTACACCACGACCGGCTGGATGATGTGGAACTACCTGATGGGCGGACTGCTCGCCGGGGCGACCGTGGTGGCCTACGACGGCAGTGCGGTCCATCCGGGCACCGACGCGCTCTGGGACCTGGCGGCGCGCGCCGGCGTGACGTACTTCGGCACCGGGGCGCCGTACCTGGTGACCTGCATGAAGGCGGGCCTGCGCCCGGCCGCCGCCCACGACCTGTCCCGGCTGCGCGGCGTCGGCTCCACCGGCTCCCCGCTACCGCCAGAGGGCTTCGACTGGGTCTACGCGGCCGTCGCGCCCGGTCCGGACCCCCATCGATGGCCCAGCGGTGGTGCTATAGCCCCATCAATGGGCCATCGACGGGGCTTCGTGCTCGGGTCGTTCTCCGGCGGGACCGACATGTGCACCGGGTTTGTGGGCCCTTGTCCGCTTCTGCCGGTGCGGAGCGGGATCATCGCGGGGCCTTGTCTCGGGGCCAGGGTCGAGGCGTTCGACGCGGACGGCCGCCCGGTGGTCGGCGAGGTCGGCGAGCTTGTGCTGACCGCGCCGATTCCGTCGATGCCGGTGGGTTTCTGGGGCGACGACACCGGGGAGCGCTACCGGGCCAGTTACTTCGCCCAGTACCCAGGCGTCTGGCGGCACGGCGACTGGATCATGATCCTGCCCGACGGCGGCTGCGTGATCTACGGCCGCTCCGACGCCACGCTGAACCGCGGCGGCGTG
>DASWAH010000226.1:0-4661 GCA_036391235.1 Streptosporangiaceae bacterium
CGCAGGGCGTGCATCGCCGCACTTCCCTCGGAGGGGTTCTCCCCCGAGCACAGCACCAGGTCCATGCCGGCGTTGGTCGCGAGGACGGCCCGGTTCGCGGTCGAACCGAAGTTCTTCAGTGCTCCGGCCTCCAGCGCGTCGGTGATCGTGACGCCGGCGAAGCCGAGCCGGTTCCGCAGCTCCCCGAGCACGATGGTGCGGGACAGGCCGGCCGGGAACTTCTTGTCCAGGGCCGGGTAGACCGCCCACGACACCATGGCCAGCTTGACGTTAGCCGCGATCGCTCCCTTGTAGGGCGCCTCGTCGATCGCCCTGAGCTGGGTCAGCGGCACGTTCAGGGTGACCGGGCGCTCGTCGGTGTTCTGCGACCTGGTCGCCGCGCCTAGGCCGGGGAAGTGCTTGACTGTGGCCGCGACCCCCTTGGCCTGCATCGCGGTCAGGAAGAGGCGGCCGAGCTTGGACACCACGCCCGGCTTGTTGCTGAAGGAGCGGCCGAACTCGTCGATGAAGTTGCCCGGCGTCCGGTACACGTCGAGCACCGGCGCGAGGTTGACGTTCACGCCGAGGCCGTGCATGAACGTGCCGGCCAGCGTGCCTTCTTTGGTCGCCGTGTTTTGCGGGGTGGCCGACTCGCCGATTTGCTTGGCCGACAGGTCGGGCGGACCGGACAGCCGCCGGACCAGGCCACCCTCCTGGTCGGTCATCAGCAGCAGCGGCAGCCGGACCGGGTTGGTCGCGGCCGCGTCGGCCGCCTGGAGTTGCTTGACCACGGCGGCGATGTGGGCGTTGGAGCCGACGTTGTCCTTGAAGAAGATCACTCCGGCGGCGCGGCCGTGGCTGATCGCCCACAGCAACGTGGCCGGCGGGGTGAGCCCCGGATAACTCCAGATCACGCGCTGGCCGGCCAGCTGATAGGCGTCCAGCTTGGGCAGCGCGGCCTCGGCCGCCGGGTACCCGGCGGCGTTCGGCGAGACGGTGCCGGGTCGCAGGCCGAGGCTCGGCGGCACGGCGGCGAATTTCCCGCCGGGCGCGCTCGCGGCCGAGGTGCCGGACCCGCTCCCCTGGCCTGAACCCGGCCGGCCCGAACCCGGACCGCCCGAGCCCGCTGCGGATCGCTGTCCTGACGCGCCGCCCGACAGCAGCCGCCCGGCGATGCCGGTGCTCAGCAGCACGACGATGGCGACGAGCGTCACCGCCATACCGGTGAGGAAGGCAACCAGCCTGGTCCGGCGCACGGGGAACACGCCTCTCCGGGCGCCAGCCCCCGACGGCTGGCGCTCGACTCGGCCGGCGGGCGGGGGGTTGCCGACGCCGGGGACTCCACGGCGAGCCCGTTCCGGTCGGTCGGCCACCCAGAACCCTGATCGCAGTGCTCGGTGGCTGCCCATGGCTGCCATGCTACGAACTGATAACGCCACCCGCAGCTTTACCGATTCCTCCACGCGCGCCGGCCTGCGGCCATGGTGTGCCGATGTGCGGCATGTCACGCAGCGGCGGGCGAGAATGGCCAGGCCAGCGCCCCCCCGAGCGGCAGCCAGGTCAGGCCGCGGACGGGACGTCGTCTTCCGCGCTGGCCGGCTCGGCGGAGCTGAAGTCGGCCGCGACCAGCTCGGCCGTGTGCCGGGCCCAGGGACCGGTCGTGAGCAGGCCGAGCGCCAGGACGGCGAGCCCGCAGCCGACCAGGATCCAGTAGCCGACGTGACTGGCCGGCACGAAGCCGGTCTTGATCGGGCCGGTCATGGCCGAGACCACAGCGGAGCCGATCACGGCCACCCCGAGCGAGGAGCCGACCTGCCTGCTGGTCGAGGCCACCGCGGCGGCCGTGCCCGCCTGGGCCCGCGGCATGCCGGACATCGCGGTGTTCGTGATCGGCGCGTTGACGAGCCCGAAGCCCACGCCGAAGATCAGGTAGCCGACGACCAGGCTGACCGAGGAGGTACTGGCCGACAGCCCGGTCAGCGTGAACGCGCCGATCGTCAGCGCGATGCCCGCGGTGATCAGCGGGATCCGGGGGCCCCTGGCCCCCACCACCCGGCCCGACAGCGGCGCCCAGATCACGGTCATCGCCGCCATCGGGAGCATGTACAGCCCCGCGTGCAGGGCCGACAGGCCGCGCACGTCCTGCAGGTAAATGGTGTTCAGAAGCAGGAAGCCGGCCAGCGAGGCGAACGCCGACACGGCGATCATGGTCGCCCCTGAGAACGGCGCGCTGCGGAAGAACCGCACGTCAAGCAATGGCTCGGGGCGCCGGCGTTCGTAGCCGACGAACACCGCAAGGGCGACCGCGGCGACACCGAAGCAGCCGAGGATCAGCGGCGACGTCCAGCCGCGGCCGGGACCTTCAATGATGCCGTACACCAGCGCGGCCAGCGTGATCATGACCAGGATCTGGCCCACCGGGTCGAACCGCCGCGCCCGCGGTGCCCGTGACTCCGGCACGAACAGCGCGGTCAGCACGATCGCGGCGATCCCGACCGGGATGTTGATCCAGAAGATGCTCCGCCAGCCGACCGAGCTGACCAGCACTCCGCCGACGACCGGGCCGAGGGCCATGCTGAGCCCGACCACACCACCCCAGACGCCGATGGCCCTGGCCCGCTCGGCCCGCTCGGTGAAGGTGTTCGTGATGATCGACATCGCGACGGGATTCAGCATCGACCCGCCGATCGCCTGGAGCATGCGGAACGCCACCAGCGCGCCCAGGCTCGGGGCCAGGCTGCACAGCAGCGACCCGGCCGTGAACAGGGCCAGCCCGATCTGGAACGTCCGCCGCCGGCCGACCCGGTCCGCGGTCGAACCCGACAGGATCAGCAGGCTGGCCAGTACCAGCGAGTACGAGGCGATGACCCACTGCAAGCCGGACACCGAGGCGTGCAGCTCGTGCCCGATCGAGGGCAGGGCGACGTTCACGACGGTGACGTCGAGCCCGACGATGAACAGGCTCATGCAGCAGATCGCGAGCACGAGCCACCGGCGAGAGCGGCTCAGCTCGGCGGGGCTCATGGGCATTCGAGCCTTTCGTTGAGACATGCGCGCTTTGCGAGGACTAGCGGGCTAGCTGGGACAGATGCCGGAAATTCGTTACCCGTGCTAACTACGCTAACCATCGGCGCCGCCGGTTTCATCCGGGGCCGGGCCGCTGATTCGCGGCGGCTAGCCGATGTCGCGCTGGCGCAGGCCGGCCAGGCCGGCGATGCCCAGCACGAGCGCGATCCCGCACAGCCAGGCCAGCGACGCGACGCTGACCGACCCGCCTGGCAGCTTCGGCGAGTGCGTGAACGGCGAGATGTCCAGCACCCAGTGCGACAGCTGCAAGATCTCGCCCAGGAACAAGATCAGCACCGCGACGCCAAGCACGCTCCAGCTCACCGCCGCACTGACCTGCGGAGCCAGCCCGAACAGGGCCGCGGCCAGGGCGGCGACGGCCAGCACGGCGGGGGCCTGCGCGAGCGCGGCTCCGGCCATCCGGGCGACCTCGCCGCCAAGCGAGCCCGTGGTGGCCCCGTGCCCGAGACCGATCCCGACTCCGGCCACGACCAGGATCAGCACCGTGCCGGCCGCCGCGATCAGCAGGTGGCTGAGCGCCCAGCCGGCCCGGCTGGCCCGGGTCGCCAGGACCGGGTCGGCCCGCTGCTCGGATTCCTCGGTCCGCAGCCGCAGCACGGACGCGATCGCGAAACCGGCCACGGCCAGCCCGGTCAGGCTGATCAGGGCGGCCAGGTAGGCGTTGGTCAGCCCGGCCTGCCCGCCCATCCTGGCCACGACCTTCCTGACCTGTGCGCTGCCGAGCAGCCCGTTGATCCCCTTGGCGGCCGAGCCCACGCCGACCCCGTACACCAGCGCGCCCAGCACCCAGGCGATCAGGGTGGCGCGCTGGAGCCGCCAGGCGAGGGCGAGCGGCGAGCGCAGCGAGGCCCGCCCGGCCGGCCGCCCGGCCCTGGTCGCCAGCAGGCCGGAGTCGTAATCGCGGCGGACGGCGAGCACCGCGGCCGCGAACCCGGTCAGCACCGCGGCGGCCAGCGGCAACGCGAGCACCCACCACCGGGTGGCGCCGAAGGCCCTGATCAGCTCGGCCCAGCCCATCGGCGACAGCCAGCGCAGCCAGGTCGGACCGCCCGCGCCGACCGAGTCGCCGACCGCGCGGAGCAGGAAGGCGGCCAGCACCGCCCCGATCGCCAGGCCCCGGGCCGACCTGGCCGTCTGGGCAATCTGCGCGGTCACCGCGGCCACTGCCGTGAAGACCAGCCCGCACCCGGCCACCGAGGCGCCGAAGGCGACCGAGCCGGCGGCCGGCAGGCCGAGCGCGACCGGGACCGCGGCCAGCACCACGAACACCACGACGTTGGCCAAGGCCGCCACCAGCATGCTGGCGACCAGCGGGGCGTGCCGCCCGACGACGGCCGACCCGACGAGCTCCATGCGCCCGCTCTCCTCGTCGGCGCGCGAATGCCGGACGACGATGAACGTGCTCATGATCCCGGCGAACAGCCCGCACAGCACGGTGTCCCGCCAGGCGGTGAACGACCCGAGCGAGCTGCCGTAGAACGGGCCGTAGATCGACAGCAGCGCCGCGTTGTGGTTCGAGGTGACCACGAACTCCTCCCGGCCGGCCGCGGTCGGGTAGAGCTTCTTGAAGCCGTAGGCGCTCGCGCCCGCGAGCG
>DASWAH010000227.1:0-9976 GCA_036391235.1 Streptosporangiaceae bacterium
CGCCGAGGTGCCCGAACGCGCTGGAATGGTTGCCGCCGTAGGCGTGCAGGCCGATGACCAGCGGCAGGTCGCTGCCCGGCCGGTGACCAGGCGGGTACGTGATCGCATAGCCGACGTCGCGGCGGCGGGCCCTGGAGTAGAACGTGCCGCTGACCGACGGTCCCGGCCGCCCGAAGGTGAGCGGCGGGGCCGGCACCTGGCACGCGCCGTCGATCCGGTCGAGGACTGCCTTGCCCGGCAGCACGCCGTGGTCGACCAGCTCGGCGCCGCCGATCCCGATGACGGCCAGGCCGGCCAGGCTGCCGAGCCCGGCTCCGAGGATGCCGCGGCGGGTCGGCGGGGTCACGACGGTCTTGGCCGGGTCACGGCGCTCCTGGCCTGGTCACGGTTACGGTTCCGGCCGGGTTCCGGCTCGCCGACCAGGACCGCCGGGCCGCGCACCCGCCGGTGACGGCCGCGATCGCAATGACAGCCAGGCAGGCCTGGCCGATGGTGCCCGCCCTGAACAGCCGGACCGGGCCGGAGTCAGCGTCCGACAGCCAGCTCAGCGTGCCGGCGGCTAGCAGCGCGGCCCCGGTCCCGCCGAGCAGAGCGGCCGTGGCCTGGTAGCGCAGCGAACGGGCCGAGAGCGGAAGCCGCCGGCCGAGCTGCACCATCCCGGCCACCAGGCACGCGGTGGCGGCCGGGCTGACCGCCAGCCAGGCAAGCTGACCAGCCGGGAAGGCGGCTAGCGCGCTCGGATGGGCCCAATAGGACGTCACCCACATCGTGACCGCCCAGCCGAAGGCGGCCAGGCCGGGCACCAGGCCCTGGTGGACGAGCAGGTGGCCACCGGTGCCCGGCCAGCCGTTCTGGACGTGCCGGCCGCCGATAACCAGCACCGCGGCTCCGGCCGCGATCATGGCGGCCGGGCGGCGGAGCTCCCTGGACTGCCGCCGGGCGATGGCAGCCAATACTGCCCAGGCGACGGGGACGGCGGCCAGCAGGCCGGCCGTGGCCAGGAGAAGGAGGGCGGCTGACATCAGGTCCATGGACCTGCCGATGCCCGGGGTCGCCGGCGCCGACCACTGCAGCCCGATCGCGATCCTGGCCCAGCTCGCGACGCCCGCGATGACCGCCGCCGACAGGCTGGCCGCGATCGTGCCGAGGCCGGCCCTGGCCGCGGCGTCCGGGTCGAGCGGGTGGCCGACCAGCCCGGCGGCGGCCAGCCTGGCCCGCAGCCCGGCCGCCGCGACATTGCCGTCGCGGCGCCATGACCGCCCGAGTTCGGCCCGCTCGGCCGCCAGCAGTTCGGTGAACTCGGCCGCGTACCGCTGCCTCCAGCCGCGTGGATAGCAGGCAAGCAACCAGCGGCCCGGTTCCCGAGCTGGGCCGCCGGTCATGCAGGAGACCAGCCGGCCGACAGCCGACGCAGGCCCACCTCGGCGACCGCGCGCTGGGTCTGCAGGTAGGTCTCGAGCGCGGCCGCGCCGGTCGTGGTCAGCCGGTACGGACGCCGGCGATCATGGCTCTCGACCGCCTCGATCATGCCGTGCGACTCCAGCCGGCTCAGTGCCTCGTACAGGGTGCCGGGAGCGAGCCGGACCCCGGCGAAGGACTCGATGTCCTTGGTCAGCGCATACCCGTGCTTGGCCCCGCCAGCCAGGCTGGACAAGATCAGGCTGGCCGGGCCCGATGAACGCCCGAGGGTCTCGAGCGCCCCGGCCGCGTCGCTTCCCGCGTCGTTCCCCGGTGGATCGCCGCTAGGGGATCCCGCTCCCGGTTCGCGCACCGGCGGCATCGGTCCTTCTGATGGCGGCATGGTCGCATCGTATATCGGATACCGATGGATCGGTAGCCTGTCCATCACAGCATCCGCGCCGATCTATCGGCAACCGATGCTTAGGGCGCGGGTGGCGTCGGACGAGCCTTGGGAAACCAGGAACGCCAGACGCGGGCAATCGCCATCCGCGCTCTCGTGACCGGCTTCGCCCGGACAACAGGCATGGCCGGAAGATCGGCCGCCCCAGCTTCGGCCTGGCCTCCAGAAGCGGGCAGGTCGCTGCGACCGGCCCGATCGGCCCCGCTGACCCGCGCATGCTCGCCAGAGTGCGTCCTGACCAGCGGGATTTCCCCTGTCGTGATCTTCCTGGCTTCTTGAGCCAGGTGGGCCGCCGTCTGGCGCAGGTGCAGCTGGCCGAAGACCGGCGCCTGCGCGACCAGGATCACGCCGCCGACCATCGCGGCCACGCCCGCCGCCTGCAGGCCCAGGAGCCACGGGGTCACGTGCACTTCGTCGCCGAACACCAGCACGCCGAGGGCCATGCCGGACAGGGGCTCGGCGCCGGTGATGGCGGGCAGGGAGGCGTGCAGGGGCCCGGCGCTGAAGGCGCTCTGGGTCAGCCACAGCCCGACCGCTGCCGTGCCGACCACGGCGTACCCCGGCCAGGTCGTCAGCAGTGCGCCCAGCCCGTGCGCGTCGATGATCTCGACGCTCCGCCTGGTCAAGGCGTCGGAAATGCCCAGCAGAAGGCCGGCCCCGGCGCCGGTGAGCGTCGCCCGCAGGCTGGCCGGCCCGTTGCGGCCGGCGATGACGAGCAGGGCAGCGATCGCGGCGATCAGGCCTGCGGCGGGCCAGTGCGAGAACGATCCGAACGACTCGGAGAGCGCCCGGACCGACCGGCTCACCGACAGGGCCGCCACACCCGCGCTGAGCAGCAGGGCACCGGCGATCTCGGTGCGGCGCGGGACCTCACCGTAGATGGGCGCGGCCAGCAGCAGGGCGAAGATCAGGTTGGTCGTGAGCAAAGGTTCGCTGACGGTCAGGCTGAGATGGCCGAGAGCCCAGGCCGAGAGTCCCTGGCCCGCCACCATGATCGCGATGCCGACCAGCCAGATCCGCTTGTGCAGCAACTGGGCGATCAGGCGCAGGTGCAGGAAGCTATCCGAGGGCACCTGCGCAGCCGCGTGCTGCTGGAGCACGAACCCGGCGCCGAGCAGCATTGCCGCGATAACGGTCACGGCAATATACATCGTCCCCGGCTGCCCGCATCATGGCCGGTCAAACCCGGCGCTGGTCGTTGGCTGCCCTCAGGATAGCCGCTGCGCGGACGGCCTAACCCTGTCCTCGCCGGCCGGCCACGGCTTACCCGCCGCGCCGCGGCTGGTCCTGGCCGAATACCGCTTGCCGCGCTAGCGGCTTCGCGGCGTTCCGCGGCTAGAGTCCTACCTTGTGCAGCAGCCTCCACACCATGCGGTCCCTGCGGCGCCGGGCCAGCCTGCGGCCCAGGACACCAGGCCCGCGCCGGGCCGCCGACATGTCGCCCATCGTGCGCTGAGTCAGGTACAGGTCCCGCCGCACCCGGTTCCATGTGCTCATCCGACGTCGTGCCACCGACGCCTCCCTTCACGACCGGATCTGGCCCGGTCTGATGCGGTCTGGAGATTGACCGGCGGGCGGGTCTCAAACATCGGGCCGCTGACCGGGGCCGCTCGCGGCGGGCCGCAAGGATGAGCGACCCGGCCGAGCAGGAACTCCAGGCCCTGGTCAGGTCGAGCGACTGGCTGATGACAGTCCTCGCCGCCGTGCGGGACGAGCGAGTGCCCGACGGGTGGACCGGCGCCGGCGTGCTGCGCGACCTGGTGTGGGGCGAGCGTTACGGCCACGGGTTCCGGGCGGCCGAGGTGCACGACGTCGACGTCGCGTTCTTCGATCCGGCCAGCCTCAGCCGGGCACACGACGACGCGGTCACGGCCGCCCTGGCCGCACGGCTCCCTGGCGTCCCCTGGCAGGCCCGTAACCAGGCAGCCGTGCACACCTGGTACGCGGCCAGGTTCGGCGGCGAACCGCCGGCGCCGCTGGTCTCCATCGCCGACGCCGTCGGTACCTGGCCGGAGACCGCGACCGCGGTCGCGGTGCGGCTGAGCGGGTCAGGCACGCTCGAGGTCTGCGCTCCCTACGGGCTCGCGGACCTGCTCGGCGGAATCTGGCGCTGGAACCCGCGCCGGGTCAGCGCCGCTTTCGCGCGGCAGCGCCTGGCCAGGCACCGGCCCGCGGTGCGCTGGCCGGGCGTCACCGTGATCAGCCCGGGCTGACGTCCTCGCCAGGTTCAGCCAGCCCGACCTCGATCCGGTCTGGCGCATCGGGATTTCCGTCGGTCACGGCGGCCACTGCGCGGTGCCGGCCGGGCAACCGGCCGGCCGAGAGCTTCACGGCCAGCTGGTCCTCAAGCTCGCGCAGTTCGCGCCGGACGGCCGGGTGCGCCAGCACGCCGGGGGCGGCGAGCTGGCGGCGCAGCTCGGCGATCGCCGACCTGGCCGGCCCGGCGTCGGGCACGCCGGCGCCGAGCCCGCGGGCACCGGGCACCTCCGCGCTGGCAATGCAGTCCGGTAACGGCAGGGTCAGGCTCAGCAGGGACATGAGTCCTCCGTCATGGTGTTCTGAAGAGAAATCGGAATCACTCCGCCGGGCCCTGGCCCGTGTGGCGGCAGCAGCCTGGAACGGCGGGTGTGACGAGAAGTGTGACGGGCCCGGCTAGCCGCAAGCGATTCGGCCGCGCGATTACCGGGCAATGGCCTACCGTTTCTTCTGGCGGCGCGTTAGCGCAGGTCATGCTGCTCGCGGCGGATGGCTTATATGGCCAGATAGTCATTGTTGTCTTACCCGCGGCAAATAGGTTATTGACCCGGTTTAGGGGCCTGGTTACGGTCAGGCAAGGCGCCGTCTCCCGTCGCCATCTGCCGTCGGCGAAGAGGCCGGCGGTGGTGCCTGTCGCCCATGAAAGGGAGCAGCATGAGCATGTCCTCCCCCGCCCGTCGCTGGGCATCCAGAGCCGGAACCGCGGGCCTGACCGCGGTCGCCCTGGCCGCGGGCCTGCAGTTCTCGGTCGGCGCCTCGGCGGCCACCCGGGCACCCGCCCATCCGGCCTCGATCTCGCCCGGACTGATTGCCAGGATGTACTCGGCCGCCGACCCCTATTCGCCAGGGCACCAGCACCCGTACCGGCACGGTGTCGTGCCGACCAGGAGCCGGCTGTCGAAGATGCGGTCCTGGGCGATAGCGCACCCGCACGCGATCTCGGCCGCGTCGGCCAACACCCTGCAATACGGCGGGGGCGTCGACGGCATCGGCGTGACCAACGGGCATGAGAAGGTCTACCTGGTTTTCTACGGCTCCCAGTGGGGCACCCAGGGCACCAATTCGGCGGGCAACATCACGCTGTCCAATGACTCGAGCGGCGAGGCACCCTACCTCGAGGCCCTGATGAAGGGCCTGGGCACCGGTAACGAGCTCTGGTCGGGGGTGATGACCCAGTACTGCGACGGCGTCGCGACCGGGGCAACCTCGTGCCCGGCCAGCAACACGCAGCATGTCGGGTACCCGACCGGCGGTGCGTTCGCCGGCGTCTGGGCCGACACCGGCGCGGCGTCGCCGCAGACCGCGAGCGGGGCGCAGCTGGCCCAGGTGGCGATCAGCGCGGCCGCTCACTTCGGCAACACCACCGCGGCCTCGAACCGGACCGCGCAGTACGTCATCGCGTCGCCCTCCGGCACGAATCCCGACAACTGGCTGACCCAGGGGTTCTGTGCCTGGCACGACTACAACGGTGACGCCGGCCTGAGCGGCGGCCCGGTCACCTCGCCGTACGGCGACATCGCCTTCACCAACCTGCCGTACATCACCAACCAGGGCGCGTCCTGCGGCCAGGACTTCGTGAATTCGAACGGCACCCTGGACGGCGTCTCGATCGTGGAGGGTCACGAATACGCCGAGACCGTCACCGACCAGAACCCGGCCGGCGGCTGGACGACCTCGGGCGGTTCGGAGAACGGCGACGTCTGCGCCTGGAACGCGGGCGGCGGTGCTGTGTCGCAGAACGTCTCGCTGACCACCGGCACCTTCGCGATGCAGCCGACCTGGGGAAACGACCTCAGCCAGTGCGAAATCAGCCACGCCATCGTGACCAACTCAGGGAACACGGTGACCGTGACTAACCCCGGCAGCCAGTCGGGGACGGTCGGCACCGCGACGAGCCTGCAGATCCACGCGACCGACTCGGCGACCGGCCAGACGCTGACCTACTCCGCGACCGGCCTGCCGGCCGGGCTGTCGATCAACTCCTCGACCGGCCTGATCTCCGGCACCCCGACCACCGCGGCGACCAGCGCGGTGACGGTCACGGCCAAGGACACCACCGGCGCCGCCGGGTCGGCTTCGTTCACCTGGACGATCAGCTCCTCGGGCGGCGGCTGCACCGCGGCCCAGCTGTTCGGCAACCCGGGCTTCGAAACCGGCTCGATCTCGCCGTGGACCTCGACCGCCGGGGTGCTCTCCAGCACCGCGGCCGGGGTTCCGGCGCACTCCGGTTCGTGGCTGGCGTGGCTGGACGGCTATGGCGGCGCGCACACCGACACCTTGTCGCAGACCGTCACCATCCCGTCGAACTGCGTCTCGGCCACTGTGTCGTTCTGGCTGTACATCAACAGCAATGACCCGACCGGCACGGCCTACGACACCTTCAAGATCCAGGTACTCAACTCCAGCGGCACGGTGCTGGCCACCCTGGCCACGCTGTCCAACCAGCAGGCCGGTTCTGGCTACGTCCAGCACTCGTACTCGCTGAACTCCTACATCGGCCAGAAGATCACGATCAAGTACACCGGCAAGGAGACCCTCGGCGGCGGTTATAACACCAACTTCTTCGAGGACGACAACGCGCTGAACGTCAAGTAAGCACGTCCAGCTAGCTGTTAGTCTCCGGCCGCCCGGGCAGCGTGACTGCCCGGGCGGCCCCGTGTCGGTGCCCGGCCTGGCTCGGGCATGCTGTCAGCCATGACGCATCCCCACGGTCACGGCCACTCGCACGAGCAAGAGCACGAACACGACCATGAGCAGGAACACCAGCACGGGGTGCTCGCCCGGGTGCGTCACGTGGTCCGCCCGCACTCGCACGAGGCGGCCGGCAAGGTCGATGCCGCGATGGAGGCCAGCGCCGAGGGGATCAGGGCGCTGTGGATCTCGCTGGCCGTCCTTGGCCTGACCACCGTGCTGCAGGCGATCGTGGTGGCGGTGTCCGGTTCTGTGGCCCTGCTCGGCGATACCCTGCACAACGCGGCCGACGCCCTGACCGCGGTCCCGCTGGCGATCGCGTTCGTGATCGGCCGGCGGCCGCCGACCCGACGGTACAACTACGGCTACGGGCGAGCCGAGGACCTGGCCGGCGTCGTGATCGTCTTGCTGATCGCGGCTTCCTCGGCCCTGGCCGCCTACGAGGCGGTCAGCCGGCTCGCCCATCCGCACCGCGTCTCGAACCTGATCGCGGTCGCGATCGCCGCCGTCATCGGCTTCACCGGCAACGAGCTGGTCGCGCGGTACCGGATCAGGGTGGGCAGGAAGATCGGCTCGGCCGCGCTGGTCGCGGACGGCCTGCATGCGCGGACCGACGGCTTCACCTCGCTGGCGGTACTGCTGGGCGTCGGCGGGGTCGCGATCGGTTGGGACTGGGCCGACCCGGTGGTCGGCCTGATCATCACGGTCGCGATCCTGAGCGTGCTGGGCCAGGCCGCGCGGGAGATCTACCGGCGGCTGATGGACGCGGTCGACCCGGAACTGGTCGGCCAGGCCGAGCAGGTGCTGATGACGACGCCGGGAGTGCTCGGCGTCGGTCAGGTCAGGCTGCGGTGGATCGGGCATCAGCTCAGGGCCGAGTGCGAGATCGTTGTCGACCCGGCGGCTACGGCCATCCGGGCCCATCAGGTCTCGGTCGATGCCGAGCACAACCTGCTGCACTCGGTCCCGCGGCTGACCGCGGCTCTCGTCCATCCGGACCCCCAGCCGGAGGGCGGCGACGACTACCACGCCGCGCTGGCCTCGCACCGGTAGTCGCGGCTGGCTCAGCGACCGATGTGCGTGTTCGTGATCGAGGTGAACTGGCAGATCAGGGCCGCGGTCAGGAACACCAGGCCGAGCGCGATCTCGTTGTAGCGGCGCAGCTCCCGGCCGCTGGCCGCGAAGGCGAAAATGAGCAGCGCGACGACGGTCAGGATGAGGGCGAGAATGTCCATCGGTCTCCCTGGGCTTAGCCCCACAGGTCGGGGCGGTAGCGCCCGGTGGTTTCCAGTTCGCTGAGGTAGGCCTCGGCTTGCTCGCCCGGCAGGGATGCCTGCGAGGCGATGACGTCGGCAAGGGCGGCCCGGACCGCGGCCCGCATGGGCTGCGAGCCGCAGACGTAGATATAGCCCCCGGCGGCGAGCAGGCGCCAGGTAAGCGCGGCTTGCCTGCGGATCAGGTCGGGCACGTGCTCGCGACGGCCGGGATCCTCCCGCGACACGGCGATGTGCAGGTGGTCAAGCGTCCCGTCGGCGGTGAACCGCTCGACCTCGTCCCGGTAGATGTAATCCAGCTGCCTGGAGCGGATGCCGTTGAACAAGGCGGCCTCGCCGACCGTGCCGCCGGAGCCCTTGATCGCCGCCCGTTCCTGCAGGAACGCCCGCATCGGGGCGAACCCGGTGCCCGCCGACACGAAGATCATCGGCTTGGTCAGGTCGTCTTGCAGGTGGAAGCCGTCCGCGCTGTCATGGAAGATGTTCAGCCGGTCGCCGTCCCGCACGGCGTGCAGGTAGCCCGAGGCCGCGCCGCGGAACTCGCGGTCCGGCAGGCCGGGAACGCGGGCTGGCGCCAGCCCGACGGTCAGGTCCGCGACCTGCGGGCCGTGACTGCGCGGGCTCGAGCTCGCCGAGTAATAGCGCGGCCGCAGCGGCTGCGCGACCTGGAGGAACTCGAAGATGTTGAGCCTGCCGGACGGAAACTCCTCGAGCAGGCGGAGGACGTCGTAACCGCCCGCGTCGATCGCTTCCCGCAGCGCCGAGTCCGGGCCGTCCGGCATGGCCAGGACATCCCTGATGGCGGCCAGCTTCGACCATTCGGCCTGTTCGGTGGTCTTCTCCAGGAGCAGGTCGAGCAGCGCGGCCGGCGGCCGGCCCGAGATGTCGGCCAGATTGGTCAGCACGTTGCGTACTTGCAGGACCACGCCCTTGGGAACGACCCGGACGTTCATCGTCTTCGGCACCATGAACAGGCTGTCCAGGGCGGCGCCGAGGTGGCGGGCGAGGCGCTCCACGCGCTCGTCGTCGTTCTTCGGGCAGATGCCGATGTGGTCGCCGGCCCGGTAGCTGGTCCCGGGCGGCAGGCTGATCTCCAGGTGCCTCGTCCGCCTGGCCGAGCCGGCCGCCTGGAGTTCGCGGGACGAGAGCACCCGCGCCTCGACGGTGGCCATCCCGACCGCGTTGGTGAGGATGACCGGGGCCACGAACACCCGCGGCGCGGTCCCGCTGAGCCCGCCGGCTCCGCCAGGACTGGTGGCGTCCCGGCGGCGCAGCCCTGAGGACATCAAGCGCATGATCGACGAGGGGCTGGACGGCCGGGAGGGCGGCCGGATCAGTTGCTCGGCGCTGAGCGAGCGCTGCATCGCGCTCACCGAGTCTGACCCGGTCAGCGCGCCGGTGGCGGCCTTCTCGCCCGCGTCGCGCGCGGCCGCGGCCTGCGTCGGCCTGGCCCCGGACAGCGCCAGCAGCACGGGCCAGACCTCGTCGTTCCAGTCGGCGTGCCGTCGCTCCCAGACCGGCGATCCGACATCGCCGTACCCGAACTCCGCGAGGGGCTCGGCGCCGAGTTCTGACAGCTTCTTGTGCACGTAGCGCGGAAAGGCCAGGAACGCGTTCCACTGGGTATTGCCCAGTCCCCAGACCAGGTACTTGCACTGCGCCCAGGCCGGACTGCCGGGCGGGGTGCGCTCGAGCAACGCCTTGAAGGCCGTCGCGTTGGAGGGCGGGTTCGAGGTGTAGGTGGACGTCATGACCACCAGCAGCCACGGCTGCGGGCGCGGTGGCTGCCCGGCCAGCTCGTTCAGCGTCACGACCGTGCTCGCGTAGCCGTGGAAATGACTGCGCTCGGCGAACTGCTCGGCCAGCTCCTTGTTCGCGCCGAAGTTGCTGCCGT
>DASWAH010000228.1:0-8323 GCA_036391235.1 Streptosporangiaceae bacterium
TGGAGATAGTGGTCAACGGCATGGTCCATCAGGTTGCGGACGACATGTCGCTGGAGCGGGCCGTTTCGCTGATATCAAGCTCGCCCACCGGAGTCGCTGCGGCTGTCAACGGCGACCTGGTGCGCCGGGCGTCCTGGCCGGTGACCCGGCTGGCCGCTGGTGACGAGGTCGAGGTACTCACCGCCGTGCAGGGAGGCTGACGTGGAACCGTCGCTCGCGGACGACCCGCTGATGCTCGGCGGGCAGAAGTTCGGCTCGCGGCTGATCATGGGGACCGGCGGCGCGCCGAGCCTGGACGTGCTCGGGCGGGCGCTGACCGCGTCGGGCACGGAGCTGACCACGGTAGCGATGCGCCGGGTGGACCCTAAGTCGTCCGGGTCGGTGCTCGACGTGCTCGCCGAGCGCGGCATCAGGGTGCTGCCGAACACGGCCGGCTGCTTCACCGCGGCCGAGGCGGTGCGGACCGCCCGGCTGGCCGCCGAGGCGCTCGGCACGACCTGGGTCAAGCTCGAGGTCATCGCGGACGAGGTGACACTGCTGCCGGACCCGGTCGAGCTGCTCGACGCGGCCGAGCAGCTCGTCGCGGACGGGTTCACCGTGCTGCCCTACACCAGCGACGACCCGGTCCTGGCCAGGCGCCTGGAACAGGCGGGCTGCGCGGCCGTGATGCCGCTCGGCGCCCCGATCGGCTCGGGCCTGGGCATCCGCAACCCGCACAACATCGAGCTGATGGTGCAGGCCGCGTCCGTGCCGGTGATCCTGGACGCCGGGATCGGCACGGCCAGCGATGCCGCCCAGGCGATGGAGCTCGGATGCGCGGGCGTTCTGCTCGCGACCGCGGTGACCAGGGCCAGGGACCCGGAGATGATGGCGGCCGCGATGCGCTCGGCCGTGATCGCCGGCCGGCTCGCTTTCCGGGCCGGGCGGATACCGCAGCGCCGCTTCGCGGTCGCCTCTTCCCCGCCCGTGACCGGGTAGTTAGCCATTCCGTAACCGGCTCAGACGGGCAAACCTGCCCCTACACTGTTCCCGATGGACACCGCCCTTTCGCCGCTCGCGGGCCAGTTGCTCGGCGGCCGGTATCACGTCGACTCGCGGATCGCGCGCGGCGGCATGGCGACGGTGTACCTCGGTACCGACACCCGGCTCGACCGGGTCGTGGCGCTGAAGATCGCCCATCCCGAGCTGTCCGAGGACGCCGAGTTCGTCCGGCGGTTCATCGGCGAAGCCCGCTCGGCCGCCCGGCTGTCCAGCCCCAATGTGGTCGCCATCTTCGACCAGGGCTCGGACAAGCGGCTGCACTACATCGCGATGGAGTACGTTCCCGGCCGGACGCTTCGCCAGTTGCTGAACGAACGCGGACGGCTGAGCCCGGACGAGGCCCTGGACATCATGTCGGGCGTGCTGGCCGGGCTGGCCGCCGCCCACGACGCCGGTTTCGCACACCGCGACGTGAAGCCGGAGAACGTGCTGCTGACCTCGGCCGGCGGGGTCAAGGTGGCGGACTTCGGACTGGCCCGCTCGGTCGCCGGGGCGGTGCAGACCGAGGGCGGCATGATCATCGGCACCGCCGCCTACCTGGCCCCTGAGCAGGTTTCCGGCGGCGTCTCCGATGCCCGCACCGACGTCTACGCGGCCGGCGTCATGCTGTTCGAGCTGCTGACCGGCACGCAGCCGCACTCCGGCGGTACGCCGCTTGAGGTCGCGTACAAGCACGTCGAGGAGATCATCCCGGCCCCGTCCAGCGCGGTGCCAGGGATCCCGGCCACCGCCGACGCGCTGGTGGCCATGGCGACCAGCCGCGACCCCGACCTGCGGCCTGCCAACGCCGGCCAGTTCCTGCGGGCGATCCAGCAGATCAGGGGCGGCCGCCCGGTCCCCGGCCAGGCGCCATACCAGCCCAACGGGTACGCCAGGACCGATGAGCACGACCGGGGATTCCAGCCGGGACCGACCGGCTCCCACCCGTACCGCGCGCCGGACTCCGGCCCGATCGCGGCGCACGCCGATGACTGGCAGCAGCACGGTGACTGGCCGCAGCACGGTCACTGGCCGCAGTCACCCGACGCGACCAGGCACCTGCCCGCGGTCGTCGACGGCTACCCGGGCTCGGCCGCGCTCGAGCCGGCCACCGGCGCGGTCGGCGCGTCCGCGCTGCCATCGCTCGGCCCGCAGTCCACTGGCGCGTTCCCGGCCCCGTACGCCGACCGGGATTCGATGGCCAATCACACGATGGTGGTCTCCGGGGCCGGGCCGCTGGACGGATACGACGGCTACGGCCGCGGCGGCCGCGGCCCCGGGCGCCGCTACCGGCGCGGCGGTGGATCACGGGGCCGGTTCCTGGCCAGCGGCAAGCTGTTCTACCTGCCCGCCGCCCTGGCCGTGATTCTGGTGATCGCGCTGGTCACCTGGTGGTTCAGCTCCGGCCGCTACCAGAAGGTGCCGACGCTGGCCGGAATGTCGCTGACCGCGGCCGAGACCGTGCTGAAGAACCAGGGCCTGCACGTCGAGGTCGGCCGGGCCGTGCACAACCCGCTAGCCAAGGGCGACGTCGTCAGTTCCTCGCCCGGGCACGGCCAGCGGGTCGCCGGCGGCTCCACGATCAAGCTGGTTACCTCGCTCGGCCCGGTGATGCGGACAGTGCCGAACGTCAGCGGCCAGACCGAGGCGGCGGCCAGGACCGCGCTGATCCAGGCGCACCTCAAGCCGGGCCAGGACGAGAAGACCGTGTCGGCGACCGTGCCGGCCGGCGACGTGATCGGCACTCATCCGGCTGCCTACTCCTCGATCCCGCAGAACAAGCGGGTCCGGCTGGTCATCAGCCAGGGCCCCGGCCTGCCGAGTTTCCTCGGAATGCAGGTCAGCGATGCCCAGGCCGCCGCGGCGGCGGGCGGATACCAGATCAACCCGGTGGCCGACAAGCAGGGCAAGCAGCCCGCCAACACCATCACCCACCAGTCGCCGCCGCCCAACAGCCCGATCACCCCTGGCGAGGTCGTCACCGTCCATTACTCCCCTGGACCGCCGCTGGTGCCGGTGCCCGACGTGCAGGGCCTGCCAGTGTCGCAGGCCATCCAGGAAATCAAGGCGGCCGGCTTCCACGTCAAGGTGGCGCACTCCGGTCCCGGCGGCCGGGTCGGACAGTACTCGCCGACCGGCGATCAGCCTCCGGGGACAGTCATCACCCTGGTCATCGGGCTCTTCAGCGGCTTTTGACCGCCAGGTTCACAGCTCGGGTCCCTCGCCGGGCAGCTCCTGGTAGGAGTAGCGCTGCTCGCGCCACGGGTCGGCGTTGTTGTGGTAGCCGCGTTCTTCCCAGAACCCGCGCCGGTCCCCGGCCAGGTACTCGATCGCCCGCACCCACTTGACGTTCTTCCAGCCGTATCTGGACGGCACGACCAGGCGGCACGGGTAACCCTGCTCGGGCGTCAGCTCCTTGTCGTCCTTGTGCGTGGCCAGCAGCGTGCTGGCCGCGCCGAACACCTCGAGCGGCAGGTTCGCGCCGTACCCGTAGTCGGCCCAGACCATGACGTGGGTGGCGGCGGCCGCGGGCGGTACCGCCCGCAGCAGGTGCGCGGCCGGCACGCCGCGCCACAGGACGCCGAGCACGCTGAATCTGGTTACGCAATGGAAGTCGGCGACGATCTCAGTGCGCGGAAGATTCTGGAACTCCTCCCAGCCGAACCGTCGCGGGGCCCCGCCCGCCGTGGCGCCGGAGATCCGCAGGTCCCAGGTCGCCAGATTGCAGGCCGGGACCGGACCGTAATGCAGCACCGGCATGCTGGCCTGCACGTATTGTCCGGGCGGGAGCCGGTGCCGGCCGTTGCCGGGGCCACGCTGGCTGGGCCCGGCCTGACTGGGCCCATCCTGACTGGGCCGGGCCTCACTGGGCCTGGCCGGAGGGTGCCCGGCCTCACTGGGCCTGGGCGGCGGCACGGGAGCCTGGCCGGTCGCGCTCGCGATCTCGTCGTCCGGTCCCAGGCCGTCGGTACCGGCGCCCGCGCCGACGGCACGAATCCCCCGCGCGTCAGAGCCCGGCTGCCTCATGACGGGCTGACCTGTCCTTCCTCTCGACGCGATGGCCGTGATTGACCAGCAGCCATCTTGTCACTGCCGGCCGGCACCCCGATCGCCGACCAGCCGACGTCGACTACCCGGAGTGCGCTAAGCTACCCAACGTGCATCGCGCCTATGAGTTTTTTTACGGCTTCCGCTCCGGTCACGGGGAGGTAGCCCGCTAGGCGATGCGTAAGCGCTGAGCGCGGATGAACTCCAAGCCCCTGGCCGGATGGCCAGGGGCTTTTTCGTCGTTAAGGCAGTCAGGGAGGACGAGATGGTGATCGTGATGGCCCCGGAGGTCACGCAGCAAGATATCGACTCGGTCGTCGACGTGGTCCGCACCGCCGGAGGCGAGGCATTCGTCAGCCGCGGTGTGACCAGGACGATCATCGGCCTGGTCGGCGACGTCGACAGCTTCGGCTCGCTCAACCTGCGCAGCGCCAGGGGCGTGAGCGACGTCATCCGGGTGTCGGTGCCGTACAAGCTGGTCAGCCGCGAGCACCATCGCAACCGTTCGGTGATCAGGGTCGGCGGCGTGCCGATCGGCCCCGGTACGATGACGCTGATCGCCGGCCCGTGCAGTGTCGAGACGCCCGAGCAGACGCTGGCCTCCGCCCTGATGGCCAAGCGGGCGGGCGCCTCCCTGCTCCGCGGCGGCGCGTACAAGCCGCGCACCTCCCCCTACGCCTTCCAGGGTCTCGGCGAGGCCGGCCTGCGGATTCTGGCCGAGGTGCGGGCTGAGGCCGGGCTGCCGATCGTGACCGAGGTGGTCGACCCGGCCGATGTCGACCTGGTCTGCTCCTACGCTGACATGCTCCAGGTCGGCACGCGCAACATGCAGAACTTCGCGCTACTGCAGGCGGTCGGCTCGGCCGGCAAGCCGGTCATGCTCAAGCGGGGCATGAACGCCACGATCGAGGAATGGCTGATGGCCGCCGAGTACATCGCCCAGCGCGGGAACCTGGACATCGTGCTGTGCGAGCGCGGTATCCGTACGTTCGAGACTGCCACCAGGAACACGCTGGACATCAGCGCGGGGCCGGTGGCCCAGCGGCTGTCGCACCTCCCGGTGCTCGTCGATCCATCGCACTCGGGCGGCCGGCGTGAGCTGGTGCTGCCGCTGACCAGGGCGGCCATCGCGGTCGGGGCGGACGGGGTGATCGTGGACGTGCACCCCGAGCCGGCCAAGGCGCTCTGCGACGGCGACCAGGCCCTGTCCGGTTCCGACATCGACGACCTGGCGCAGGTGGCGTCGACGCTGCCGGCCATGCTCGGCCGCACCCTCGCGCCCGCGCCTGAGCCGGTCGTGGCCTAGTCGGTCAGCCGGTACTCCTGCGCGCCCGCCGCCAGCTCGGCGGCCAGTTCGTCGATGTCGGCCCTGGCCTCGATCCTGTGCAGGTCGGCGACCCTGGCCCTGGTCTCGACGTGCCGCGGCATCAGCAGCGAGCAGCAGTCCTCGTCGGGCAGCTGGGACAGCGCCAGCGTGCGGATCTGGCTGGCCTGCGCCATGATCTCGGACTTGTCGAGCCCGATCAGCGGCCGCAGGATCGGCAGCCGGACCGCCTCGTCGAGCGCCGTGATGTTGACCAGCGTCTGGCTCGCGACCTGGCCGAGCGAGTCACCGGTGACCAGCGCGGTCGCCCGCACCCGGCGCGCGACCGCCTGCGCCGTCTTGAGCATCAGCCGCCGCTGGGCCATGACCTGCAGCCGGCCGGAGCCCGAGGTCGCGAGCCGCTGCTGGGCCCGGCCGAAAGCCACCACGAACAGCCGTGAACCGCGCTGGAACCGGTCCAGCTGACGCACCAGCCCGTAGGCCTTGTAGACCGAGTCCGGCCCGGTCAGCGGCATGCCGGAGAAGTGCAGGAACGAGCAGTACAGGCCGCGGCGCATCATCCGGTAGGCCGCCACCGGCGAGTCGATGCCGCCCGAGATCAGCACCAGCCCGCGCCCGCTCATGCCAACCGGCAGGCCGCCCTGCCCGGTCAGCCCGTCGACGTAGACGAACACCTCGGACTGGTCGGCCTCGACGCAGATCGTGAAGTCGGGATGGCGCAGGTTCACCGGGTTGCCGAAGTCCCGCTGGATCCGGCTGCCGATCGCGATCGCCAGCTCGGCCGAGGTGACACCGAACCGCTTGTCCCGGCGCCGGGCCCGGACCGCGAACGAGCCCGGCCGCCCGCCCGCCAGTTCGGCGGCGGTGTCGATCGCGGCCTGCGCGTCCTTGGCCACCCGGGTCGCCCGGCAGACCCTGGCCACGCCGATCACGTCCAGCATCCGCTCGGCGATCCGGTCGGCCGCTTCCTGGGCGGTCGGCCCGGGCCCGCCGGGCGGCAGCACCGGGGTCAGCACGATGACCCCGTCGCGCTGCCACAGCCGCAGCCCGAGGCCGAGATCGGCCACGGCCAGCCTGATGTTGTTCTGCAGCAGCCGCTCGAACCGCTGCCGGTTCTTTCCCTTGAGTACGACCTCGCCCAGCTTGAGCAGCACGCACGGCTCATGGAGCCGGCCGGGCAGGCAAGCGGGCCGCAGCGCGGGATCGCTGATCGGCCGGGCAGGCACGGTGGTCATGGCTTCAGTCTGGCAGGTCTGGCCAGGAATAATCCGCTGCGTCGCGGTCCGCCGTCTATGGCAAGGTAGCGGGATGACGCACCCCGCCGCTCGTACGGACGTCCGGCCCGCCTCGGCCGCCGACCTCGGCGGCATCGTCGCGATCGCCGACGCGACCGGCCAGGACGAGGACTGGGATCAGGTCTACCCGGCCTACATCGGCCACCTGCTCGAGCACGGGACGCTGCTGGTCGCCGAGCGCGCGGGCCAGGTGACCGGGTTCGGGGCCACGCTGCGGATCGGCTCGGCGGCCGGCCCGATCTCGATGCTGACCGACCTGTTCGTGCACCCGGCCGGACACGGCTCGGGCACCGGCCGGGCCCTGCTGACCGAACTGTGGGGCGGCGAGTCCAGGAAGATGACGTTCTCCAGCCTGCACGCGCACGCCCTGCCGCTGTACACCAGCTTCGGCCTCGACGCCTGGTGGCCGTTGCTGTACCTGCGCGGCGACGTGCGGGGGCTGCGGATGCCGGACGGCTGGTCGGTCGCGTCCGCCGACGCCGGCCAGGTCGGCGCGCTCGAACGGGAGTGGACCGGGACCGACCGGACGGCTGAGCACCGGATGTGGGCCCGGTGGCCGGCCGGGGCCGGTGTGGTCGCCAGTCTCGGCGGCGAGCCGGTGGCAGCCGGAACCGTCGGCGGAGCCGGGCCCGAGTACGGCATCAGCCACCTGGCTGTGCGGCCCGAGGCGACCGGCGACGGGGCCCGCGACGCCGTGCTGGCCGTGCTGGCCAGCCTCGAGCCGGCGGGCGGGCAGGCGCGGGCGTGCCTGCCGGCGCCCCACCCCGCGACCCGGTCGCTGCTGGGATCACAGTGGCGAGTGCTGGAGTTCGATCTCTATATGTCGTCGGACCTGAGCCTGATCGACGCCCGGCGGATGCTGCCCTCCCCCGCCCTCGCCTAGCTGGTTCCTGGCCGGCTCAGGTCGCCGAGCCGAGTTCCTCGGCTAGCGCCTCGTTCTCCTCGGCGTCGTGCACGCCCCACCGCTCGGCCAACTTGCCGGCGAAGAACGGGGCGGGCCGAGGACGGTGAAGAACCCCCAGTTGTACAGCAGCGCGGTCAGACCCACCAGGATCAGGGTGGCGACCAGAGCGATCGACATCAGCGGCAACTGGCTCAGCTGGGGTTGCCGGCCGCGACCTTCGACTGGCTGAGAACGCGTTCCCTGATCGCGGGCAGGACGGCGGCCAGACCGCCGGCCAGCATACGCACGTCGTCCTCGGGCAGCCTGGCCAGCAGTGCGGCGATCGTGCGCGCGTTGCGCTCGCGCCGGGCCGCGATCGCGGCCCGGCCCTGGTCGGTCAAGCTGACCAGGGCGACCCGCCCGTCGGAGGGGTCGGACGTGCGGGCAACCAGTCCGCGCTGCTCGAGCCGCTGCGCGAGCTGCGTCATCGAAGGCTGCGAGACACCCTCGGACGCGGCTAGCGTGGTGATGCGCTGCGGGCCGAGCCGGTCCAGCGACGCGAGCGCGGCGGCTGCGGTCAGGCTCAGATCGCGGTTCTCGGCAACGCCGCGGATCACGAGCGAGACGACCTCGAGCAGATCGGTGGCGGGCTGGCTGAGATCCATAGAGTATTTATATAACAACCCTATAGACATTGCAAGGCGGCCGCCTCGCTCCGTATTCCGTCGTCATGGCGGCCAGCCTGTCATACGC
>DASWAH010000229.1:0-15617 GCA_036391235.1 Streptosporangiaceae bacterium
AGCCGCGGTCCGCCCCGGCCGGATGGCCGGTCCAGGCCAGCTCCATCAGCCGGCTGGCGATGGCGGGCTCGTCCGAGGTGTCACCGAGGGCGGTAAGCCGGCGCTTCAGTGCCCGCATCGAGTTGGCTTCCTGACGGCAGCCATCGCAGCCGGCCACGTGGTTCAGTACCCGGTCCCGCTCTTCACCCTCGAGCTCGCCGTCGACCAGGGCCGACAGCCAGCGACCCAGGTGGCTCACCCCCCGCTCACCTCCCCGGCGACCGCGATCGATGACCCGGGGCTGACCGGGGTCAGCGGCACCGGCGAGCGGCGCGGCCTGCGGTGCTCGAGCGCGGCCCTGAGCTGGGCCCGGCCCCGGTGGATCCGGCTGCGAACGGTGCCCAGCTTGACCCCGAGCACATCGGCGATCTCCTCGTAGCTCAGCCCTTCGATGTCGCACAGCACGACCGCGGCCCGGTACTCGGGCGGCAGGTCGGCCAGGGCGGCAGCAACGTCGTGATCCAGGTGGCGCTCGTCGAAGGCCTGGGAGGGAGTCGGCTCTGAGCCCTTGAGCCTGGCCGCCGTGTCCTCGCCGAGCCCTTCGAACCTGATCCGCTGCTTGCGCCGGGTGATGTCCAGGAACAGGTTGGTGGTAATGCGATGCAGCCAGCCCTCGAAGGTGCCAGGCGTGTAGCTCGGCAGCGAGCGGAACACCCGGACGAAGACCTCCTGGGTGAGGTCCTCGGCGTCGTGGCAGTTGCCGGTCAGCCGGTAGGCGAGCCGGTAGACGCGAGCCGAATGATCGCGCACGACCTCTTCCCAGGTCGGGGGCGTCCATGGCGAATCGGTCGCGTGGCCGGCATCGGTCACCGCCTCGGTGTGCATTAACCGTCCTCGTGGGTGGTCATCTGAGCCCGGCGCGCCGTCCGCGCGCAAACCGTCAACGTCTGGCCGTCGCGGCGTGTTCCCGCCCGGCCCAGGCTGACGCTAGGCTGCCGCGGGAAGAAGTTTACCGAAGTCGCCGGAGGCAGCCATCTTCCGCTCAGACCTCACCGGGTTCCTCGACGAATTCTCCGCCGAGGATGAGCCACTGGCCACGGCCCGCGCGAACGCCGAGGCCATGGGCGGTGCGGCGCCGGTCGCGCCACTAACCGGGATGGTGCTGCGCTTCCTGGCCGCCGCGATTGGCGCGAAGGCGGTCGTGGAGATCGGGACCGGGTGCGGTACCTCCGGGCTCTACCTGCTCCGCGGCATGCGCTCCGGGTCGGTCCTGACCAGCGTCGACACCGAGCCCGAGCACCATCGGCTGGCCCGGGCGGCGTTCGTGCAGGCCGGGTTCGGCTCCGGCCGGTACCGGCTGATCACCGGACGGGCCCTCGAGGTGCTCCCGCGCCTCGCGGACAGCGCCTATGACCTCGTGTTCTGCGATGCCGACAAGCGCGAGTACCCGGAGTACCTGGCCGCCGGCCTGCGGCTGCTGCGGCCGGGCGGCATCGTGGCCTTCGACAATGCGATCTGGGCCGACGAAGGCCAGAACGTGGCCCACCGGGACCCTGACACCGGAGCCGTCGGCGAGCTGCGCGAGCTCGTGTTCGAGGACGAGAGCCTGGTGCCGGTGCTGCTGCCGGCCGGTGACGGACTGCTGGCCGCGGTCAAGCGACCGGACTGAGCCAGCGCAGCAGCAGCCGGGCGCCGAACCCGGTACCGCCCGCGCTGATCTCGCCGTCGTCGGATCCGCTCCTGGCCGCGGCGGCGATATCCAAGTGGGCCCAGGGCCTGGGGCCGGCGAATTCGCGCAGGAACAGCGCCGCGGTGATCGAGCCGGCCCCCGGTGACGTGCGCGGGACGTTCGACAGGTCGGCTACCGGCGAGTCGAGCGACTGGCGGTACTCGGCGGTCAGCGGCATCCGCCAGAGCCGGTCGCCGCTGTCCTCGCCCGCGGCCAGCAGCGCGGCGGCCAGGTCGTCGCTGGTCGAGTACAGGGCCGCCCGGCTGCCCCCGAGCGCAATCCTGGCCGCCCCGGTGAGGGTGGCCAGGTCGACGATCAGGTCGGGTTCGAGCCGGGCGCCGGCGTAGGCGATCGCGTCGGCCAGCACCAGCCGGCCCTCGGCGTCGGTGTTCAGCACCTCGACCGTGCGCCCGCCGAACATGGTGAGGATGTCGCCAGGACGGCACGCCGAGCCGGACGGCAGGTTCTCGGCCGCCGCCACCAGCCCGGTGACCTTGTCGGGCACGCCCAGGCTGGCCAGGGCCGTCATCGCCGCGATCACGGCCGCGCCGCCGGCCATGTCGGTCTTCATCGACTTCATCGCGTCGTTCGGCTTCAGCGACAGCCCGCCGCTGTCGAACGTGATCCCCTTGCCGACCAGCACGACGTGGCGGTGCGCCCCGGCCGGGGAGTAGGTCAGCTCGATCAGCCGGGGCGGCCTGGCCGACCCTGACCCCACCGCCGTGATCCCGCCGAACCCGGACGCGGCCAGCTCGGTCTCGTCCCAGATCCGGACGCCGAGCCCGGCTCCGGCCCCCGCCCCTTCGCTGGCCGCGGCCGCTGCCTGCGCCGCCTGGTCGGCCAGCCACTGCGGGCTCTTGCGCAGCGAGGGCGTGTTGGTGAGGTCCCTGGCCAGGCCGGTCGCGGCGGCGATCCGAGTGGCCCGCGCGATCGCCGCTTCGGCCTCCCAGGTGCGGGTCCCGGTCAGGCGGACCTCGGCCTGGCCCTCACCCGCGGCCCGGCCGGGCGGCGGCGCGGACTTCTCGCTGAACCGGTACGAGCCCAGCATGATCCCCTCGGCAAAGGCCTGGACCTGGCCTGGCGGTTCGCCGGCGACCACGGAGGCGACACCGCGCTCCCCGGGCTGCAGCGTGCGGCCGAGCTCGCCCCCGGCCCGCCTGAGGGCCGCGCCGGACCGGTCGCCGACGCCGACGAACAGCACCCGGATGGTCGAGTCGCCGGCCCTGACCGCGGCCTGGGCTATTTGCCCGGGTTTGCCGGACATCCGGCTGACGGCGGCGAACTCGGCGGCCGGGACGGCCAGCCGTGCGTCCAGGGCAGCGTCGGCACCGACGCCGCCGCCGGCCGCGACCGGGATCGCGACGAAGTCGGCCGGCCCAGCCTGGCCCGCCTCGACGGCTCGCAGGAAGTCACCCGCCGTGCGCTGACCTTCCGTGCCCAGCGGGGTGACGGAACTGATAACAGGCATCCGATAACGACAATTTCAGCGTGCGCAGACGGCCGGGGCTAGCCGACCGCGGTCCCGAGAGCGTTTCCGAGGGCCCTCGCCTCGTCCGGCGTCAGCTCGACGACGAGCCGTCCGCCGCCTTCCAGGGGCACGCGCATCACGATCCCCCGGCCCTCCTTGGTGACCTCAAGCGGACCATCACCCGTCCGCGGCTTCATCGCCGCCATCCATCTCCCCTTCCTGTCGCCGCCAAGCCACATCTACATCAATCGGTACCTCTATTATCGTTCAGTTCCCTGACCTTGGTGGCAACGATCACCGTTACGCGGCCCAGGGCGGGCCCGCTCGCGGGGTGAGACGGGGGTTCGTGAACGCACGATCGGCCCTGTTCGACGTGTACGGTGACCACTTGCTCACGCGCGGCGAGCAGGCTCCGGTGGCCGCCCTGGTCCGCCTGCTCGCGCCGGCCGGGATCTCCGGGCCGGCCGTGCGCACCGCCGTCTCCCGGATGGCCAGGCAAGGCTGGCTGACCCCGGTCCGGTTGCCGGGCGGGGCCGGAGACCGGCTCACCCCGGCCGGGGTGAGCCGGCTGCGCCAGGCCGGGGACCGGATCTACCGGCGCGAACAGCCTTCCTGGGACGGCCGCTGGCACGTCGTGGTCCTCGAACGGGTGACCGACCGGGCCAGGCGGGAACGGCTCAGGTCGGCCCTGGGTTACCTCGGCTACGCCAGTCTGGACGCCGCTACCTGGATCAGCCCGCGCCGCTCGGCCGAACTGGACGCGCTGCTGGCCGCGGAGCGGGTCAGGGCCGAGCGGTTCCTGGCCCGCTACGAAGGCGACCAGCGCGGCCTGGTCGCGCGGGCCTGGGATACCGGCGGGCTGGCCAGCGCCTACCAGGCCTGGATCGGCCGGGCCCGGGAGATCCTGGCCCCGGTGGCTGATCAGCCGGGGCCGATCGCCGACGAGACGGTGTTCGCGGTCAGGAGCGAGCTCGTGCACGAGTGGCGCAAGTTCCTTTTTGTCGATCCAGGACTCCCGGCCGAGCTGCTGCCGGCGGCCTGGCCAGGCGCCGATGCGGCGCTGCTGTTCCACGCCGAGGCGGGCCGGCTGCTACCCGCCGCGAGCCGCTTCGTGGACTATTGCCTGGACACCGGGGCGAACGGGGGCCCGCTGCCCGGCCCGGAGCCGGCCGGCCGGTAGTTCCGGCTAATGATCGGCGGCCGACGCGCTCGCGCTCCTGGACGCCAGCAGCTCCTCGTGCGCGCAGACGATCCGTTCCGCCGCTTCGACCAGGTCGGAAACGGTCAGCCGGTCATAGCCGCCCTCGGGATCTTGCCACCAGACGACCTCGTTGCGACACCAGACCGTGAGCGCGCGGCTGACCGACAGCACGGCCAGGTCGCCGCCCGGCTCGGTCATCGGCACCAGGCCTGACCCGAGGCCGCGGTCGGCCAGGGCCGCCGCCAGCTCGGCGATGGCCTGCGAGCCGCGCGGGGCAATCCGCTCGCTGCGGGCCAGGTCGCAGGTCGCCGGTATCCGCAGCGCGAACCAGACCGCCTTGCCCTGCACCTTCCAGGCCCCGAGGCGGCCCCGGCTGAGATGATGACCCCACCGGCCCGCGGACAGCCCGGCCACCATCTGCAGGCCGCGGCCGCGGACCGAGTCTTCCCCGGCTGGCACGGCCGCGCCGACCGGGAGCGGCTCGCCGGCGTCCCAGCCGGGCTCGGAGTCGAAGATCTTGCACACCAGCTCGCGCCCGGCACCCGAGGACCGCAGGTACAGCCAGATCTCCGGCATGCCGCTGACCGGGCGGTGACCAGGGCCGGCGAACTCGATATTGCCGTGCGCGTTGATCGTGTTAGCGGCGAGCTCGCTGGCCATCGTGACGCCGTCGTGGATCAGGTCCCCCGGCAGGTCGGCGCCGGCCAGGGCTTCGCGAAAGTACCGCCGGGCCGCCCCGGCGCAGGTCGTATCCAGTGGCAGCGCTCTGACGAAGCAGCCGCCGTCCGGCAGGCTGGCCTCGGCCAGGCCAGCTTCTGGCATACCGTCCTCGACCCGTCCGGTTCGCGGCGCGCGCGAGCTCAGCGGCGCGGCGACGGCCGGCACCGGAGCTGCGAGCCACGAAGATGACTGACCACCGGGATCCGCATCGGACTGCGCCCCTCGGCCTGGTTCCGCGGGTGTCAGCAACAACCTGCACCCGCCCTCGTGAAGTTCGGCATCTGTGAAACTCAGATTACGAGTCATTCGGCACTCTTCGCAATGACCCACGGCAGATACGGCGGTGACGACACGGTTCGGACACCTGACCAGGGCCTTTGTCCGTTTCACGGAAAATGCAGTCGATTGCCGCGCTCGCCGCGCCGCAATGGCCGACATTGGCGCGAGGACACCTATGTCCGTGCCTGAACCCAGGCCTGGTCACTTCTGCCGTGGCCTCCGGGGGCCTTGGTGTCCGCGGCCCAGCAGAAAGAGAGATCCCCCCGAGGCTCCCTCCCCGGGGGGATCTCGCCTGCCACCCGCCGTCCCCCCCTGCGGGTCGCAGGCCGTCCTGGCCCTCAGGGGCCAGCCGCTCAGATGTCGTAGCGGCCGCTCTTGATGTCGGCCAGCAGCGCCGCGAACGAGGCCCTGCGCACCACATGCGCGCCGTCGTCGACCCTGACGCTGTCTCTGATCGCGACCACGTCGCCCAGGTTCGCCGCTATCTCTACGCAGCCGCCGTTCGCATAGCTCGCACTGGCCTTGCGCCACACGGCTCGTGACAAATCGGTCACGGTTCACTCCAGTCGATCGGACAGTTGCCTGAGGTGCACGGTTGTGTCCCTCGGTTCCAGCGCGACATCGACGGCCCGGTCAAAGGCCTCGATGTAATTGACCATGTACTCCACGTCGCTGACCTCTTGAATCCCGTGGTCATGCTCGGTGAAGACCAGGCTCGCCTCGCCGCCGTCGTAGTCGAAGATCTGGACGGCCGAGAACAGCCCGGGCGGCGGCCCGTCGGCGAACCGCTGCAGGTGCAGGTGGACGCCTGGCCGCTCGCTCATCTCGGCCAGGTGGAGCAGCTGCTCCCTGCGCTCGGCCCGGCTGCCCCAGCGGTATTGCAGCGAGGCCTCGGTGATCACGGCCTGCAGGTGCGGCCTGGTCGACTTGTCGCGCTCGAGTACCTGCTGGCGGTGCAGCCGGGCTTCGGTGGCCCGGCGCCGCCAGGCCGGGGGTTTGCCGCTGGACCGCATCAGTGCGTCGACATAGTCCGGTGTCTGCAGCAGGCCGGGGATGACCAGCGGGAAGAACACCCGGATCCGGGTCGCGTCGGCCTCGAAGCCGGGGAATTCGTTGTCAAAGATGTCCTGGTAGTCACGCCACCACGGGCGGACCCTGGCCCGCAGGGCGAGCGACTCGATTTCCGAGGTAGCCAGGTCGTCGGCCTCATAGAACCGCAGCAAGTCCCTGATGTCGCTCATCTCGGGACGCTTCCACTGATTAGCCTCGAACCGGCCGACCTTGCCGCGGCCCCAGTTGAGCATGTCGCACACGTGGTTCGCGGTGTAACCGGCGTCCACCCGCAGCTCAGTCAGGCGTCTGGCCAGGCGAAGCTTGGCGATGGTGGCGCCGTAGGCGTCGTCGCTCATCTGCCAAGCCTCCGCCGGACTCCGGGCCGTTGTAGGTACTCTAGCCATCTAAAGTTGCGATTCACAAAGCATGTCCTCAATCGTTATGTACGCAGACTAGTGAACCCCAGAGATGCTAGGTTCAAGATCATCCGGAGGCGGCGGCTTCACTCGGCGGCGAAGTCGAACTCACCGCCGGCCGCGCCGCTCAGGAAGCTCTGCCACTCGACGCGGTCGTAGACCAGCACCCGCCCGGCCGGATCACCGGCGACCCGCAGCAGCACCCACTGGACGTCCTCGCGCTGGACGCTCTGGCGCTGGACGCCCTGGCGATCCTGGCCGGCCGCGCCTGCCCCGGCCGGCACGAACGCGACCTCCAGCGCTCCGTCCTCGGTACCCGACCGCTGCCAGTTCAGCGCGGCCAGGTCCAGCCCCAGACCGGCCGCGCCCGGCTTGGCCGCGCGCGAGGAGTTTTCTGGCGCGACCGGACGCGCGCGGGATCCGCCTCGCCTCCCGGCTCGCGGCCTGCGCCGCGACGGCCCCCCGCTATCCGATGCCATGAATGTCCCCTTTGCCGACGCTGCGCAATGACGCCACCCGTGGGCGGTTCGCCCCTTGCTTCCCCATGTGACGCGCCGCAATCGCGGCCATCGCGCCGATGCGGTCTCGGGCTAGTTGTCAGGCGTCCCGGCGGTAACAGTCCGCCAGATGATCATCGACGACGCCGCATGCCTGCATCATGGCATAGGCCGTGACCGGCCCGGTAAAGCGGAATCCGTGCTTGCGCAGCCGCACCGAGAGCGCCTTGGAGGCCGGGGTGGAGGCCGGGATGTCGCTCAGCGTAACCGGTGCGGCCACGGTCCCCGGCTCGGCCGCGAACGACCACACGGTCGCAGCCAGGCCGCCCGGCAGTTCGAGCGCGGCCCTGGCGTTGGCGATCGCGGCCTCGATCTTGGCCCGGTTCCGCACGATCCCCGCGTCGGCCAGCAGGCGAGCCTGGTCTTCGGGCCCGAACCCGGCGACGATGGCGGGGTCGAACCCGGCGAACGCGGCCCGGAAGTTCTCCCGCTTGCGCAGGATCGTCAGCCAGGACAGCCCTGACTGGAACGCCTCCAGGCACAGCCGCTCGAACATGGCGGTGTCGTCGCGGACCGGGCGGCCCCACTCCTCATCGTGGTAGGCGAGGTAGTCAGGAGTGCTCAGGCACCAGGGGCAGCGGAGCTGCCCGTCCGGCCCGGCGGCCGGGCCCCGGCTGGGCGGCGGCTCGGTCATGCCGGCGGCGACGGCGAGGCCGCTGGCTCCGCCGGGGCGGGTCCCGGCTCCCCCGCGGCGGGGGCCGGTTCGGGCCATGGCTGGCTCAGGCTCCCCAGGCCGGCCCGGAGCCTGGCGATCTCGGCCTCGCGCTCGGCCAGCACGATCATCACCGCGCGCAGCGCCTCGTCGGCCGCCTGCTGCTGGTAACCGATCAGCCCGAGCGGCAGCCGCAGCGCGGCCACGTCGGCCGCGCTGGCCAGCCGGACCGGGGTCGCGAGCCGGTCGGGGGCGAACTCGGTCAGCTCGCCGCCCCGGCCCATCGCCACCGCGACGACCCCGGCCAGGATCGCAAGCGCGGCCGCGAGCAGCACGAAGTACACATCGAGAATGGTGCCACGACCGGGGCGATGGGTGAACCTCAGGCGTTGACCCCGTGATCGCGGAGCACGTCGTTGAGCGCGGCCTTGTCGTGCCGGTCGCCGGGCGCGAGCCGCTTCAGCACCAGCACGCAATGCATTCCGAACTCCCCGCCAGCGAACTGCCGGCTTCTGGTGCCGTCCACGCACACGGACCAGGCCGGGGCCTCGCCACGCGGGAGTTCCTCGCCGGTCTGGACGTCGATCACATGCGTGGTCGGGGTCAGGATCGTGCCCGCGCCGAGCACCGCCCCGGCCCGGACCCGGGCGCCGTTCACGACCATGCAGCGCGACCCGATGAAGGCTTCGTCCTCGACGACCACGGGGACCGCGCTCGGCGGCTCGAGCACGCCGCCGATGCCGACGCCGCCGGACAGGTGCACGTTCTTGCCGATCTGGGCGCACGAGCCGACCGTGGCCCAGGTGTCGACCATCGTGCCCGAGCCGACGTAGGCACCGATGTTGACGAACGACGGCATGAGAACCGCGCCGGGGGCCACGTAGGCGCCCCAGCGCACGATCGATCCGGCCACCGACCGCACCCCGTCCAGGTTCGCGGTCAGCGGCACCCGGTCGTGATAGCGGAAATCGCCGACGTCCGAGCGCACCATCGGCAGCACCCGGAAGGCGAGCAGGATCGCGCGCTTGGCCCGCTCGTCCACCACCACGGCATCGGTGCCGGGGTCGACCCAGGCCACCCTGACCTGCCCGGCGTCGATCTGGTCGACAGCCGACGTGATCAGCTCACGAGCCGCCGTGTCGGCCGGGGTCAGCCCGGCCCGGTCCTCCCAGAGTTGCTCGATGCTGGCGGGCAGCGGCGAGGCGGGCGGGACCGTGGCGGATGTCGTGTCCATGGCGGTGAAGCCTAGCGAGGGCCGGCAGCAGGTACCTTCGATGCGTGGCAGTCAGGCGCGCGCGCAAGGCCGGGATCGCCGCCGTGGTCGTCATCGTGGTCATCGTCGCGTTCCTGGCCTTCTTCAAGGCCAAGCACCTGCGGTTCCCGGCACCGGCGGTGAGCGGCTGCGTCGTACACGGGCACCGTTTCGACATCCCGCTCGAGGCGAGCCAGGCCGGCATCGCCGCGACCATCGCCGGGGTGGCGGCCCAGCACCAGCTGCCGGTCCGCGCGGTCACCATCGCCTACGCGACTGCCCTGCAGGAATCGGACCTGGCCAACCTCAACTACGGTGACCGGGACTCGGTCGGCGTGTTCCAGCAGCGGCCGTCGCAAGGCTGGGGCAGCCGGCACCAGCTGCTCGACCCGGTCTACGCCAGCACCAAGTTCTTCGCCGCCCTGGCCGCGATCCCGCGCTACCAGCACCTGCGGGTCTACAAAGCGGCCCAGGACGTACAGCGCAGCGCCGACGGATCGGCCTACGCCCAGTACACGACGCAAAGCGCCCAGATGGCCGGCGGGTTCAGCGGCCACCGGGCCCGCGCGGTCTGGTGCTGGTACAGCGCCCCGATCAAGGGCAAGGGTCAGTTGAGCGCGGCCGCGGCCCAGCTCCGGCATGCGTACGGATTCGTGGCCATCAGCCATTCGGGCGACCCGACCGCACGGGTCGTCGTGCACAACGCTCAGCTCGGCTGGTCCATGGCGGCCTGGCTGGTGACCCACGCCAGCAAGTTCCGCATCCGCGACGTAACCTACGAGGGATACCGCTGGACGTCGGCCCACGGCCACGCCGGGTGGCGGCCGGACCGCGGGCGGCGAGGTGCGGTGACAGAAGGTTCTGGCCTGGAGTTCGGCTGATAATCTGCGATCCCTGCGGATCACCGGTGTGAGACAGGAGTTCGTCCGTGACCTACATCATCGCCCTGCCCTGCGTCGACTTGCTGGACCGGGCGTGTATCGAGGAATGCCCCGTCGACTGCATCTACGAGGGCGAGCGCATGCTCTACATCCACCCGGACGAGTGCGTGGACTGCGGGGCGTGCGAGCCGGTCTGCCCGGTCGAGGCGATCTACTACGAGGACGACGTTCCGGCCCAGTGGAAGGACTACTACAAGGTCAACGTCGACTTCTTCGAAGACCTCGGTTCGCCAGGCGGCGCGTCCAAGACCGGCAAGATCGGCAAGGACCACCCGCTGGTGGCCGCCCTGCCCCCGCAGGAAACCGACCACTGACCCGATGACGGCAGGGCTGGCCGGGCAGGCGCTGGCAGCGCGGCTGCCGCAGTTCCCCTGGGATCGCCTGGCGCCCGCCGCGGCCAGGGCCGCGGCGCACCCGGACGGCATCGCCGACCTGTCCGTCGGCTCGCCGGTCGACCCGGTTCCCGAAGTCATCACCTCGGCCCTGACCGCGGCGGCCGACTCCCCCGGCTACCCGCTGACCGCGGGCACGGCCGCGCTGCGGGAGGCCGCGGCGGAGTGGCTGAGCCGGTGCCACGGCGTCACCGTGGGCGCCGGCGACGTGCTACCGGTGATCGGCACCAAGGAGCTGATCGCCTGGCTGCCCGCGCTGCTCGGCTGCGGGCCGGGCGACGTGGTCGCGTACCCGGAACTGGCCTATCCCACCTACGACATCGGGGCCAGGCTGGCCGGGGCGCAGGCGGTCGCGACCGACCACCCCGACCGGCCGGGCTCCGGATCGGTCCGGCTGGCCTGGCTGAACTCGCCGTCCAACCCGACCGGCCGGGTCACCAGCCCCGGGCGGATGCGGGAGCTGGCCAGGTGGGCCAGGGCCAGCGGCACCGTCCTGGCCAGCGACGAGTGCTATCTCGACCTCGGCTTCGAGACCACGCCCGTCTCGGTCCTGCACCCGCAGGTGAGCGAGGGCTCGCACGCCGGGCTGCTCGCCGTCTTCTCCCTGTCCAAGCGGTCCAACCTGGCCGGATACCGGGCCGGGTTCGTGACCGGCGATCCCGCCCTGGTCGCGGCGCTGCTCGAGGTGCGCAAGCATGCCGGGATGATCGTGCCCGCGCCGGTCCAGGCGGCCATGACCGCGGCCCTGACCGACGACGCCCACGCGGCCCGGCAGCACGCCAGGTACGCCGCCCGCCGTACGGTCCTGCGGCCCGCGCTCGAGGGGGCCGGCTGGGCCGTCACGCATTCGCAGGCCGGCCTGTACCTGTGGGCCTCCCGCCCCGGCTACGACTGCTGGGAGTCGGTGCGGATGCTCAGCGAGCACGGCATCCTGGTCTCGCCCGGCGAGTTCTACGGGCCGGCCGGGGCGGCCCATATCAGGGTGGCCCTCACGGCCTCGGACGAGCGGATCGAAGCCGCGGCGGCGCGGCTGGACGCCCTGCGCTGACGCCCCGGGCCTCGCAGCGGAAGGCCAGACCGCGGTCCGGCCGGTAGTTGCGCAATAAAGAGCCGCGCAGGCCCGCAACTGCGCAACGATTCACCGCTCACACGCATGAGGCGCGTGGGTACATAGTGGTCTACCTGCTCCTAGGCTCGGTGGTGATCATCACCCCCAGGAGGTTCGTTGCTCGCTCGCAGCTACCTGATGTGCCCGCCGGAGCATTTCACCGTCGAGTACGCGATCAACCCGTGGATGGACCCCGAACAGCCGGTCGACCTGACCCTGGCCAGGCAGCAGTGGGAGCAGCTGCGAGCCGCGTACCTGAGCCTCGGCCATACCGTGCACGTCATCAAGCCGCAGCCGGGCCTGCCCGACATGGTGTTCGCCGCCAACGGGGGCACGGTGATCGGCGGCCAGGTGCTGGGATCGCGGTTCAGGCACCCCGAACGGCATCCCGAGGGCCAGGCTTACATGGACTGGTTCAGGGCCCGCGGGTACCCGGTAACCGACCCGCTGGCGGTGAACGAGGGCGAGGGCGACATCGTCTTCGCCGGCCGGTCGATCATCGCCGGCTACGGGTTCCGCAGCGACCAGGCGGTGGCGTCCGAGCTGGAAGCTGTGTTCGGGCTGCCGGTGGTCAGCGTGCGGCTGACCGACCCGCGCTTCTACCACCTCGACACCGCGCTGCTGGTGATCGACGAGAACACGGCCGCCTACTACCCGGCCGCATTCGACGAGGCCGGGCAGGCCGCCCTGGCGGCGGTCTTCGGCGAGCTGATCGAGGCCAAGGCGGCCGACGCCGAGGTGCTGGGCCTGAACGGGCTGAGCGACGGCCGGCACGTGGTCCTGCCGGCCCAGGCAGAAAGCCTCGCCGCGGAGATCGAGGCGGCCGGATTCAGCGTGCTACCCGTGGATCTGTCCGAGTTCCGCAAGTCCGGCGGCGGCCCGAAGTGCTGCACGCTGGAACTGAGGTAAGCAGGAGGAGCCGATGGGAACTCAACCTCTGACGGCCGGGCAGCTGAGGGCGCAGGCGGCCGCGCACAGCGCACACAACTACCATCCGCTCCCCGTCGTGATCGCCAGCGCCGAGGGCGCCTGGGTGACCGACGTCGCGGGGCGGCGGTACCTGGACCTGCTGGCCGCTTACTCGGCGCTGAACTTCGGGCACCGGCACCCGCGCCTGGTCGCGGCCGCCCAGCGCCAGCTGGAGCGAGTCACCCTGGTCAGCCGGGCGTTCGAGCACGACCAGTTCGGGCCGTTCTGCGCCGAGCTGGCGGCGCTGGCCGGCATGGAGATGGTGCTGCCGATGAACACCGGCGCGGAGGCGGTCGAGACCGCGATCAAGACCGCGCGCAAGTGGGGCTACGAGGTCAAGGGCGTGCCCGCCGACCAGGCCGTGATCATCGCGTTCGAGGGCAACTTCCACGGCCGGACGACGACCATCGTCAGCTTCTCGACCGACCCCGACGCCCGCGGGTCCTACGGCCCGTTCACTCCGGGATTCAGGGTCGTGCCCTACGGCGACCCCGACGCCCTCGCCGCCGCGATGGACGAGCACGTCGTGGGCGTGCTGGTCGAGCCGGTCCAGGGTGAGGCTGGCGTGGTCGTGCCGCCCGCCGGGTTCCTGGCCAGGGTCCGCGAGCTGTGCACGGACTGGGGCGCGCTGATGATCGCCGACGAGATCCAGTCCGGCCTCGGCCGCACCGGCACGACCTTCGCCTGCGAGCACGACGAGGTCGTCCCGGACATGTACGTGCTCGGCAAGGCGCTCGGCGGCGGCATCGTTCCGGTCTCGGCGGTGGTGTCCTCGGCGGCCGTGCTCGGGGTGTTCCGGCCCGGGCAGCACGGCTCGACCTTCGGCGGCAACCCGCTCGGCTGCGCGATCGCCCGCGAGGTGATCGCCATGCTGAACACCGGCGAGTTCCAGGAGCGCTCGGCCAAGCTCGGCGCGCACCTGCACGACCGGCTCAGCGCGCTGCCCTCTTCCGTCGTCCGGGAGGTGCGCGGGCGCGGGCTGTGGGCCGGAGTGGAGTTCTGCTCGCTGAACGGGCGCGACGTGTCGGAGCGGCTGATGGAGGCGGGCGTGCTGGCCAAGGACACGCACGGCAGCACGATCAGGCTCGCGCCGCCGCTCACGATCGAGCAGGCCGACCTGGACTGGGCGATCGACCAGCTGGACGCGGTGGTGCGCTAGGCGGCCAGATCGCCGGGCGGTACCGGCGCCGGCCTGCGTAGGCTCGGGGCGTGCTACCTCGGGTAACCGCGATCCGGTACGTCACCCCGCTGCGGGAGGGCGGGTCGCTGCCCGGCCTGATGGAGGCCGACAACCTAGGCACCTACGTGGTCAAGTACGCCGGGGCCGGCCAGGGCCGCAAGGCGCTGGTCGCCGAGGTCATCACTGGCTCGCTGGCCAGGACCTGCGGACTGGCCGTGCCCGACCTCGTCGCGGTGGACCTGGATCCGGCGCTGGCCGGCGGGGAACCCGATCAGGAAATCCAGGACTTGCTACGGGCTAGCGCGGGCCTGAACCTCGGTGTCGACTTCCTGTCGGGCGCGGTCGACTTCGACGCCGCCTCCGCCGTAGACGGCGCGCTGGCCGGCCGGATCATCTGGCTCGACGCGCTTACCAGCAACGCGGACCGGTCCTGGCGCAACCCGAACATGCTGTTCTGGCGGGATGCCCTGTATCTCATCGACCACGGCGCGACTCTCACCTACCAGCATCGCTGGGAGGCGGCCGACGCCGCCGTGTCCCGCCGCTACGACATCTCCGACCACGCGCTCGTCGGCTGCGCGCCGCTGATCGACGCGGCCGACGCCGACCTGGCCGGGCTGATCACCACCGAGGCGCTCGAGGCGGCCGTGGCCGCGGTGCCCGACGACTGGCTGCCGCCCGAACCTGGCCTGGACCGGCCCGACCTGATCAGGCAGGCGCACGTGCGGCAACTCACCCGCCGTCTGGCCGGGCGCGAGTCCTGGCTGAGCGGGATACGGGAGACGCTGGGCCGGCCCGGCCTGCCCAGGCGGGAGCCGGCCAGGACCGGCCGGCCCTCCTGGCTGGCCCGGTCGCCCCGCCGGACGGCCGACGGCGATCCGGCCGACTGGGGGGCGGCGGGCCGAGGTCCGGCCGGCGGTCCGGCCGGCGGAGGTGCGGGGTCATGACCGGCGACCGGGCCGCGTTCGAGTACGCGGTGCTGCGGGTGGTACCGCGGGTGGACCGCGGCGAAATGATCAACGCGGGCGTCCTGGTGTACTGCCGGCCGCTCCGCTACCTGGCCGCCAGGATCGCCCTCGACCCCGATCGCGTGCTGGCGCTGGACCCGGCCGCCGACCTGCCCGGCATCGAGCGGGCACTGGCCGCGGTGGCCGGCGTCTGCGACCAGGACGCGGCGGCCGGCTCGGCCGGGCAGCAGGACATCGGCCGGCGGTTCCGCTGGCTGACCTCGCCCCGCAGCACCGTGGTGCAGCCGGGTCCTGTGCACACCGGCCTGACCGACGACCCCGACGCCGAAGCCGACCGCCTGCTTGCCGCCCTCGTCCTCCGCCCGCCCACAACGACCGGCCAGCCCGGCTAGCGCGGCTGCTGCCCGCGAACAATCTGGAGACTTGTTGCCGCTATTCGCGCAGAAGTCTCCAGGCACAATTAGTCTCCGCGATCGTCGCGGTCGGCCAGGGGCGGGTGTGACGAGCGCGGCTGCCGTGGCGCGAGCGGCCGGCGCGGACACGACTCCGCAAAAGGAGCTGGCCGACGCGGACGCGGCGACGGCGACGGCCGGACTCCCGAGCCGAAACGCCGACGCCGGCCGGGGCGGTTACCCCGGCCGGCGTCGGCTGCCTCGCCCGAGCCCGCCGGAAACCGGCGTCTTACCGTTCGTCCACGACCTCGCCGTCCACCGCCTCGTGGTCGCGGACCAGCGACATCGCCGCCCTGACCTC
>DASWAH010000230.1:0-2422 GCA_036391235.1 Streptosporangiaceae bacterium
ACCCACCAGCACCGCGGCCTGACCGTCCAGGCGATCTGCCCGATGGGCGTGCGGACCGGCATGTTCGACGGCAGCGATCCGATGATGGAGAAGCTGCTCGGCCCGACGGCGATCAAGCCCGAGAACGTCACGGACGCGGTAGTGGCGGCAATCGCGGACGGCCGGTTCCTGATCCTGCCGCATCCCGACGTCGCTGGCATGTACGCGGGCCGCGCCGCCGAGCCCGACCGCTGGCTGAACGGCATGAACAAGCTCCAGCAGTACCTCGAGGACGAGTCAGCCTGAACGTCGGCCCGGGACTTGGGCCGACCGCCAGGCCGGCCAGCACCGCAGACGGCCGGGATGGCTAGCAATAGCAGCAATCGCCTTCCGACCGGCGGCGGGAGCGCGCGTATCAGTCCCACTGCCGTACCAACTGCGATCACCGCCGCTATGGCCACGAACTGCCAGACGGGAATAAGGGCGCCGCCAGCAGGTGGGCGTAACCCAGCATCGCGAGGACGACTGCCAGGCCGGAGATGGCGACGATGAGCCAGGCCCTGCGGCCCATGACCCGGATGGCCCGGCCGGGACCAGGTGAGAACGTGAGCGCGCTGGCGGCAATGGTGACGGCTAGGGCGACACCGAGGTATTGTCCACGTCCGGATGCCGGGAAGTCGATGCCGTATGTCGCCGCGCTGGAGCGCGGTGCCCCGTCAGGCAGGCGGGAGGTGCAGCGAGAGCGGGAGATCGCGCGAGGACGAGCCGACCTGGACGGTGAACGGGCCCGGCTGGCGAGTCCACGTCCCGATGCCGCTGTCCCAGCGCTCGAACGCGCGCGCCGGGATGACAAGCTCCACCTCGGCGGGCTCGCCGGGAACCGCCGTGGCGCTGCCGAACGCGGCGAGCACGCGCACCGGTCGGCTCGGGTCGCCCGGCGGGCCGGCCAGGTATGCCTGGACGATCTCACGGCCTGGCCGTGTCCCGGTATTGCGCACAACGACGCGGAGCCGCACCTCCCCGCCGGGCTGGCGGCCCCCGGCGACGGCGTGGACTTCCTCGTAGTCCCAGCTGGTGTAGCCAAGGCCGTGCCCGAACGGGAACCGCGGCACGACGCCGCCCGCGTCGTAGCCCCGGTAGCCGACCAGCAGGCCCTCGCCGTACTCCAGCACGCCGTCGACCGGATTGGCGTGCAGCACCGGGCAGTCGGCCTCCGCGGCTGGCAGGGTAACCGGCAGCCGCCCTCCTGGCTCGGCATCACCCAGCAGCACGTCGGCGAGTGCCTCGCCCATCGCCTGCCCGGGCAGCCAGGCCTGGATCACCGCGGCGACGTCGTCGGCCCACGGCAGCAGGACCGGCATGCCGGAGTTCACCACCACGACGGTTGCCGGGCAGACTGCGGCGACTGCCCGGACGAGCTCGTCCTGGCGGCCAGGCAGGGCAAGCCCCGGTCGGTCGAAGCCCTCGCTCTCGGTCAGGTCCGCCGACCCCACCACGACGACCGCGATGTCGGCCGAGCGGGCGGCCCGCACGGCCTCGGCGATCATGGCGTCGTCGTCGGTGGCCGGCGCGATGCCGAACCGCAGGGCGAGCGGGCCCTCGCCGTCGGGAGCCGGCCGGAACCCCAGCCTGACCTGGACCTCCTGACCGGCCTGCAGGTCGACTCCGGCGGTGACCTGGCCTGGCCGGGTCATCGCCTCCACCGGGTCGGCAGGTACGACCGTCGGCCGGTCAGCCACGATCTCGCCGTCGACGGTGATCGTCAGGTGCCCGACCCCGGCCGCTCCGAACAGGTGCGGCCCGGTCACCGCCGGCCGGTACAGCGTCCGAACCGAGACGCTGCCGTTCTCGCCCCAGCCGATTCCGTCCGGGACTCCGTCCCACCAGGCCAGGGCCGCGGACGTCCGGTGCTCTGCCCGCAGGACCGCGCCATCGGTGTCGAGGAACTCCAGGTGCAGGCCGGGCTCGCCGGTGACCGGGTCGCGGAGCGATTCCGGTGAGGGTTCGGGCACGGTCAGCCAGATCTGGCAGCCGTCGGCGACGTCGACCTCGGCGACTCCGGCCAGCCGCCTGCACAGCGCGCCGGCCGGCGTCGAGAGCGTGGTCGGAGCGACGACGGCGCTGCCGCCACCCTGGATGGTTGGCCGGCGTGCACCAGGGCCGATGACCGCGACCCGGCTGATGTCCCGCATCCGCAGCGGCAGCGTCTGGCCGACGTTGCTGAGCAGGACGAAGGATGCCGCCGTGGCCCGGCGCAGCAGATCCTCGCCGACCAGTCGCGGCCCGGCTCCCGACCTGGCAGCAGCACCATCCGCGGCGCTGCTGGCGAGCGCGCCGACCCGGCGGGCCAGGCGCAGGATGCGGAGCAGCTTGTCGTCGAGCACTTCCGGCGCGACCCGCCCGTCGGCCACGGCCTGGATGAGCAGGTCGCCCCACGGCCCGT
>DASWAH010000231.1:0-2214 GCA_036391235.1 Streptosporangiaceae bacterium
CGCCGTTCTTGTCGCCGCGCCCGACCCAGCGGCCGGCCGCCAGGGCCGCGGCCTCGGTCACCCTGGCGAGTTCCAGCGCGAGGTTGCGATCCGGAGCGCTCGGCTCGGTCCCCGGCGTGATCGGCCGTTCATCCTGGACCATCAGGTCACCTCACCTCTCGCCGGGTTCTGGCCGGCGAGACGTACTGGCGGCCAGAACGGCACCGCGGGGTACCGGCCCGGCTGCCGCCTTCGCATCTTAACGAGCCTGGCCGGTCCGCCGGGAGTGCGCCCTCACCGGCTCGTCAGGTCCGGCCGGCGGTCAGAACGGCCGTCCATCCTCGCCAGCGTCCTCCTGACCAGGCGAGCCGATGGCCGCGGCCAGCCTGGCCCTGGCCCCTTCCAGCCACTGCTCGCAGATGGCCGCGAGCTGTTCGCCGCGTTCCCACAGCTCCAGGGATTGCTCGAGCGTGAGCCCGCCCGCTTCGAGCCGTTTCACCAGCTCGGCGAGCTGGTCGCGGGCCTGCTCGTAGCCCAGCTGCTGGTCGGGGCGCTTCGGTGGCATGGGTACAGCCTTGCCTAATGAGCGGGCGCGTAGGAGGCGGTCGGCTCAACGTGCCTGGCCGCGACGCGGGTCTGGCCAGCCTTGTGCCCCGCGGGCGGCGGCCGCCGCAGGCGGCTGGCCAGCGCGTGCAATACGACCGCACGCACGGTCCTGGCGTACAGCGTGCCGCCGACCGGCTGCGGGTGGATGCCGTCGCTCCAGAGCAGATTGGTGTGGTTCTCGATGGCCGCGTGCCAGTTGACCAGCAGCACATTAGGAAACTGCCTCGCCGCGGTCGCGATCGTGGTGTTGACCTCGTGCTCCCACGAACGCGGCACGAACGTGTTGACCAGTACCAGCCACCGGTTGCCGACGGCATCGCGCAGCTGCCTGATCTGTTCGGCCGTGATCGGCCCGTTCGTGCCGAGGCCGACAATCACTACCTTGCGGAGCCGGCCCGACCTGGCCAGGTCGTCCACGATCGCGATCCCGGCGATCATCGCCCGGCTGACCTTCGCGTTGATGTAGATCCCGGGCAGGGCGGCGGCGAGTTCCGGCGCGGACGCCAGCATCACCGAGTCGCCGATCGCCATGACCTTGGCTCCGGTCACGCGAGGCGCCCTGACCGTGCGGGCCGGGGTAGGGGGCTGGACCGCATGGCGGAAGGGCCGGTCCTGGCCGGGTACCACGAACCAGGGCACGGGCTGGCCGGACGGCTCGGGCGGTACCAGCGTCGTGCTGCTGAACCGCGCCCCGGCCTCGATCTGCTGCTGCAGAGTGCGCCCGGACGGCGGGCTGGCCAGGCCGTACAGTGCCGTCGCGACGAGCGCGATGACGGCGGCCGCGGCGGCCAGCGGCCTGGCCGCGCCGGGGGAGCGCGTCAGCGCCCGCGGGGCGAGGACGAGCAGCCGGAACCGCTGGGTGCACTCGGCCCGCAGGCCGTTCCGCAGGATCGGCTTCTCCAGCCAGCGCCAGGACGCGGCGGCCAGGCCGACCGGCAGCGCCACGTCGATCAGCCGGGCCGGGGCGGTGCTGGCCCAGCGCGGGGACAGGCCGATCGTGAGCGCGATCACCGGCCAGTGCCACAGGTAGATGCCGTAAGAGCGGATACCGAGCCAGCGCAGCGGCCGCCGGGACAGCACGGCGCCGATCCGGCCGGGGGCGGCCGCGGCCAGGATCAGGGCGCCCGAGGCGAGGGCGGCCAGCACCAGGCCGTACGGGTACACGAACGAGTCCGGTCCGGCCAGGTGCCACATCGCCCAGGCCAGCACGACGATGCCGGCCGCGCCGGCGATGTCCAGCAGCCGCAGCCTCCGGCCCGTCGTCGCCGCGACCTTCGCGAGCGGCCAGGTGAGCGCCAGGGCCGATCCGATCATGAGCGCGCTGGCATGCGTGTCCGTGCCGTAGTAGACCAGCGACGGATCGGATCCGGGGGTGAAGAGGATCAGCATGATCAGTGCCGACCCGAGGGCCCCGGCCCAGGCGCAGGCGGCGCGCAGGCCAGGCCGCTTGGTGGCGACCAGGATCGCGGTCAGGATGAGCGGCCAGATCAGGTAGAACTGCTCCTCCACGGCCAGCGACCACAGGTGCTGGAAGACCGGCGGCGGCCCGTACCGGCTGAAGTACGACACGTGCGCGAATGCCTGCCACCAGTTGCTCGTGTAGGTGACGGCGCCGAGTAGCGCGGGTCG
>DASWAH010000232.1:0-4387 GCA_036391235.1 Streptosporangiaceae bacterium
GCGAACCTGTCCGACCACCCGATCGTGACCGCCCTGTGGTCCACGCCTAAGGTCAAGGGCCTGGCCGAGCAGGCGGGCACCAGGAACTTGCTGCGCTGGCAGTTGACCCACAGCGGGCCGTTCACCACCAACATCGCGCAGGCGGGCGGGTTCACCAGGACCGAGCCCGGCCTGCCGGCCCCGGACATCCAGTGGCACGTGCTGCCGGTGCCGTACCGCAACAGCGGCCTGGCCGACCCGACCGACCGCGGCATGTCCGTCCTGGTCACACTGGTCGATGTGCGCAGCCGCGGCCGGATCTGGCTGCGCAGCGGCGACCCCCGGCACAAGCCGATGATCGACCCCGGCTACCTGACCGACCCGGCCGACACCGCCGCCCTGGTCCGGGCGGTCGGGCTGGTCAGGGAGATCGCCGAGGTCCGGCCGATGCGTAAGCTCTGGACGGCCGAGGAGGCGCCGGGATCCGGGGTCACCGGCGCCGACGCGATCCGCGAGTTCGTGCGCCGTGACGTCACGACGATCTACCACCCGGTCGGCACCTGCGCGATGACCGGAGAACCTTCGGTGAACGCCAGCGGCTTGCCCGGTGTGGTCGACACCGAGCTGCGGGTACGCGGGGTGCAGGGCCTGCGCGTGGTCGATGCGTCGGTCATGCCGTCGGTGCCGCGCGGCAACACCAACGCACCGGTGATCGCGCTGGCCGAGCGGGCCGCCGACATGATCTCGGGCCGGGCTCCGCTCGCCCCGGTCGAGCCGAGCGACCTGGCCATGACGGCGGCGCCCTAGTTCGCGGCGCTCCCTGCTGACGGAGCGCTCCTTGGTGACGGAGCGCTCGCCGGCGGGCGCGGTGGCTACTTCTTGTAGCGCTTGCCGTGCAGCATGGTCACCAGCGTCAGCACCGAGTTGAGGTCCTTGTCGGTCCTGGTGAACGAGGTCAGGTTGGACATCGGCTTCATCCGCTGCCTGGTGATCGACTGCGCCCGGCTGAACTCGCGCAGCCCGTCGGCGCCGTGGATCCGGCCGAACCCCGACTCGCCGACGCCGCCGAACGGCAGCGCGGGCACGCTGAGGACCGTCAGGGCCGAGTTCACCGAGGCCATGCCGGTGCGCAGGGCCCGGGCCGCACGCATCCCGGCCCGCCGGTTCCTGGTGAACACGCTGCCGCCGAGGCCGTACCGGCCCGCGTTGGCCAGCTCGACCCCCTCGGCCAGGTCGGCGACCGGCCGGACCGTCATCGTCGGGCCGAATGTCTCCTCGGTTACCGCCGCGCTGGTCTCCGGCACGTCGGCCAGGATCACCGGGCCGACGTAGGGCTTGCGGATGCTGCCGAGGCCGCCGACGACGGCCCGGCCGCCGCTGGCCATCGCGTCCGCGATGTGCCGCTCGATCACCTCGAGCTGGCCCGGCATCGTCATCGGGCCGTAGTCTGCCTCCCGGTCGTCGCCGGGGCGCAGCCCGCTGACCCGCTCGGCCAGCTTCTCGATGAAGGTGTGGTAGACCTCCTGCGAGACGTAGATCCGCTCCACGCCGACGCAGGTCTGGCCGGCGTTGGAGACCGCGCCCCAGACCGCGGCGTCGGCCGCGGCGTCCAGGTCCGCGTCCGCCGCGACCAGCATTGCGTCCTTGCCGCCGCACTCGGCCACCATCGGCGTGAGGTTCTCGGCGCAGGCGGCCATGACCTTCTTCGCGGTCGCGGTCGATCCCGTGAAGGCGATCTTGTCCACTCCGCTGCGGGCCAGGTGGCTGCCCGTCTCGCCGAACCCGGTGACCAGTTGCAGCACCGGATGCTCGGGTACGACCTCGGCGAACGAGCTGACCAGCCAGCCGCCGACGGCCGGGGTGAACTCGCTGGGCTTGAACACCACCGCGTTGCCAGCCGCGAGCGCATAGGCGATCGAGCCGACCGGGGTGAAGACCGGGTAATTCCACGGGCCGATCACGCCGACGACGCCGAGCGGGTGGTACTGCACGGTGGAGGCGTGGTTGAACGCCACCAGGCCGCTGCGGACCCGGTGCGGGCTCAGCACCTTGCGGGCGTTCTTGGCGGCCCAGTCGATGTGCACGACGGCCAGCATGATCTCCAGCTGGGCGTCGGACAGCGGCTTGCCGGTCTCGGCATGCACCACCTCGGCCAGCCGCATGATGTACCTGGTCAGGTACGACTTCCAGGCCATCAGCCGGGCCTGGCGCTGCTTCCAGGACAGAGCGGCCCACCAGGCGGCCGCCTCGCGGGCTTTCGCGACGGTTTCTGCGACTTCGTCCGCGCCGAAGACCGGGAACGTGGCGACGGGCTCGTCGGTCGCCGGGTTCAGCGAGTCGAACGTCTGCACCGGGCTCTTCTTCGAGATCCCTGTCCTGGACGGGCTCGCGGTCCTGGACGGGCCCGTGGCCGTCTGGCCCGACACGGCCAGCTTGCGCGTCTCCGCGACCATCGCCTCTCGCACCATCCTTCGCCGGGTACCCGCGTCGCCGGTCGGGAAGCGGGATCTGTGTGCCAGTAAATCACTGTCTGGCCAGCTGACGATACCGTTGGGTACGTGCAGCCGCCCGACCGCGAGCCCGACTGCGAGCCTGACTGGAAGCCGGGCTGGGAGCCTGGCTGGGAGCCTGGCTCGCGACCGGGGGACCAGGCCGCTGACCGGCAGTGGCTGCGGGCCGCGATCGAGCTGTCCCGCTGCTGCGCCCCGTCGGCTACGGCGTTCTCGGTCGGGGCCGTCCTGGTGTCCGCCTCCGGGGATCTGATCGCGGCCGGCTACTCCAGGCAGGAGAAACCGGGAGATCACGCCGAGGAGGTCGCGCTGCGCCGCGCGGCGGACCGGGGGATGCCAGCCGGGGCGACGACGCTGTACAGCTCGCTCGAGCCGTGCGTGCGGCGCGCGTCCCGCCCGGTCACCTGCGCGGAGCTGATTGCCGCGGCCGGGATCCGCCGGGTCGTGATCGCCTGGCGCGAGCCCGCGCTGTTCGTGCCGGGCGGCGGGGCGGCCTGGCTGAGCGCGCACGGCGTCACCGTCATGGAGTACCCGGAACTGGCCGCCGCCGCCCAGTCGGCGAACCGCCACCTGCTGACCGGCTGACCGGCGCGGCGAAGGGCGCCGGCGTCGGGTGGCGGGAGCAGGCGGCAGGACCGGGCCTCCGGCGGCGGCGTTGGCTGCGGGCCGGCCGCTAGGCGGCCATCACAAGCCGGCGGGCCTTGTCCATCGCATCCCAGGCCTGCGCCGGGTCGGGGCGCCGGCCAAGCCCGCAGGCGGCGGCGACGTCGGCCTCCCGGCCGGCCTCCTCCTCGATCATCGCGAGCAGCCCGGCCTGGCTCACGTCGTCCAGGCTCTCGTGAATGCAGCCCGCCACGAACCGGACCGAGCCGGGCAGCTCCAGCTTGCCCAGCGGCCGGTAGAACTCTTCCTCGAACGACGGCGGCTGCTCGGCCGCCGCGAACGGCATGTGGATGAACTCCAGTGGCCGGCCGTCCGGCCAGGCGGCCGCGAGCTCGTTCGCGACCAGCACGGCCGGGGTGATGTCGCGCATGCCGGTCATCGCCTTGTGGTTCATGTCGCCCAGGCACAGATGCACCCCGAACCGGGTGCCGGCCGGCACCGCGGCCGGCAGCGCCGCGGTCGCGGCGGCGAGCTGGCGGGCAGCCCCGGCTGCGCCGTCCTCGCCCGCCATGCAGGTCGCGATCAACGCCGCGGGCGTCTCGAGCTGGATCAGCACGTCCCCGTTACCCGCAGCGGCGATCTTCGTGATCTGGCTGGCCGTCGCCTCCAGGCACGGGGTCAGGTACCGCGGATCGAACCCGGCCTGGAAGCCGAACGAGTCCGCCGACAGGTCCACGTGACCGGGAACGCCAACCTGGAACGGCAGGTCAGGGCGGTGATACTCCGACCGCAGCTCCCTGAACAGCGGATAGCTGGCGGTGAAGGCGTCCAGATAGGGCAGGCTGGCCTCGACACTGTCGGCCGCCAGGCTGGCCCGGTCCTTCAGCCGGTACTGCGGCACGTCCTCATAGCTGGAGAAGTCGCGCTTGCCGCCTCCGTCGAGCTCCAGGCTCGGGTTGGCCGCCAGGTTCTTGATGCAGGCGCCGATCCACCAGGATCGCGCACCGGTTTCACCGTCGGACAAAGTCAGCAGATAAGGTGCGAGGCGGGTTAGTGCCGCCTCCATTGCTTCCCGTGCATTTGCCCCGGGAATCGATCCAACCAGATGTGCTCGTCGTGTCATCGCGGCACCTCCGCCTGCCTGCCCGTGTGGGCATATGGCCCTTAAGCTGCGGTGGCCGAATCGTGTCGGCCGGCGCCAGTGTGGCACACCGGACCCGCGCCTGACCGGGGCTTTCTGTATCGGGCGGCCCCTGGATGGCGCAATCAAGCCGGAGACTATTTCTGCGCGGAGA
>DASWAH010000233.1:0-13994 GCA_036391235.1 Streptosporangiaceae bacterium
GTCACCGTGGCTCCTTTCGCCGGGACTAGGGGGTGCCGGGGGATCAGCAGAACCTGGGCAGGTGATGAGCGAGCTGAGCGCGCCAGGACGGCCAGTCGTGCGGGACGTCATAGCCCCACAGGTCGAGTTCGTGCCTGATCCCTTTCCCGGCGAGCACGGCCGCGAGCCGCCTCGTGCTGTCGAGCGCGCCGGTGGTGTCTTCCCACTGGCCCTGCCCGCAGACCAGCAGCAGGCTGACCCGCTCACGCAGCCAGTCCAGATGGGAACCGTGCAAGTGGGCGACATAATCGAGCGGGTTGTTGAAGTAGGCCGCCTGGCCCCGCTCACCCCAGCCGTTCCAGGCCGCCGGGTTGTAGTTGCCCGACAGGCAGAGCGCCAGCGGAAACAGGTCGGCCCGCTTGAGCGCGAAATTCGCCGCGTGGAAGGCGCCGAGGCTGCAACCGAGGGTCGCCACCTCGGTGCTGCCGCCGCAGTCGGCGGCGATCCACGGGACGACCTGGTCGGTGATCCAGGACTCGTACCGGCTGTGCCGCCTGGCCCGCTCCTCGATGCTGACGGCCGAGTCGGACCAGGACTGCTCGTCGTAACTGTCGACGCAGTACAGCTTGACCCGGCCGGCCTCGATCAGCGGCGCGACCGCGCCGACCATGCCGTTGTTCTCGAAGTCCCTGGCCCGGCCGCGCTCGGCCGGGAAGACCAGGACCGGGCGGCCCCAGTGGCCGTACCTGATCACGGTGCCTGGCGCGCCGATGGCGTCCGACCACAGCTCGGCGACCTCGGTGTTCACCGGCAGAACCGGCCAAGCAGGTCGGTGAGGTACGGGTGGAACGCGTCCCGCCAGGCCGTGTAGTTGTGCAGGTCGGCGACCTCGTGCAGTTCGGCCGGGTAACCGTGGGACCTCAGGGTCTGCGCCATGAGCCGGTTGTTCGCCACGTTCTCCTCGATCCCTCCGCACGTCAGCGTGACCGGCACCGGGCGCCCCGGCTGATGTCCGGCGTGCACGGCCGCGACGAAGGCGACGATCCGCGCGAAGTGGCCGAACCTCTTCTCCTGACTATCCAGGGCAGCCGTAAAGAAACTGCCCGATTGCAGGAACAGCGCGCCGAACGTGCCGGGGTGCCGGCAATGAGCGTGCAGCATGGCCAGCCCTCCCAGGCTGGTCCCCATGCCGATGCGGGCCGTTGTGGCCAGCCTGGGGGCAAGTTCGTCGTGCACGACACGACGCAGCGCCCTGGCATAGACCGGGTTGGCTGAATACCACCGGTCCCGGTGGCCGGGTCCGAGCAGGGCGGCCCGCAGCCGGGGCAGCCAGCCTGCGCTGACCCCGGCCGACAGGAAGGTCAGCAGGCTGGCCAGGCTGTCGTACTCGGGACCATCGTGCACGACCAGCAGCGGCAGCGGTTCGGTGTCGGGCGTGCCGGCCGGTGACCAGATCATCGCGGGGATCGTGCCGCCGAGGGAGGGGGCGGGAAACTCCAGTTCCCGGCGGTCGCCGACGGGTGCCTGCATGGCCAGCCAGGCGGGAGTGGCGTAGCACCCGAACTCGCGCACGCTCTTCGTCCCGAAGGCGCCGGGCGCGCGCAGCGGGTTGGCCGGGTCGGTGATCAGCTCGGTGTTGCCGTTGCCATGCCGCACCTCGAGCAGGTACTCCATCCGGCAGACCGGCGGCCGGTCGATGACTAGCTCCCAGCGGTCGCCGCGGCGGCGGAAGTCGAGGCGGTCGCCCGGGATCCGCGCTTCCTGGTAGAGCCGCACACCGGACAGGTCACCACGGGGATCGGCGATCGTGAAGGTCACGGAGTTGCCCGGCACTGGGACATAGTGCCTTCCGGCCACCGGCGATGACAAATGCCGGCCTAGCATGCGACGGTGGTGTGACCGACGCTCAGGGGCGCCAGGCAACCTCCGTTCTAGTGAAGGCGGACCGCATGGGCCGTGACATCCAGCCGATCACGATCAGCGGCGAGGACCGCCGTAAGTACCGGGATAAGCTCCGGCGCTCACTTGATGTCTTTGACCGCATGCTCCGCGAGAACGTGTTCGAAGACGGAGTGGCGCAGGTGGGCCAGGAGATCGAGCTCAACCTGGTCGATGCGGACGGCTGGCCCCATATGCGCAATGCAGACGTGCTGGAGGCGATCGCGAACCCGGCCTGGGCCACCGAGCTCGGGCAGTTCAATATAGAAATCAACGTGCCGCCCCGCCGGCTGGACGGCGATGCGGTCGCCGGGCTGGAACAGGAAGTGCGCGACGACCTGAACGCGGCCGACGCCAAGGCGATCGACAGCGGCAGCCGGCTGGTGATGATCGGGATCCTGCCCACCCTCCGCCAGCAGGACGTGCACGAGGGCACGCTGTCGGCGAACGCCCGCTACCGGGTGATGAACGAGCAGATCTTCGCGGCCCGGGGTGAGGACCTGCGGATCGAGATCGACGGCTCCGAGCACCTGCTCACCCACGCCGACAGCATCACGCCGGAGGCCGCTTGTACCAGCGTGCAGTTGCACGTCCAGGTCAGCCCGGCGGATTTCGCCCGGTACTGGAACGCCGCCCAGGCGATCAGCGGCGTGCAGGTCGCGGTCGGGGCGAACTCGCCGTTCCTGTTCGGCCGCCAGCTCTGGCAGGAAACCAGGATCACGCTGTTCGAGCAGGCCACCGACACCCGGCCGGAAGAGCTGAAGCAGCAAGGAGTGCGGCCCAGGGTCTGGTTCGGCGAGCGCTGGATCACCTCGGTCTTCGACCTGTTCGAGGAGAACATCAGGTTCTTCCCGGCGCTGCTGCCGATCTGCGAGGACGAGGACCCGGTCGCCGTGCTCGAAGCCGGGCAGTGCCCGAGGCTAGACGAGATGAGCCTGCACAACGGGACCATCTACCGGTGGAACCGGCCGGTCTACGCCGCCGTCAACGGGTCCCCGCACCTGCGGGTCGAGAACCGGGTGCTGCCGGCCGGCCCTTCGGTCGTGGACACGATTGCGAACGCGGCGTTCTACTACGGGCTGGTACGCGCCCTGGCCGAGGCTCAGCGCCCGATCTGGACGCAGATGTCGTTCGCGGCCGCGGCCGACAACCTGCACACCGCGGCCAGGTACGGCCTCGACGCGCAGCTGTACTGGCCCGGCCTGGGTGAAGTACCGGTCGCCGAGCTGGTGCTGCGGCGGCTGCTGCCGCTGGCCAGGGAAGGGCTGGGCGCCTGGGGCGTCGCCCGTGACCAGGCCGACCGGCTGCTCGGCATCATCGAGCAGCGCTGCCTGACCGGCCAGAACGGTGCCGCCTGGCAGGTAGCGGCGGTCGAGGCGATGGGCGGCCAGGCTGACGGGGACCGTACCGAGGCGCTGCGGCGCATGACCCAGCGCTATATCGAGCTCATGCACACCAACGAGCCCGTGCACACCTGGCCGGTCTAGCCTGGCCTAGCCGGTCCAGGCCGGCTGTCGTCACGAGGTGCCGAGCTCCAGCGGGCTCGGTGCCGAGAAGACGACCTTCAGCAGGGTCTTCTGGCCGGCCGGGACGAGGCCGTCGAAAGCGCGGCGGAACGGCACCGGCTGGGTGTCGACGACCTGCCGGAGGGACCGGACATAGGCCGGGCCTCCGATGCCGAGGAAGACCGAGCGGAGCGGCAGGTTCTGGCTTGCCCCGGCCGCCGGGGGCCCGAAGGAGGCGATGTCGACCTTGCCCTCCCGGTCGGCGAGTGCCGTCAGCAAGACCAGCAGGCGCATGTCGACCAGGCCGGCCAGGATCTGCTGCTTGGCGGCGGCCGCCGCATGGACGGAACGGCTGCTGAGCAGGTTCCGGCCCGCGGTCTTGCGCTGCTGCGCGTCCTTGGCGAGCCGGGACCGGTAGGCGGCCGCCCCGCCCGTGGCGATGATGCGGATCGAGATCTGGGCCCGGCCCGACCCGAAGGTGGCCAGGATCTCCGGAGCGACGTTGGTCGCCAGGCTGTTACCGAACTGCTGCTGGACGATCGGCGTCTCGACCACCACCGCGGCGTGCACCGGGTACGAGGAGGACGTCTTGATCGGCTGCAGCCGGCCTGCGGGGAAGCCCTGGCGGCGCAGGGTGCTGCACATGACCGGGTCGCAGGCCACCACGGCGTCGTGGCTGACCTGGCGGTCCACCCAGGTCGCGGCGGCCAGCCCGGCCGTCGAGGTCGTGGCGTTAGCACCGGGAGCCGCATCGCCGCCGTGCTTGGCCAGGATCACGGCCGCCGTCCCGGCGGCCAGGACGACGACGACGGCCGCGGTGAAGGCAGCGATGCGGGAGCCGCGCCTGGACGGTCGGCTGGCTGGCAGGTGCCGGACCTGCCCCGGCCTTCCCGGCGGCCGGGTCAGCCCGGAGCCCGGCCTGGCCGGCGGCCGTGGCGGGGCCGGAGGCGTCCCGGCCGCCGGGCCTGCCGGTGCCTTCTGTGGTCCGGCCCGAGGCTGGGGCTGGGCCGGACGCCGGGGCTCGCCCGGAGGCCGGGGCTCGGCCAGGCCGGACGCTGGCCGCTCGGCCAGCGGGGCCGCAGGGGCGTCGTCCGGAACGACCGGCGGCGGCATGGTGCCCGAGATGAGCTGGCCGCGCGGGGTTGCGGCCGCGGGCGGACCGTCCGGCGGTGTAACGGCGTCGGTCTGGCGGGCGCTCGACACAGTGGGGGCGTCTCGGCTGGGCCCGGCTTGCCCGGGCGCCGGGACCGGCCGCGCCCTGGCCCCTGGGGTCTCGTGCAGCACCTGGATCGGTCCGCCGCCGGCCGGAGGTGACTGGCCCGGCCCGGCCTCCGCGGCCGGCTGCTCCCGCGCGGCCGGGTGCCCGGTGCCGCCGGGCGGTCCCGCGTCCCGGTCGGACCTGGTCCGGCGGAACGGAGACGACCGGCGGTCCGCCTGGCCGGTCCCGGTCGCGGCCGCGTTCGCCGGACCAGCCTGTTCCGGATTGGCCGGCTCGGCATCGTCGTCCGGATGGCGCGCGCGCTCGGCCTCGACCGCGGCCTGCATCCGCTGCAACAGCTCATCGGGAAGGGCAGGCCTCGATGACTGTTGCCCTGGCCCGCTCCTGGCCGCCCCGGGCACGCGCCGGGTGAGCGGCGACGACTCCTCATCAGCCAGCGCACCCACCCCCTAGATCCCCGGCCCCCGTGAAATTCCGATTAGATCCGCTCCCTGGACGACCAGAGCAGCACATGATCTACCGATATTCAAGCGCTATCACCGAATGTCTCAGACTTGGTGTGTTGTCCAGCTTCGCATACCGGTGCGAATCGCTGCAGTCTCGGCATGCCTGTTCAGCTACGGGAACATTGAGGTCACGCGAGGGAACTATCGGTCAGAAAATAATCAAACAAGCGTCATACCGGCCAAGCTGACCGGTACCTTTTCGTATGCGGTGGTGGTGTAAGGCGGAGATTTAGCCCTGACCACGCGGCCGCATCAGATGTACACGGGCTGCGGGGGGCAGCCGCCCGCGCACCCCTGACGCGCCCCGAACCGCGGATAGGTGCACTTATGGAGGACGGCTCGGCGCTGCCGCGGACGAGCGATACCGGACTGGTGGACTTCCCGGCCGCCGGATCGGGCTCACACCGGCAGGCGAGGTCCGGCCAGCGGCAGGTACCAGCCTGGCTGCCGCTGGTTGCCGTGCTCGCCGTGCAGACGCTGCTGACTGTCCGCCTGCTTAGGGCGGACACCGCCTTCCAGGACGAGGCGCTCTACCTCTGGGCCGGGCATCGCGAGATCGCCCACCTGCTGCACGGGACTCCGATACCGCCGTTCGCCTCCTACTTCTCAGGGGCGCCGGTGCTCTACCCGGTGCTCGGGGCGATGGCCGACAGCGTGGGCGGCCTGGCCGGCGCCCGGATCCTGTCGCTGATCTTCATGCTCGGCGCGACCGCGCTGCTGTGGTCCGTGGCCAGGCGCCTGTACGGGCCGGTCGCGGCGTTCTTCGCGGCGGCCCTGTTCGCGGTGCTTGGCCCGACCCTGCACCTGGGCGCCTTCGCCACCTTCGACGCGATGGCGCTGTTCCTGGTGGCTCTGGCGACGTGGTGCGTAGTGCGGGCCGGGGACCGGCGTGACGCCACCGCCTGGATGGTGACGGCCGGCATCGTGCTCGCGGTGGCCAACGCGACCGCGTACGCGTCCACGATCTACGACGTCGTCGTGATCTTGCTCGCGCTCACCCTGGCCTACCCCGCACCCGGCGGCAAGCAGGCCGTGAGCCGCTGTTTCACGTTGCTGACCGTCCTCGTCGTGCTGATTGGCCTGGGCATCCTGATCGGCGGGAGCTACTACGAGAGCGGCATCGCCCAGACGACCATCGCGCGGGTGCCGGGAGCGGCCTCACCGCTGACCGTGCTGGGTGATGCGTGGCTGTGGACCGGCCTGGCCATCTTGCTGGCGCTGGCCGCGGTGGCGTTCAGCCTGATCACCAGGGAAGGCTGGGCCCGGACGCTACCGCTCGCGGTATTCGCCGCGGCGGCCATGGTCGGCCCGCTCGAGCAAGCGCACCTGCACACCGCGGCGTCACTGAACAAGCACGTCGGACACGGCGTGTGGTTCGCTGCGATCGCGGCCGGGTACGCCGTCGACCGGCTGGTCATGGCCGCCCCGGCCGGGCGCTCTCGCGCGGTGACCTGCGGCGCCTGCGTGGTCGCGCTGGTCTTCCCGGCCACCCTCGGCATCAGCCAGTCGAAGACCTTCTCCAGCGACTGGCCGAACGCGTCCGCCTTCATCGCCATCCTGCGGCCGTATGTAGGCCACGGCCACGGCCGGGTGCTGGTGGAGGACCCGTCCATTGCCGAGTACTACCTCGGCACGGCTGGCGCCGACTGGAAGCGCTGGTCCAGCACCAGGAACATCGTGCTGCCCTCAGGCAAGAACACCGGCGGGCCGAGCACGTCGGCCGGGGTGACCGGGCCTGGCAACAAGGGGGTCTTCGAGGAGTTCATCCTGCAGCGGTACTTCTCAGTGATCGCGCTGAACTTCCAGGACACGTCGACGCTCGACAAGCAACTCAACCGTGAGCTCAAGCACGACAAGAAGCACTACCGCATCGTGCAGGTCGTGCCGTACGGGCCCTGGCCAGGCACCTACATCATCTTCCAGCGCCGGCGGCCCGGATGAGCGCGGCCACCGACCATGTTCTGGCCGAGGCCGGCGCCGGAGTCGCGGCCAGCCCGGCTTCCGCTAGCCCGGCCTGGCCAGCCCCGCCCGATGACCGCGAGAAGCTGCTCTACGCCGACCGCGACCTGGCCTACCTGGCCACCATCCTGACGATCGGGGCGACCTGCCTGATCATCAGCCAGGTCAGGTTCGAGCTGAATGCGCCGCTGGCCCTCCCGTTCGTGTTGTTCACCGGCGCCTATGCGATCTACCAGGTGATCAGCTTGCCGGTGAACTTCACCGGCCGGGGCTTCTCGCAGGCCGCCCACCGGGAGCTAGTCAGCGGCTGGCGGCCGGCCCGCTATCCCGAGGTGGATATCCACCTGCCGATCTGCGGCGAGCCGGTCGAACTGCTGGTCAACAGCTGGACCGCGGTGGCTGCCCTGGTCGCGGCCTACCCCGGCCGGGCCCGGCCGTACGTGCTGGACGACGGCCCGTCGGATGCGGCCAGGCAGCAGGCCGAGTCACTGGGCTTCGGGTACATCAGGCGCCCGGAGTCCAGGGCCTACAAGAAGAGCGGCAACCTGCGGCATGCGTTCGCGCGTACCGCCGGCGAGTTCATCGTGATCTTCGACTCCGACTTCGCGCCGCGGCCCGATTTCCTGGCCGAGACGCTGCCGTACCTGGACGATCCGTCGGTCGCGATCGTGCAGACGCCGCAGTACTTCAGGGTCAGCCAGGCTCAGAGCTGGATCGAGAACGCGGCCGGGGCGATCCAGGAGGTGTTCTACCGGTCCATTCAGGTCGCCAGGGACCGCTTCGATGCCGCCATCTGCGTCGGTACCTCGGCCGTCTACCGCCGGTCGGCCCTGGCCGCCGAGGGCGGCCCGACCTTGATCCCGTATGCCGAGGACGTGCACACCGGCCTGGACGTGCGGCGGCAGGGCTGGCGGGTGCGCTACCTGCCGGTGGTCCTGTCCACCGGGATCTGCCCGGACAACCTCGACGCCTTCGTCCGGCAGCAGTACCGGTGGTGCACGGGGAACGCTGGGGTGGTGTTCTCACGCCGGATGTGGTCGGTGCCGATGAGCATCCCGGCCCGGCTGACTTACATCTCCGGATTCTTCTACTACGTGTCCACGGCTCTGCTGATCTTCGTCGGGCCGGCCATTCCGGTGATCATGCTGGCGTTCCTGCCCGGGCAGATCAGGCTGCGGAACTTCGTGATCTTGCTGCCGTCCATGGTGACCGGATTCGTGCTCTACCCGCTGTGGCACCACGCGAAGTACGGGCCTTCGGTGTGGCCGCTCGGCATCGCACGCGGCTGGGCGCATGTATTCGCGATCTGGGACGGTGCCAGGGGCAAGACCATGAGCTGGCACCCGACCAGGACGCCGGGCAGTTCGCTGCGCCGGTTCCGGATCGGCGTGACCGCCTGGAGCGGCGGCATGGCCGTCCTCTGGTTCGCTCTGGCGGCCTGGCGGACTGAGGCGATAGGGTCACCGCAGGTCGCCGTGCTGCTGCTGGTTGCCCTGATCAACCTGGCGGCAGTGAGCCGCGTGGTCTTTCCCGGGGGACGGTCGGCATGAGGTCACGGCTTGCCATGATCTTCGCGATCGTGATCGCGATCGCCGCGGTCGCCTTCACCGGGTACAAGGTCGCCACCGCCCCGAGCCCGCCGCCGGTCGCGCGCGGATCGCTGCCGCAAAAGCCCGCCTCCTATCTCGGCGTCTTCGAGAATGGCTCGCCGCCGTCCTACCAGCCGCTCGACGGCTTCACCAAGATGGCAGGGCGCCGGCCCAGCCTGGTCGGCTACTTCAGCGGATGGGCCGAGCGTTTCGACACGAGCTTCGCCCAGGCGGTGTACGCGCACGGCGGGACCCCCTTCGTGCAGATCGACCCGACCTATGCGTCGATCGGCGGTATCGCGGCCGGCGTGTACGACAGCTACCTCCGCGAATATGCGGACAGCGTGCGGCGGTTCGGCCACGTGGTGGTCATCGGCTTCGGCCACGAGATGAACGCGACCTGGTATCCGTGGGGCTACACGCACGTGCCGCCCGCAACCTTCCGTGCCGCCTGGCGGCACGTCGTGGACCTATTCCGGGCTCAGGGCGCGCGGAATGTGACCTGGCTATGGACGATCAACGCGATCAAGGCACCGGGTTCGCCACCCGACTCTGGCGGCACCGGCCCGCTGTCGCAGTGGTGGCCAGGCGCCGGGTATGTCACCTGGGTCGGTATCGACGGCTTCTTCTACCGGCCCGACAACACGTTCCAGACCGTCTTCGCGCCTACGATCCGGCAGGTCCACCAGCTCACCAGCAAGCCCATCCTGCTATCGGAAACGGCCGTCGGCCCGTCGGCCGGCCAGTTCCTCAAGATCCCTGAGCTGTTCTCTGGCATGGAGAAGGCCAAAGTGCTCGGCCTGGTCTGGTTCGATAATCCCCAACATGACGGAATCTTCCATCAAGACTGGCGCATTGAGGACAGTCACCTGGCCGAGGTCGTGTTCCATCTGTATGTCCAGGAGATGCGAGCTCCGCCGACGCGATAAGCAATTCGCTGCGTTTCTGGCCGCTAAATCCGGCAACAGCCTGATAGCTCTGCTGCCGAACTGTACCCTTTTCACAGTGGTGCACCCTGTGCAGGGAATCGCCACGATGCGTGACGCGGCAGGGGAGACGGCGCGGGCCACGCTGGGGGGAACCGGGGCACCGGTCGCACCTTCCGGCTCGCCCTGGAGGCAGGCAGGTGCGATTGACGGACAACGGCAGCGCGGCAGGCTGGGAGTCCCTGTCGCCGCCGGCGCCCACGCACGCGCCTGTCCGCGAGGACGGCACCCGGCGGCGTAGCGAGGAGCGGCAGGCCCTCGCGGCCAGCGCAGCCAGCATGGCCGAACGCCAGGCTGATCGCGATTACTCGCTGGCCCAGAGCCAGCACGCTGGCCTGACTTTGATGATCGGACTGGCCGACCGGGCTGGTGTGACCGAACCCGCCAGCCCGGGCTGGCCCCAGGTAGCGGTGCGGCCGGCGACGGCCAGGCCCGCAACGATCGCGCCGGCACCGGCACCGCCGCGGCGAGGCGGGCGAGGACATCAGGCCGTGCTGGTCAGGCCGACCGCGCACGCCAGGCCCAGGCAGCCGGTCAGGACCCAGCCGTCGGCTCCGAGCCGCGACCAGGAACCTGACTCCGGCCCCAAGTTCACGCATTTGCCCGGGCTGTCGCTGATAGTGATCATCCTGAGCGTCCAGGCCACCCTGGCGGCGCTGTTCATCCGGGCCAACACGGCCTTCGGGGACGAGGCGCTATACCTGTGGGCCGGGCGTCTGGAGTGGTCGCACTGGCTGCATGGCACCGCCATTCCGGCCTTCGCCACCTCATTCGGCGGTTCGCCGGCGCTCTACCCGCCGGTCGGCGCCCTGGCCGACAGTCTCGGCGGCCTGGCCGCGGCCCGGGCTCTGTCGCTGGGCTTCATGCTCGGCGCGACCGTGCTGCTCTGGGGCAGCACGGCCCGGATGTTCGGACGGCCGGCGGCTTACTTCGCGGCCGGGCTGTTCGCCGTCCTTGGCCCTACCTTGCACCTGGGCGCGTTCGCCACGTTCGACGCGATGGCCCTGTTCCTGCTGGCCCTGGCGGCCTGGTGCGCCTGCGCGGCCCGGTCCAAGCAGGAAGCAACCGGCTGGATGATCGGATGCGCGGCCGCGCTGGCGCTGGCGAACGCCACCAAGTACACCACCGTGCTGTTCGACCCGGTCGTGCTGCTGATGGCCGTGCTGTCGGCGGGCCCGCAGCCTGGCGGCAAGGTGGCGCTACGACGCGGAGCGTTGCTGATCACCTGCCTGACCGGGTTGCTGGCGCTGCTGCTGCGGCTCGGCGGGCCCTGGTACGTGATCGGCATCGGCCGCACGACCACCCAGCGGCCCGCAGGCCAGGATCCGTTCGGCCGGGTGTTCAGTGAATCCTGGCAGTGGACCGCCGTCGTCCTCGGTGCGGCCCTGGCCGCCGTCCTGATCAGCCTGATCAAGCGCAACAGCCGGTGGCTGACCTGGCTGATCGCGGTACTCGCGGGAGCCGCCTTGCTGGTGCCGGCCGGGCAGGCCAGGTTCCACACGACCGTGTCGCTGGGCAAGAACGTGGATTTCGGTGCCTGGTTCGCCTGCGCCGCGGCGGGCTACGCGCTGGCCACCCTGGTCACGGTGCCGCGGCCCCGGCTGGCCAAGGTGGCCGTGGCCGCCGTCGTCGGCCTGGCCCTGGTCCCGGTCGCCGCCAACGGCCTGATCCAGGCCAGGGCGCTGGCCAACTGGCCGGGCGCCGGGTCGCTCATCAGGTTCCTGCGCCCGCTGACCAGCCACGGCGGCCACTTCCTGGCCGAGTCCGAGGCCGTGCCGGCGTTCTACCTGCCTGACACCAGCTGGCAGCAGTGGTCGAACACGTTCAGCCTGACCAAGCCGGACGGCGACGCGGTGCTGGTTCACGGCGCGAGCGCGCCTTTCGCGCACGCGATCCGCCAGCACTACTTCTCCGTGGTGGTCATGAGCTTCTCCGCGACCAGGTCCATGGACGATCAGATCACCGCGGTGCTCCGGCAGACGCCTGGTTACCACCTGAGCTATGTCCCCTATACCGGTCCGGTCAGCGGCAACTACGTGGTCTGGGTCTACGACCCGGCGACGACGGGAGCCCGGCCGTCCCAGCCGCTGGCGGGGGCGGGCCTGCCGGGAGCGGCGCACCCGTGATCGCCCCTCCGGTCACCTCGGGGCGGCACCGGCGCTATGGGGCGCTGATCCAGCCGCCACCGCGGGATGACGAGAAGTACGTGTACCTGGCCAGGTCGCTGCCTTACCTGACGGTCGGCCTGACCACCGCCTTCCTGGCCGCCTTCTTCAGCCAGGTGCTGTTCGAGTACAACAGCGGGATCTGGGTGTTCGCCATTTTCACCCTGACCGGCACGCTGGCCTACGCGATGTCGACACCGCTCGCGTTCATCGGCCGCGGCTTCAACATCGCCGCGCACGACGCTCTGGTCAGTAACTGGTACCCGGCGGAGTACCCGGATGTCGACATCTACCTGCCGATCTGCGGCGAGCCGATCGACGTGCTCGGGAACGCCTGGGCCGCGGTAGCGGACCTGGTCAGGGCCTACCCGGGCTGGGCCTTCCCCTACGTGCTGGACGACGGAGCCGATCCCCAGGCGCGCGAGCTGGCGATGGAGCTCGGCTTCGGCTACGTCATCAGGCCCAATCGCGGCGAGCACAAGAAGTCGGGCAACCTGCGGTACGCGTTCGCGAACACGCGCAGCGAGTTCTTCGTGATCTTCGATGCCGACTTCGCGCCGCGGGCCGATTTCCTGGCCGAGACGCTGCCGCACTTCGCCGACGAGAAGGTAGCCATCGTCCAGACGCCGCAGTATTTCCGCACCGACCGCCGGCAGACCTGGGTGGAGAGTGCGGCCGGGGCCATCCAGGAACTGTTCTACCGGGCCATCCAGGTCGGCCGGGACCGGCTGAGCGCCTCGATCTGCGTCGGGACCTGCGCGGTGTACCGCCGGTCGGCGCTGGAGCACCAGGGCGGCACGACGCTGATCCCGTACGCCGAGGACGTGCACACCGGCCTGGATGTGCGGCGGACCGGCTGGAACCTGATCTACATCCCGGTCGTGCTGGCGACCGGGATGTGCCCCACCGGCCTGAACGCGTTCTTCAGGCAGCAGTACCGCTGGTGCACGGGATCGACGAGCACCATGCTGACGTCACGCCTGTGGTCGGTGCCGATGTCCAAGCGGGCCAGGATGACCTACGTCTCTGGCTTCTGCTACTACCTCTTCACGGCCATGTCGGTCTTCTTCGTGCCGATGATCCCGATCACGCTGCTGATCTTCCGGCCGTGGAGTATCACGCCGCTGAACTCCGGTCTCATCGTCGTCTCGATGCTGGCCAGCATGTCGGTGCTGCCGCTGTGGCACCGCACCAGCTATGACCTGCGGAAGACGCTCCCGCTCTCGCTGGTCAGGGCGTGGGCGCACGCGCTGGCGATCTGGGATTACCTGCGCGGCAAGACCATGAGCTGGGAGGCGACCGGCGCCGGGGTCAACCCAGTCCGGCGGTTCTGGTGGGGCGTTCGGCTGTGGAACGGCACGGCGGTGGTGGTGTGGCTCGGCCTAGTGGGGTGGCGCACACTTACCTACCCGCCCTCGCGGTTCCTCATCGTCAGCATGAGCGGGCTGCTGAACGCCGCGGTCGTGCTGCGGGTGATCTTCCCAGGGAAGAACGCGGCATGAGCGAGCGATCACTTTCCCGTCTCAGCGGCGCCGGGAACCGGCTCTTCGTCGTCGTGGTGAGCGCGGCCGCGCTGGTCGCGGTGGCCGCGATCACCGTGGGGGTGGTGCATGCGCTGGTGCCGTCCCGGGTCGTGACCGGCCGCCCCGCGGTCCGCCAGGACGGCCGGGTCGTCGTCCGGCTGCCGGCCAGGAAGATGAGCTACCTGGGGGCATACGTGCACGGCCTGCCCGCCAGTTACGCCCCGCTCGACCGGTTCGCCGCCACGGTAGGCGTGACGCCGAACGTCGCCCTGTACTACAGCGGCTGGCGCGAGGCGTTCCAGGAACAGTTCGCGATGACCGCCGTCCGTCATCACGCCATCCCGTTGATCCAGATGGAACCGGGCACGGCCAAGATGCGCGCGATCGCCGACGGCGGCTACGACCGTTACCTGATGAGCTTCGCCAAGTCGGTCGCCGCCTTCGGCCGGCGGACCGGGCGGGGCGTGATCATCGGCTTCGCGCACGAGCCGAATGGCCCGTGGTATCCGTGGGGGAACGGTCACGTGCGGCCGCAGGTCTGGGTACAGGCCTGGCGCCGGGTCGTGAGCACCTTCAGGTCCGAGGGTGCCGACAACGTGACCTGGCTGTGGACCATCAACATCAT
>DASWAH010000234.1:0-2375 GCA_036391235.1 Streptosporangiaceae bacterium
CGGCCTGGACCGTGTTCGGGGTCGGCCCGGCCATCCTGGCCGGCGACGCGCTCCAGGCGCTGGCCAACGACCTGCTCCTGGAGGGCCCGGCCCCGCAGTCGGCCTGGGCGTCGCGCTGCCTGGCCGCCGCGGTCCAGCGGCTGATCTCCGGTCAGGGCGCCGACCTCGCCTTCGAGCAGCGCGCCCATGTCAGCGTGGACGAGTGCCTGGACATGGCGGCCGACAAGACCGCGGCCCTGATGGCCTGTGCCTGCAGCATCGGCGCGATCTACGTGGGTGCGCCGGCCGAGACCGCGATGAGCCTGACCGCGTTCGGAGCCTTCATCGGCCTGGCGTTCCAGCTCACCGATGACTTGCTGGGCATCTGGGGCGCGCCTGAGGTGACCGGCAAGCCAGTGCGTTCTGATCTTCGGTCGAGGAAGAAGTCGCTGCCGGTAGTGGCCGCCCTGGCCAGCGAGAGCGATGCCGGCCGCGAGCTGGCAGCGGTGCTGGCCGCGCCGGGCGAGCTGAGCGAGGACGACCTGCTGCGGGCGGCCGGGCTGGTCGAGACGGCGGGCGGCAAGAAGTGGGTCGAGGCTGAGGCCGACTCGGCGCTGGCCTCGGCGCTGCGCAGCCTGGCCGATGCGGAGCTGCCCGACGACGTGAGCGCGGAGTTCGCGGCGATCGCCGAGTTCGTGACGGCGAGGCAATGGTGAAGCCAGACACCACGACGCTCGCCGGTAAGGTCACCGGCGGCGCGCCGCCGGCGGCCGGCGGGTCAGTCCCGGCCGGCGATAGCGGCCGCGCTGCGGCCAGGACCGCTCTGGACCGGGCGACCGGCTACCTGCTGAGCATCCAGCACGACCAGGGCTGGTGGCAGGGCGAGCTGGAGACCAACGTCACCATGGATGCCGAGGACCTGATGTTCAGGGAGTTCCTCGGGATCAGGACCGACGAGCAGACCGCCGCGTCGGCCCGGTGGATCAGGGCCAGCCAGCGCACCGACGGCACCTGGGCCAACTTCCGCGGCGGTGACGCCGACCTGTCCACCACGGTCGAGGCCTACGTCGCGCTGCGGCTAGCCGGCGACCGGCCGGACGAGGGGCACATGGCCGCGGCCGCGGCCTGGATCAGGTCCCGCGGCGGGATCGCGGCGACCCGGGTGTTCACCAGGATCTGGCTGGCCCTGTTCGGCCAGTGGTCCTGGGACGATCTGCCGGTTATGCCGCCCGAGCTGATCTACCTGCCGGCCTGGTTCCCGCTGAACGTTTACGACTGGGCCTGCTGGGCCAGGCAGACCATCGTGCCGCTGACCATCGTCGGGTCGCTCCGGCCGAGCCGGCCGCTGCCGTTCGGCCTGGACGAGCTGCGGGTGAGCGGCGCAGCCCCGGCCGCGGCGAGCGACCTGTGGACGGTCGTCTTCCAGCGGCTCGACCAGGTTCTGCACGGCTACGTGAAGCACATCAGCCACCGCAAGCCAGCGGCCGCGGTCCGGTCGGCCGCGATCAGGCGATCGGCCGAGTGGATCATCGCCCGGCAGGAGCGGGACGGCTGCTGGGGCGGTATCCAGCCGCCATGGGTGTACTCGCTGATCGCGCTGCACCTGCTCGGTTATGAGCTCGAACACCCGGTCATGGCCCGCGGGCTGGCCGGGCTCGAACGGTTCACGATCCGGCAAGACGGCCCGGACGGGCCGGTGCGGCGGTTCGAAGCCTGCCAGTCCCCGGTCTGGGACACCGTGCTGGCCATGATCGCGCTGGCCGACGCCGGGCTCGCTCCCGATCATCCGGCCCTGACTTCGGCGGCCGAGTGGGTGCTGGACGAAGAGATCCGCGGCCCCGGAGACTGGCAGGTCCGGCGGCCCGGGCTGACCCCGGCGGGCTGGGCGTTCGAGTTCGACAACGACGGCTACCCGGACATCGACGACACCGCCGAGGCGGTCCTCGCACTGCGCCGGGTCTCGCTCAGCGACGGAGACGGCGACGGCACCGGCTCGGGCCGTCGGGACCAGGCCGAGGCGGCCGGCCGGCGGGCGATCGCGTGGCTGACCGGCATGCAGTCCAAGGACGGCGGCTGGGGGGCGTTCGACGCCGACAACACCGCGACGCTGGTCACCAAGCTGCCGTTCTGCGACTTCGGCGAGGTCGTCGATCCGCCGTCGGCCGACGTCACCGCGCACACGGTGGAAGCACTGGCCGCGGCCGGGCTGGCCGGAACACCGGCGGCCCGCCGGGGTGTCACCTGGCTGCTGCGCCACCAGGAGCCTGACGGATCCTGGTTCGGCCGCTGGGGCGCGAACTACGTGTACGGGACCGGCGCGGTCGTGCCCGCCCTGATCGCCGCGGGCGTGCGGCCAGGCAAGCCGGTGATCAGGCGTGCCGTCCAGTGGCTGATGA
>DASWAH010000235.1:0-11688 GCA_036391235.1 Streptosporangiaceae bacterium
GGTCGGCGCCGATCTGGGTTATGCCTATGACATGGCGGCGGTCGGCCAGCCGCTTCAGCCGCACGTGTCGGCTCAGCTCAAGCGGGTCGGTGCGGCCGTGAACTCGGCCGTTACGGCCGGGCCGGCCGGACCTGCGCCGGCCCCGTGACCGCGGGTCAGCCCGCCGACGCGAGCCGGCTGCGCGTGCTGAACGTGCTGCGGGCCGAGGCCGAGGACATCAGGTCGACGCCGTATGGCCAGGTCGGCATCATCCATTCGGGGTCCGGGATCGAGCTGGTCTGGGTCAGCAAGCAGGCCGAGGCGATCGACGAGGGCTGGTTCAGCTCCGGTCAGGTGGACGTGCTGCTCGTGGTCCAGGGTCAGCTCAAGGTGGAATTCGAGAATCCGGAACTCCCTGACCGGGTACTCGGACCGGGGGAGGTGCTGGTCCTGCCGCCCGGACTGCGGTGCCGGGCCTACCAGTGGCCGCGCGATGCCCCCGAGGCGACGGTTTTCGTCGCCGCATACCCGGCCAGCTGAGCCAACCGGGCCTGAGACAACCGGGCCTGAGACAAGCCCCTAGGCAAAGAGAAGCCCCCGGGCACTTCCCGCTCCAGCCTGCCTGTGCAGGCTGTCGCGGGGACCGGCTGGACAAGGGCCGATCACCCGGGGGTCCGGTGTCTGCCGTGGATTCGCCGACCGCCGCTAAGGCGGCACGCAGGACGCAACCCTAGGAAAGGATGGTCCGCAGGCCGGTGACTCGCGCGCCGGGCGTGAACCCGGTGCGCTGCACGGGACGGCGGCTAGCTGACAGCCACCTCGCGAGTCCGACAACTATGCATACTGTTGGACCACCTCCTTTCCCGCGTTAGCCAGCACGCTACGACATGAGCCGGGCGGCGGGCAAGAGGATTACCAGCGGGCCGCGCTCGCACGGCCCGGCGACCGGGACCGGCCGCCGTAGACTCGGCACATGTCGCAGACGTGGGATGACACGCTGCGGGCCAGCGGCTACCGGGTCACTCCGCAGCGTCAGCTCGTCCTGGAGGCCGTGACCAGGCTCGAGCACGCGACGCCGGAGGAGATCTACGCGGCGGTCAAGCAGACCGCCGTGGGAGTGAACCTGTCCACGGTCTACCGGACGCTGGAACTGCTCGAGCAGATCGGCCTGGTCACCCACACCCACCTGGGGCACGGCGCGCACCGGTATCACCTCGCCTCCGACGCCCAGCATGTGCACCTGGTCTGCCGCGGCTGCGGCGCGATCATCCAGCTCGAGCCGGCCGCGGTCTCCCCGCTCGTGCGGGCGCTGGACCACGACTACGGCTTCGAGACCGACGTCGGCCACCTGACCGTGTTCGGCCTGTGCGCGGGCTGCCGGGCCGGGCAGGCCGGCGGCGGGGCCGGCAGCGGCTGACGCTTCCCGCCAGCGCAGCCCAGCCCAGTCCAGTCCAGTCCAGCCCGGCCCGGCCGGGCCGGGCCGGGCCGGGCAGCCGGGCGGAAAATGACGGGCATGCGCTGGCGCGGCCGGCCTATGGTAAACCGATGTCCCTGCTGACTGCCCGCGGCGTATCGGTGTCATTCGGAGCGCTGACGGTCCTGCACAAGGCCGGGCTTTCGGTCGCGGCCGGTGACCGGATCGCGGTCGTCGGGCCGAACGGCGTGGGCAAGTCCACGCTGCTGCGGGTGCTGGCCGGGCTGACTCGGCCCGACGAGGGCACAGTCAGCGCGGCGGGCACGGTTGGCTACCTGCCGCAGGAGCGGGACCGGCGCGAGGCCGAGACCGCGAGGGAGTACCTGGGCCGGCGGACCGGGGTAGCCGCGGCCGAGCAGGCGATGATCGCCGCCTCCGACCGGCTGGCCGCCGCCGCGGCCGGACCGGCCGCGCGTGCGAGCACGGTCAGCGAGGCGCAGGCCGGACGTGACTACGCGGCTGCGCTCGACGCCTACCTCGCCCTGGGCGGACCCGACCTGGACATCCGGGCGACCGAGCTGGCCGCGGCGCTCGGCTTGCCGGCCGACCTGGACCGTCCGGCCAGCGGTTTCTCTGGCGGCCAGGCGGCCAGGCTGGCGCTCGCGGCCGTCCTGCTCGCCCGGTTCGACGTGCTGCTGCTCGACGAGCCGACCAACGACCTCGACCTGTCCGGCCTCGACCTGCTGGAGCAGCACCTGGCCGGGTTCGGGGGCGGCCTGGTCGTGGTCTCGCACGACCGCGCGTTCCTGGAACGGGCCGCTTCCCAGGTGCTGCAGATCGACCCGCACACCCGCGAGGTCAAGCTGTACGGCGGCGGCTACGCGGCCTACCGGGAAGAGCTGGCCCGCGACAAGGCCCACGCGGCCCAGGCCTACCAGACCTACGCGTCGGCCAGGGACGACCTGATCGAGCGGGCCAGGCGCCAGAAGGAGTGGGCCAGGTCCGGTGAGCGCACGGCCAAAAGCGCAGCGATGCGTCGCAAGGAACCGGACAAGAACATCAGGGCCGGCATGGCCCAGGGCGCCCAGGCGGCCGCGGCCAAGGGCTCGGCCGCGCTGCGTGCGGCCGAGCGGCTCGAGCCGGTCGCCGAGCCGCGCAAGGAGTGGGAACTCCGGCTGCGGTTCGGCGCGGCCGAGCGCAGCGGTGACGTCGTGGCTGTGCTGTCCGGCGCCGTGGTGCGGCGTGGCACGTTCCAGCTCGGCCCGGTCAGCCTGCAGATCGGCTGGGGGGACCGGGTGCTGATCCAGGGCGACAACGGCTCGGGCAAGACCACGCTGCTGCAGGCACTGCTCGGGCGGATCCCGCTGGATGGCGGGCGCGGATCGCTGGGCGCCTCGGTTCGCGTCGGCGAGATCGACCAGGGCCGCCTCACGTTCGACCAGAACGCCCGGCTGCTCGGCGCGTTCCGGCTGGCCTGCGGGCTGACCGAACCTGAGGCCCGCACGCTGCTGGCCAAGTTCGGTCTCGGCGCGGACGACGTCGGCCGGGCGGCCGGGTCGCTCTCGCCCGGCGAGCGCACCCGTGCCGACCTGGCCCTGCTCATGCAGTCGGGGGCGAACCTGCTGGTTCTCGACGAGCCGACTAACCACCTGGACCTGCCGGCGATCGAGCAGCTCGAGCAGGCGCTCGACCGGTACGACGGGACGCTGCTGATCGTCACCCACGATCGCCGGCTGGCCGAGCAGGTCAGCGTGACAAGGCGGCTCACCGTCCGGGAAGGAACGGTCAGCGAATCCTGACCAGCGGGCGGCGCATAGCCTTACAGGCATGGACAGTCCCCTGCTCGCCCGGCCGGGCGCGGTCCCGGCCGATCCGCCCGATCAGGGCATCGCGGCGCACTACGGAGACCCATTCGCCGAGCAGCGTGCGCTCGCCCAGGCAGCCGGCCTGGTCGACCGCTCCGATCGCGACGTGGTCAAGGTCACCGGCCAGGACCGCCTGACCTGGCTGAACAGCCTGAGCAGCCAGAAGCTCGACGACCTGGGGCCCGGAACGGCGCGGCAGGCCCTGATCCTCAGCCCGCACGGCCACGTCGAGCACCATCTCAGCCTGGTCGACGACGGCACCACGACCTGGATGCATCTCGAGCCGGCGGAAGCTGCCCCGCTCCTGGAGTTCCTGGCCTCCATGCGGTTCATGATGCGCGTTACGGAAAGCGACGTGACCAGCGACTACGCCGTGCTCACGACGATGGGCCCGCAGGCCGCCGGAGCCGGGGCAGCTGGCGTGGCGGCCGCCCTTGACTTCGGGTTCGGCACCGACCTGATCGTCGAGCGGGCCAGGCTGAGCGCGGTCACGGACGGGCTGGAAGCGGCGGGCGCGGTCGTGGCCGGCCTGTGGGCCCACGAGGCGCTGCGGATCGCCGGGCACCGGGCCCGGTTCGGCGTGGACACCGACCACCGCACGATCCCGCACGAGGTCGGCTGGATCGAGCAGGCCGTGCACCTGAACAAGGGCTGTTACCGGGGCCAGGAGACGGTGGCCAGGGTGCACAACCTGGGCCATCCGCCCAGGCGCCTGGTGCTGCTGCACCTGGACGGTAGCGAGAGCGTGCTGCCGGCCCACGGCGACGAGGTGAGCCTGGACGGCAAGGCGGTTGGTTTCGTCGGCTCGGCGGCCCGGCACTACGAGCTCGGCCCGATCGCGCTGGCGCTGGTCAAGCGGACTGTTCCGGTCGAGGCGACGTTGCTGACCTGCGGGGTCACCGCGGCCCAGGAGGTCATCGTGTCCCCGGACGCCGGGGCTAACGTCAAGGTCACGATGGGCCGCCGCCGCGGCCTGCTGTAGCTTGCCGATGACGATTCCTGGCCTGACGGAGGTGCACCAACGGTGCTGCGCCGAGTTCTGCTGGCCGCCTCGGCCAGCCAGCGAGTACGCCGCCTGATCACGACCACGCCACTCACCAGGGCCGTGGTCCGCCGGTTCGTGGCTGGCGATGCCGCCGCCGACGCGCTCGCGGTGACCAGGAAGCTGCTGGACGCGGGCTTGTCGGTCACGATCGACTACCTCGGCGAGGACACGACCGACCCCGACCAGGCGGCCGCCGTCGCCAGCGAGTACGTTTCCCTGCTCGAACTCCTGGCCGCGGCCGGCGTGACCGCGGGAGGCCGGGCCGAGGTGTCGGTCAAGCCGACCGCGGTCGGTCTCGGCCTGGCCGAGCACGGCGAGAAGACCGCGGCCGAGAACATCCGGCGGATCTGCCTGGCCGCCAGGGCCGCGGGGACCACGGTGACCGTGGACATGGAAGACCACACCAGGATCGAGGCGACCCTGCGGCTGGTCCGCGAGCTGCGGGCCGATTATCCCGACCTGGGCTGCGTGATCCAGTCATACCTGCGGCGCAGCCCGGCGGACTGCGAGGCGCTGGCCGGGCCGGGGTCCAGGGTCCGGCTCTGCAAGGGCGCCTACCGCGCCCCCGACGGGTTCGCGTTCGCGGCGCGTTCCGAGGTGGACCGCGGCTATGCCCGGTGCATGCGCATCTTGCTGGACGGCGCGGGCTACCCGATGCTGGCCACGCACGACCCGCGCCTGGTCGCGATCGCCAAGTCCAGGACGGCGACGATCGGCCGGGACCCTGGCAGCTTCGAGTACCAGATGCTGTACGGCATCAGGACCGACGAGCAGGCCGCCCTGGCCGCTGAGGGTGCCCAGGTCAGGGTGTACGTGCCGTATGGCAGCGATTGGTACGGCTACTTCATGCGGCGGCTGGCCGAGCGCCCGGCCAACCTGGTGTTCTTCCTTCGGGCCCTGGCCTCCCGCTAGGCCTGCTCCGCCTGGCCGCAGCGCTAGGCTCGAGTCATGATCGCGATCCTGGGCGCGGGCAAGATGGGCGAGGCGCTGCTGTCTGGCATGCTGCGGGCGGGCGTGGCCCCGGGCGGGGTGATCGCGGCTGTGCGCCGCGGCGACCGGGCCGAGGCGCTGCGAGACTCCTACGGCATCGAGGTCACGTCGGCGGCGGAGGCCGCGGCCAAGGCATCGACGCTGCTGATTACGGTCAAGCCGCAGGACATGATCGCGCTGCTGGAGGAGATCGCGCCCGCCGTCCGTACCGACCAGCTGGTGATCTCGGTCGCGGCCGGGATCCCGACCAAGACGATCGAGTCCAGGCTGGCCGCGGACGTCGCCGTGGTCCGGGTGATGTCGAACACCCCGGTCCTGGTCGACGAGGCGATGAGCGTGATCTCGGCGGGCCGCCATGCCCGAGAGGAGCATCTGCGGCGGACCGAGGAACTGCTGCGCCCGGTCGGCAAGGTGCTGCGGATCCCCGAGTCCCAGCAGGACGCGGCGACGGCCCTGTCCGGCAGCGGCCCGGCCTATGTGTATTTCCTGGTCGAGGCGATGGTCGACGCCGGCATCCTGCTCGGAATGTCGCGGGCATCGGCGCTGGAGATGGTCAAGCAGGCCGTTTACGGCGCGGCGACGATGCTGCGGGAATCTGGCGAGCATCCGGTGATCCTGCGCGAGGCGGTGACGTCGCCTGGCGGCACGACGATCAGCGCGATCAGGGAACTGGAACGGCACGGGGTCAGGGCCGCCTTCCTCGCCGCCATCGAGGCGGCCAGGGACCGCGGCCGCGAACTAGGCGCGGGCTGAGCGCCGCGTTTGTTAACCATGAGACGGAACTGCCGGCCTCGCCACTGTCGCGGGTAGCCCGAATCAGGCACCCGCTCGGGGGTTGCCCTTTCGCGCGGACCAATTACGCTGGATACGGGCGTGACTGGTGCGCTGGATATCGCTTGGCGCAGCGGAGAGCGCCGGAGAGGGCTATCGATGGCAGCAGAGGCAACTCCGCTCAGTGCCGTCCGATTCCTGACGGTGGCTGAGGTGGCGGCGATCATGCGTGTATCGAAAATGACCGTCTACCGACTCGTCCACTCTGGGGACCTCGAGGCAATCCGGGTCGGTCGTTCTTTCCGGGTTCCCGAGCGGGCGGTGGACCAGTACCTGCGGGACGCCTTCGTCGAAGCGGGCTGACGGGGTAAAGGGGCGGTCGCGCGCTCGCTCAGGCGGGCCCGGATGCGCGGCCGCGGGCGCCGGGGTGTCCCGGCCGGGGTACGCTGTGGGACTGGCGTGTGCCCGCCCGCGTGGTCGCGGCGCTGAGATGTTAGGCACGCCGTTGCACGTGGGTATCGATCAAGGGTGGTTCTGTGGGCTCAGTAATCAAGAAGCGGCGCAAGCGGATGGCGAAGAAGAAGCACCGCAAGCTGCTGCGCAAGACGCGCGTTCAGCGCAGGAACAAGAAGTAGCGGCACGCTAGCGGCACCCCAGGGCGCCCGCGAGCCGCTGTTCTAGCCGGTCGCCGCGGTGGCGGCCTGGGCGGGTGATCTCCAGATGAGCGACGACCCAGCGCCGCCCCTGGCGGGCGAGTGGGTCAGGCGGCTGAGCGCGGCCGCGGATTTCCTGCGGCGCCGGATCGCGGGCGAGTACGAGACAGATCCCGACACCGGGTTCGATCCTGAGCTCAACCGGGCCGTCCTGATGCCCGCGGCGAGGGCTCTGTACCGCGGCTGGTTCCGTGTCCGCATGCGCGGGCTCGAGCACGTCCCCGCGGACGGCGGCGCGCTGGTAGTCGCGAACCATTCGGGCGTGCTGCCGATCGACGCGCTGATGCTGCAGGTCGGCATCGGCGACGAGCATCCCGGCCACCGCAACCTGCGGCTGCTGGGGGCGGACATGGTGTACTCGGTGCCGCTCCTCGGCTGGCTGGCCAGGGCCAGCGGGCATGTTCCCGCGCACCCCGACGAGGCCGATCACCTGCTGCGGGCCGGGGAGCTTGTCGGTGTCTTTCCCGAGGGTTTCAAGGGCATCGGCAAGCCGTTCAGCGACCGTTACCAGCTGCAGCGATTCGGCCGCGGCGGGTTCGTCAGGACGGCGCTGCGCAACCGGGTGCCCATGATCCCGTGCGCGATCGTCGGGGCCGAGGAGATCTACCCGATGGTGGCCGACTGGCGTGAGCTGGCGGCCCGGCTGAGGCTGCCATACTTCCCGATTACCCCGCTCTTCCCGTGGTTCGGGCCGCTCGGCGCGATCCCTCTGCCGTCGAACTGGCTGATCGAGTTCTGCGACCCGGTGCCGACCGACGGGTTCACCCCTGACCAAAGTGAGGACGACGACGTCGTGGCCGAGTTGGCCGGGAAGGTCAAGGACACCATCGCCGGCAAGATCAGCGAACTGCTGGCCGAGCGCGGGCCGGCGTTCGGCGAGCGGCTGGCCATCGACCCGCCCGGCCCTGGTCGTGACGCTCGTGACCCGCAGGAACCGCAGGACCGGGTGGAGTAACTCGCGCGTCCCGGCCGGTGGCAGTTCGACCTAGTCACGGGCGAGCCGGCCGGGGCCGTCACGCCGTGTCATCGGGCCGCGCGGTGGCGGTGGACGGCGATGCCAGCGGCCAGGCCGCCGGCCGCTACCCCGGCGCCGGCCGCGACCGGGATCGCGATGATCGTGGCCCGGCGCCCGCGGCGGAAGTCGTGGATCGGCCATTGCCGTTCCTTGGCGACGGCCCGGAGCTGCGCGTCGGGGTTGACCGCATTCGGGTGCCCGACCAGTTCGAGCATCGGCAGGTCGTTGTAGGAGTCGCTGTAAGCGCTGCACTTGGCGAGGTCCAGGCCCTCTTGCCCGGCCAGCGCGAGCACCGCCGCGGCCTTCGCCTGGCCGTGCAGCAGCCCGCCGACTAGGCGTCCGGTGTAGACGCCGTCTTCGGTCTCAGCGACGGTCCCGAGCGCGCCGGTGAGACCGAGCCGGCGGGCCAGGATCTCGGCCAGCTCGACCGGGGTCGCGGTCACCAGCCAGACCCGCTGCCCGGCGTCGAGATGGCCCTTGGTCAGCTCGCGCGAGCCTTCCCAGATCCGGTCGGCCATGGTGTCGTCGTAGATCTCCTCGCCCAGCGTGGTGATGTCGGCGACCTTGTGGCCGGCCACGAACGCGAGGGCCGCTTCGCGGGCGGCGTCGATGTGGTCGGCGTTCTCCCGCCCGTGCACGCGGAAGACCACCTGCCCGAGCGCCATCTTCACCAGGTCGCGGGCGCCGAACATCTTCCTGGCCGCGAGCCCCCTGGCGAAGTGGTAGATCGAGGCGCCGCGCATCAGCGTGTTGTCGACGTCGAAGAACGCGCCCGCGGTCGGGTCGGGCGTCACCACGGGCGGGCTCACCGCCGCGGCGGCCGCCGATGCCGCCCCAGCGACAACGGCGCGGTCGTGCCGTCTTGGTAGCGCCGTCACGATAGCCGAGCCTAGTGGGTACGCTGGGGGGCGCCGAGCGGACCTCGCCAGGAAGGGCCGCTCCTTACCTGGTCAGCGGAGTGTTTGCGGCGTCCCGCGGGCATTACGCGCCGAAGGCAGGGATGACAGGCTCGCTGATCGTGGTCGCACTGGGCGCGGTGGCTGCCGCGGCCGGGACCGGCGTCCTCGCGGCGCGCTGCGCCAGGACTCCGCGGCTGTTCCTGATCGCCTGGACGGTCGCGGTGTTCGCGCTCGCCGTCGCGCTGGCCGCGCAGGCGCTCGGCTACCTGTCCGGATTCAGCGACCTGACGTTCCGCGCGACCGAGCTCGGCGCTCAGGCCGTGGCCCCGCTGACGCTCTGCCTGGGCCTGGTCGAGCTGACCGGCCGCAGCATCGTGAGCCGGTTCGCGATGCGGCTGGCCGTCGCCGCGGTCGGCGTGATCGTGGTCGTGATCCTGGGGTCAGATCCGCTGAGCCCGAACGTCACGCTGAGCAAAACCTGGCCGGACCCGCACGCCGTCTATCAGCTCGTCCCGGCGGCGCTGATCGAGTTCGTGGCGTGCTTCACCCTGTTCTTCGCCCTGCTGGCGGTCCTGGTGGCCCTGGGCCGGGCCAGGCGCCGGCCGGAGTATGCCCCCGTCGTCAGCCCGGTGCTGATCGGCGCGGGCGCGGCCATCGTCGTCGCCCTCCCCGGGGTCGCGATGCTGGCCGGCGTCTCACTCGGCAGCGCCGGGGCTGCGCTGGCCCAGGTCGCCGCGGTCGGGCTGACCTGGTTCGCGGTCGTGGCGGCGGGCCGGGCCGGGGTCATCGACCAGCCGGTGCCCGCGGCCCGCGAGTCCGGCCCGCGAACCGGTTACCCGGCGGCCGGTGACGACTGGCCTGAGCCGCCCGCGGACGACTGGCCGGAGCCAACCGGTGACGAGAGTGCCAGCTACGGCCTCGATGACTATGACGGGCCGGCCGGCCTGGGCTACCACGACGACTTGCTCGACGCCGGATATGGCGGTGAGGGGACCGGCTCGGGCGGCTATGACCCGCAGGACACCGGGGTCGGTAATCCGGCGCTGGCCGCGCTGGCCGCCGAGCCGGCCAGGCCGGCCAGCGCGCCGCCCGGCGGCTACGACGGACGCGGGCCTGACCCGGAGATCTACACCGGCGCCATCGACGCGGTCGGTGGCGGGCTGGGCGATGGCAAGGCCTGGCCCAACGGCCACGACAGCCTCCCCGAAGGGCCGCTGTTCGGGCAGATCACCATCTATACGGTGCTCGACGAGCGGGTCGGCGATTTCGACCGGATGACCGAGCGGGTGGTCGAGCAGGTGCGGGCCAACGAACCAGGCACGCTCGTCTACATCGCCCATGCGGTGCCGACCGCGCCGATGCAGCGGATCCTGTACGAGGTGTACCAGGACCGGCGTTCCTACGACGAGCACCTGCTGCAGCCGTACGTGGCCAGGTTCGAGTCGGAACGGCGGGCCATGGTCCTCGCGACCAACTCCATCGAGCTCGGGCTGCAGCAGGCCAAGGTATCCCCGCTGCCATCCTTCTCCGCCATCTCCGACATCCTCAGCGAGTCGGGGATCGACCTGACCGGAGTGACCGCGGCTGGCCGGAAGGGCGCGCCGGGCACCGGCTCACCCGCCAGCTATTCCGGCCCGGCCCAGGCCGAACCGGAATACGAGCACTGGTCGCCCCGTGACGACGGGCGTTACCCGTGACCTCGCCAGTCGCACCCGCCGGCCATCAGGTGACCCTGCTGACCAGGCCGGGCTGCCACCTTTGCGCGGACGCCAGAGCCGTCATCGAGCGGGTCACGGCCGAGCTGGGCGTGCCCTGGGCCGAGCGGGACATCACCAGGTCGGAGGCGGACCTGCGGGAGTATGCGGACATGATTCCGGTCACCCTGGTCGACGGCGTCCAGCACGACTTCTGGCGGGTTGACGAGGATCGGTTGCGCCGCGCGCTGACGGCCTGACCCCGGGCCGCGGGTCACGCCGGCCGGCCCGCGCCCGCTGGGCGCCGGTGCCCGACTTTGTGCAAACGTTCACAAGGGCGTACGGTGTAATTGAGAGCACGAATGCGGGCGGCCTGCGGTAGTTGCGCCCGTGGCGCCGATTCCCCCCAGGAGTTGCCGGCGAATGTCCCGCCGTACCAGGTCAGGCAGCAGCTTGCCGGGCATCCCGGAGGCGACGATCGCTCGCCTGCCGCTGTACTTGCGTGCCCTGTACGCGCTGGCCGACCGGGACGTCGCCTCGGTGTCCAGCGAGGAACTGGCGGCCGCCGCCGGCGTCAACTCGGCCAAGCTCCGCAAGGACCTGTCGCACCTCGGCTCGTACGGCACCCGCGGCGTCGGCTACGACGTGGATTACCTGATCTACCAGGTGTCCAGGGAACTCGGTCTCACCCAGGACTGGCCGGTCGTCATCGTCGGCGCGGGCAATCTCGGCCGCGCCCTGGCCAACTACGGCGGCTTCGCCACCCGCGGGTTCCGCGTGGCCGCGATGCTGGACTGCGATCCGGCGGTGGTGGGCAGCGTGATCGCGGGCCACCGGGTCAGATCGGCCGAGGACATCGAGCAGGTAGTGGCCGAGTCGAAGGCCATGATCGGCGCGATCACGGTGCCCGCCCCGGCGGCCCAGGGGATCTGCGACCGCCTGGTCGCGGCGGGCGTCACCAGCATCCTGAACTTCGCGCCGCTCGTGCTCAACGTGCCTGACGGCGTGGATGTGCGTAAAGTCGACCTGTCGATCGAGTTGCAGATTCTCGCGTTCCATGCCCAGCGCCGGTCTTTTGTCCAGGTCCTGCACACCGAACGCGACGCCGCCGGCCGTAACGGCCAGGCCGGCCGTCCAGGGAGATCGCTGGCATTGAACGGTGACGGCCCGGTGAGCGCCAAGGCGGTCAGCTCATGAGCGTCCTCGTCGTCGGGCTGAGCCACGCCAGCGCCCCCGTCGCGACCCTCGAGCGGGCCGTGGTGGCGGGGGATGCCCAGGTCAAGTTGCTGCGGGATGTCCACCT
>DASWAH010000236.1:0-6843 GCA_036391235.1 Streptosporangiaceae bacterium
CTGATCGCCGCGGACGACGTCAGCGACTCCGATCTCGACGACGCGGTCGCCCGGGCTCGCGCCGAGATCGAGGCGGGCGTGCCCGATGACGAGGACGGCGGCGCGGTGACCGAGTCGGCCGACAGCGGCGGCCGGAGGATCAGTTACGCCGGGGCCGGTACCGCCGGCGATGTGGTCCTGCTCATTCACGGCTTCGGCGGTGACCGTAACTCGTGGCTGTTCGTACAGCAGCCGCTGGCCGGCCAGGCCAGCGTCTACGCTCTCGACCTGCCTGGTCACGGTACGTCGGCCAAGGACGTGGGCGACGGGTCGCTCGACCTTCTGGCCGACGCGGCGGTCAGCGTGCTCGACGCGATCGGGGCCAGCCGCGCGCACCTGGTCGGGCACTCGCTGGGCGGGACGATCGCGGTCGCGGTGGCGGCGCGCGACCCGGGCCGGGTCGCCTCGCTGACGCTGGTCGCGCCGGCCGGCTTCGGGCCCGAGATCGACGCCGGTTACCTGCGCGGGTTCGCGGGCGCGGAGACCAGGCGCGAACTGCGGCCGCTGGTCGGGCGGCTGTTCGCCGACGACGGCCTGGTGACCAGGCAGGTCGTCGACGACTTGCTGGCCTACAAGCGCCTGGACGGTGTCGGCGACGCCCTGCAGACGCTGACCGGGACGCTGCTCGACGGCGACCGGCAGCGGCTGGACGCGGCCGGGCCGCTCGCTGCCCTCGGCGGCGCGATCCCGGTCGCGGTGATCTGGGGGGCGGACGACCACATCATTCCGGCCAGCCAGGCCCAGCAGGTGCCGTCGGCCAGCCGGCACGTCGTCGACGGCGCCGGGCACATGGTTCACATGGAGAAACCGGCCGAGGTGCTCGCCGCGATCCAGGCCACGATGGCCGCGGCGGTCAGCCCCGGCTAACACCCCCGACCCGCGACCGTGACGGTGACCCTGAAAGAGGGGGGTAAATCGTCCTGCTATAGCCGTGGCACGTTACCCGGTTCTTTCAGGCTGTCCGGGCGGCGCATGTGCAGCCTGGTGATCGTGCCGTCGGCGCTGGAACGGCGCTCGACCAGGTCGCAGACCCGGTTGACCAGCCAGAGGCCGTGGCCGCCGGCGGCCTCAGCAGGCAGCCGGCGGCGCCCGGCCAGCGGGTCGGCGATGAAACCGGCGTCTTCGATCTGGAAGACCAGTTCGCCGGCGGTGCACCAGGACCGCACCACGCCGCCGCCGCCGGCATGCCCGAGCGCGTTCGCCGCGATCTCGCTCACCGCCAGGACCAGGTCGCTGGTCCGCGTCCGGTCCAGCCCGGCGGCCCGAGCCTGGCTGGCCGAGAAATCCCTGACCGGGCCCAGGTGGCCATCGAACGTCACGTAGCTGGCATCGCTGGCCGCAGGCGACAGCGGGTCATCACAACCGGGCGGGAACACCCCGCCTAGGTAACTGTCGCTGGCCTGCCGGAGGCCGCCGGAGATGACGATCGGATGCGTCCGCCGGGCGTCGCGCAGCAGGCCCCGGGACAGCCGCGACACGTCGTACAGGCAGGCCACCGTCATCGGCTGCCCCGCGAAGGCTATGTTCACCAGCGCCTCATGCCGGGTGACCTCGTGCAGTTCGGCCGCCGAACGGGCCGGCCAGGCGGGCTCCCACAGGCAGAAGGCGTGCTGGCCCGGGTGCTCGTCGAGGAACGACAGGCCGGCCGGGATGATCCTGGCCGGGTTCCGGCCCAGTTCGGCCATGTCGTCGCTGCGTGCGCTGGCAATCGGGCCGCCGGCCGTGGCGAGGGCACCCTGGGTGCCACCGGGGACGACGACATGGACCGGGTACCCGTCGGCGGCGGCCTGCCGCATCACCGCTCCGGCCCAGGCCAGGTCCTGGCCGGCCCGGTCTCCCGAGCCGTCGTACAGGATGGCGGCATGAGTGAGTCCGGCCACGCCGGGAAGCAAATCAGCGCCTGGAACGGGCGTATGGCTAACCTCGGCGGGGCCGTCTGCAGTGATCTCGCGGCCGCTCATCGCACTCCTTACTTTCCCCGCCTTCGGAGATGATGCTTGATTGTCGCCTCCTATATCGGCTGGTGATGAGGGCCATTGGTCGCGTCGCCCGGGACGACCGGCCCGGCCGGAGGGCGTGGGGCTGCCGTGATCTACCATTCTGCCGGATTTAAGATTCCTTCCCGCAGTCCTGTTCCGCGCCGCGTCTCGTGCCTTCGTTGCCGTGACCGGAACGGATTTCCCGTCGCGAATCTGATCCGCGCCCCCGCGCTGGTATCCCGGTGCCGCTGGACATGCGGCCAGCGGACGGCAAGACTTGCTCCGCGGCCTGCAGCCGGCGGGCCTGGTCGCTCGACTGCGCGGGGACGGGGATCCCGGGCCGCGGGACGAGAAGACCGGCTTAGCCTGGGCGCGGCCCGGCCCTGTCACGAAAGTTGCCATCGCGATGCATGAGGCTCACCAGACGGCCGGTCCGGTTGGTCCGGTTGTCGTGCATCTGCCCGGCGAGATCGACATGACGAATGCTGAGGACGTTACCCGCGACCTCGCGGCCGCCTTCCGGCCCGGCGCCAGCATTGTCGTCGGCGATCTGACCTCGACTACCTTCTGCGATTCGGCCGGGATCAGGGCGCTGGCGCTGGCCCATCAGCACGCGGCCCAGGCCGGGATCCAGCTCCGCCTGGCCGTGGCCGCCGACGGGCCGGTCCGGCGTGTCCTGGAGATCATGGACCTGACCGCCGTGCTGGCGATCTACCCCAGCGTCGAGGCGGCCAGCTCCGGACCGGCCGGGCCTGCATAGCCCGGCCGGCCGTAACGGGAGGAATCGGGTGGCTGCCGAGCGACGGCTGATCGCGCCGTCGTCGGAACCTGCCCGCCTGCTCGCCCTGTTCGCGATCGTCGCGGCGGCCTACGCGCTCGGCTCTGAATTGTCCTGGCAGAGCTTCAGCTCCGGCGCAGCTTTCGGCTTCCCTCCGGCCGGCGTCACCGTCGCGGCCTTGCTGCTGACTCCCCGGCGGCGCTGGCCGGCCGTGATCGCGGCCATCGCGGTCACCGAGATCGGGGTTGACCTGCAGCACCAGCTGAACGTGGCCGCGGCCGTAGCTTCGGCCGCCGCCAACTGCGTCGAACCGCTGGCCGGGGCGACGACCACGATCAGGCTGGGCGGCGGCCGCCCCGACCTGACGACCAGGCCAGGACTGCTCAGGTATGTCGCCGGGGCCGGCTGCGCGGGCCCGCTGGCCGGCGGCCTGATCGGCGCGACCGTCCTCGCCCGCAGCGGCGGCGGCTGGTGGCCGGCCCTGTGGCTGCAGTGGTGGGCCGGAGATGGCATCGCCGTCCTGGTCGTCGGGGCGCCGATCTTGCTCTGGGTCCAGCGGCGGCAGCTGATCGCGGCCCGCTGGCGCGAGCTCGTGCTGATCGTCGCGCTCACGACCGGGCTCGCGGTCGTCGCGTTCCGGCTCGGGCAGCCGCTCGCGGTGCTGTTCCTGCCCTTGCTGGCCTGGGCCGCCTTCTGGGTCGGGGACGTCGCGGTCGTGCTGGCGGGCACGGCGTTCGCGGTCGTCGCGAACTATATGACCGCGGCCGGCCACGGGGAGTTCGCCCACCTGGGCCTGCCGGCGCCGACCGCGGTCGCGCTGGCTCAGCTGTACATCGCGACGATCGTGCTGATCTGCTGGCTGCTGGCCCAGGAGGTCACCGGCCGGATCAGGGCGGTGCAAGAGCAGGAGAGCGCGCGCCTGCAGCGCGAGGCCGCCGACGCCCGAAGAATGGCGGCCGAACTCGGCGCCTGGCTGGCCGAGGCCCCGACGGTGACGGACGTGGCCGAGCGAGTGTCGGGGGCCGTACGCGGGCGGCTCGGCGTGCGCCACGTCGCCGTCGACCTGTCACCGGACCCGTCCGGCTCCCCGGCTGGCCGCGCCGACGTGGACAGCGGCCCCGGCCCGGACGGTTACCTCGCCTCTTTCGCGCTGCTCGGCGAGTCGGGATCGGTGGGACGCCTGGATGTGCGGTGGGCCGGGGCCAGCGAACCCTCGGCCGCCGAGCGTGAGTACCTGCAGGCGGTGGCCGAGATCACCAGCCGGGCGGTCGAGCGGGCCAGGCTGCGCCAGGCTGAGGAGCGGGAACGGGAACGTCTGGCCACGCTGGCCACTCTCACCAGGCTGCTCGCGTCGGCGCTGACCCCGCAGGCCATCGGCGAAGTGGTGGCCGAGCGGGTGCGGTCGGCGGTCGGCGGCGCCGACGGCCTCGCGCTCGGCGTGGTCTCGGCCGACGGCGCCAGGATCGAGTGGATCAGCGCGGCCGGCTACTCCGAGCAGACCAGGGAGCAGATCGTCGACCTGCCGATGGACGAGCCGACGGCCGCGACCGATGCCGTCCGCACCGGCGAGCCGGTGATCCTGCGGGAGTCGGCCGAGTACGTGCGGCGGTATCCGGGACGGGCCGAGGTGGTCGCGGGCGAAGGCCGGTCGAGCTGGCTGGTGTGGCCACTCATCGTCGGCAAGAACGCGATCGGCTGCATCTCGATCATGTGGCAGCGGCCGCAGCAGTTCGGCCCTGGGCAGCTCGCGTTCATCGCGGCGGTCGCCGACCTGGTCGCGCAGGCCCTGGTGCGCGCCCAGATCTACGCCGACGAGCATGCCGTCGCGACCGTCCTGCAGCGCGCGGTGATGCCCAGGATGACCGCGCCCATCGCTGGCCTGCAGGTCGGCACCTGTTACCGGCAGGCCGGCACGACCTGGGTCATCGGCGGTGACTGGTACGACGCGCTCGCCCTGCCGGGCGGCCGGGCCTACCTGGCGATCGGCGACGTAGCCGGCCACGGGATCGCGGCCGCCGAGGACATGACCCAGATCCGGAACGCCGGCCGGGCCCTGGCGATCGCCGGTTACCTGCCGGCCAGGCTACTGGCCGACTTGCGGCGGATCACCGCGACCGTGACCGCCGGCCAGTTCGCGACGATGGCGGTCGCGCTCGCCGAGCCGGCCGCCGGCCGACTCGCCTACGCCTCCGCCGGGCACCTGCCGCTGCTGGTGCGCCGGGCGAAGACGGGAAAGGTCGAGGCGCTGTCGGCGGCGGCCGGGCCGCCGCTTGGCCCGTTCGACGAGGCGGCGTACTCGCAGCGCCGGACCCACTTCGCCGTCGGGGATGTGCTGCTGATGTACACCGATGGGCTGATCGAGCGCCGCGGTGACGACATCGCCGACGGCATCGCCAAGGTGAGCGACTACCTCGCGGCCTGGTCGCCGCACGGGTCGCTGGACGTCCTGTGCCAGGAACTGGTGACCGCGCTCGCCGCCCAGCCGCAACTCGACGATATCTGCGTGCTCGCCGTCCGCCGCAGCAGCTGAGGCGGCGAGGTCGCGGAAGCGGGGAGTTCCGGCTTCTGGCTATTCCGATTAATGGCCTATTCCCTGGCATCGGTTTGGGCGCACACGGGCTGGGCAGTCGGGGCGCGCGACAAGCCCGAAGGAGGTCCCCATGTCAGCCGGGATCATCGTGGCCATCATTGTGGTCATTCTCATCATCATCGCGGTGGCGATTGCCGTCCCCGCGGCCCGACGCCGGAGGCTCAAGGAGCGTTTCGGCCCCGAATACGACCGCACGGTCGCCGAGCTGCCGAGCCAGCGCCGAGCCGAAGCCGAGCTGGCGAGCCGGGAACGACGGGTGCGCAGCCTCGACATCCGGCACCTCAGCCCCGAGGCCAGGACGCAGTACACCACGCAGTGGGCCGGCATCCAGGAGCGGTTCGTCGACCAGCCGACCGCCGCCGTCGGCCAGGCCCAGGAGCTGGTCACCTCGGTGATGCAGGACCGCGGGTACCCGACCGAGGAATTCGATCAGACCCTGGCTGACCTGTCGGTGGAGCACGCCCGCACGCTCGAGCACTACCGGGCCGCCCACGGGATCAGCGAGTCGGCGGCCAACGGCTCAGCCAGCACGGAAGACCTGCGCCAGGCCATGATCCACTACCGGGCCATGTTCGACGAGCTGCTCGGCGATTCCAGCGTCGCCGGCGGCCAGCAGGGCCCGGACGCCAGCCCGGCCAGCAACCCGAATTCGGCGGCCAACGGGACGGGGGGCTCGCTGCCCGCGGCCGACGCCGTCGTCAGCGACGCCGCCAGCCCGAGAAGGAGCTAGACGCGATGAGCACCTATGGAACGCACACTCCCTGGTCGCCCGCCCCCGATGAGACCAGCACCGAGCAGGCCAGCACCGACGAGACCAGCACAGACCAAACCAGCACCGACGAGGCCAGCACGGGCCCCGAGGCTGACCCAGCAGACGGCTCCTTCACCGGTGCCGCCGCGCAGGACGTGATCGTGGTTGAGTCGGTGCACAGCCCAGACCAGGACGAGTCGACCGCGGACGGCGCGTCCGCTGCCGCGCCGGCCGCCGGTACCACTCCGGCCGGCGGGGTCAGCCCGGCCGGCCTGCCCGGCGGAAACGGCAACAGCGCCGCCGAGTGGAGCGAGATCAAGGCGCTGTTCGTGGACGACCCTGGCGCATCCGTGCGCCGCGCGTCGGACCTGGTCGAGCGGGCGGTGGACGGCTTCATGACGTCGCTGCGGCAGCGCCAGCAGACAATCGGGTCCTCCTGGCAGGAAGGCGACGCGGCCGGCACCGAGGAGCTGCGCAAGGCGCTGCGCGGCTACCGTGGCCTGTTCGACCAGCTCGAGGAGCTGTCCGGGCAGTTCCCGGCCGGGAGCTCCGCCGCCGGCGCACCCGCCGCCTCCGGCACCGCCTCATCGGCAGCAAGCGGGATCTGATCCGCGGTTCGTCAGGCCGCCCGGTGCGCCGTCCGCGCACCGGGCGGAGCTGTCTCCGGCCCCATCCCACCTTTCTCATCCTGCTCACCGGCACCGCT
>DASWAH010000237.1:0-16623 GCA_036391235.1 Streptosporangiaceae bacterium
ATTGGCTCCCAGGCCCTGCAGCGACCCGGCAGGCACGCCATCGGCCGGCACATAGCGCAGGCCGTTCTGCCACATCGCGTAAGACGCCAGCCAGGGCACCGGGAACGGGCGGCCAGAGGACGGCAGAACGGCCGCCGGACCACCTGGTCCGAACAGCGCCGTGCGATGCGGCATGTGCTGCTCGAACTCGTTGTCCACCTCGATCGTGAACGCGACGAGCAGCCGGGACAGGGCGGCAGCGAACCCGGCCGCTTCGACGTCCATGCCGTCAGCCTAGGGCGCCTGCCTCCCGCCGGTCTTGACCCATGCACCCAGCGGAGTTACGTTCGCCGCAAATGTCGTACAGGCGGCTCCTGAGAGGGATGACGGCAAATGGGAATGGCGCGCATATTGTCAGTCCGTCGACGTCGCCGCCGGCGCCGCGCCACCGCGGTCCTCGCGGCCACCGTGACCGCCGCCGCCACCTGGACGCTCGCCGCCCCGGCGATCATCCAGGCCCAGGCCGCGGTGACCGTGCAGCGGCTCGGTTACTGCGGTGGTGACGACTGGGAACCGGCCATGGCCGCCGATGCTACGCACGTCTACGTGCTGATCACGCACTACGCCGGGAACACCTCCTGCGACCCCGCGTCCGGCCTGAACAACTCGCGGATCATGATCCAGGTCTCCGGCGACGGCGGGCACACGTTCAGCGCCCCGGCCGTAGTCGCGGCCACGCCCGGCGGCCAGACCTATCCCGACCAGGCCGACCCGTCGATCGCGATCGACAAATCCACCGGCGCGGTCTACGTCTCCTTCCTCGCCTACGGCCAGTCCGGCGGCCACACCGACATCTACGTCGCCAAGTCCACCGACGGCGGCCAGACCTTCGGTCAGGCGGTCCAGGCCAACGCCAAGGGCTGCAAGAACTGCGACCACGAGAAGATCCTGGCCAGCGGGAACGTCGTCTACGACGCTTACACCCAGGGGTCTAGCCATTTCATCTCGGTCTCCGCCGACGGCGGCGCGACCTTCACCCAGCACCTGGTCGACAGCACCGACGTGGTCGGCTTCGCCGAGACCGGCGTTCTCGACGCGCAAGGCAATGCCTGGTTTGCCTGGGGCGACTGCCAGACCAGCAACTGCACCGGCGCCCCGGCGGCCGACTACCGGGTGTCGGAAACCAGCGCTGGCACCGGCACCACTACGTTCAGCCCGCCGATCGCGCAGGCGCCGCAGGGCCCGAACTGCCCGTACAGCAAGTGCGGCTTCGCCTACTTCGGCCCGCAGGACGCGCTGGCGATGGACTCGGCAGGCACCTTCTATCTCGCCTGGCAGGACGGTCAGGTCCACACCCAGGCCAAGAGCCCGACGATCATCAACTTGTCCCGGTGCTCGTCGGGCTGCCTGTCCGCCGCCAACTGGACGCTCGTCGGCCGGGTCGACGACAAGACCGCGGCCAACTGCCCGTCGTCGGCCTGCTACGCGCTGTTCCCCAACCTCGTGGCGGCCGGTCCCGGTCAGCTCTATGCGACCTGGATCGATGACCGGAACGATTCCGTGGACGGGACGGTCGACCACGTCGACGGCTACAACCTGTACTACCGAGCCTCGGTGACCGGCGGCAGCACCTGGACCACGGCCGGCCAGCAGATCTCGCAGTCCGACCCGGCGCAGTCCCAGGAGACAGCGGCCGGCTTCCTGTTCCCGTACGGCGACTACACCGGCCTGATCATGAACACCACCTGCGCGACCCCGGCGCCCGCGATGACCTGGGGCGAGGGGCACACCTGGACCGGCGGCGCGGCGGCCCCCGGCCATATCGAGTTCGCCTCGCTGTGCTGACGCCCGACTGATCCGGCCGTTCCTGGGTAGCCGCTGCCGCATGCATCAGCCGCGCACTCCCAGGAACGGCCGTCCATGAGCGACCACGACAAGCAGCCGCAGCAGCAAGGGTCGGTGGAGACCAAGCGCACGGTCATCGTGGCCGGCGCCGCCAACATCTTCGTCGCCGTCATCAAGGCGATCGCCGGCGTGCTCACCGGATCGAGCGCCATGCTGGCCGAGGCGGCGCACTCGGTCGCGGACACCCTCAACCAGGTGTTCCTGCTGACCTCGATCTCCAAGTCGAAGCGGGCTCCGGACGAGGAGCACCCGTTCGGCTACGGTCAGGAACGCTACTTCTGGTCGCTGCTCGCCGCGTTCGGGATCTTCATCCTCGGTGCCGGTTTCTCGGTGTTCGAGGGCGTGCTGGCGCTGATGAAACCGCACAGCGACTCGGGCAGCGCGCTGATCGCCTACATCGTCCTGGTGGTGGCCGGATCGGCCGAGGCGACCTCGTTCCTGCGGGCTTACCGGCAGATGCACAAGGAAGCTAAGCAGGAGAACACCGACCTGGTGGAGCACGTCCAGAGCTCGCCCGACACGACGGTCAAGGCCGCCCTGTTCGAGGACGCGGCGGCGATGGTCGGCCTGGCCCTGGCCGCCCTCGGCATCGGGCTGCGCCAGCTCACCGGGTCAGGCGCCTACGACGGCGCCGCCTCGATCGCGATCGGCGTGCTACTGGTCGTGGTGGCCTTCCGGCTCGGCCTGGACAACAAGGACCTGCTGATCGGCAAGGCCGCGAACAAGCGGGACCTGGATGCCATCCGGCACGTCATCGAGTCCACCAGTGGAATCGACGGGGTGCGGGAGCTGCTGACCATGCACCTGGGGCCTGAGCACCTCATCGTCGCGGCCAAGGTGTCGCTGGTCGACGGGCTGAGCTCGGACGACGCCGAGGACCTGGCCGACCAGATCGACCGCAAGCTGTGCGAGGCGGTCCCCGAGGTGTCGCACGTGTTCGTCGACCCGACCCCGCGGGAGGCGGAACGGCGGGAGCGGGCGACCCGGCGCGAGCGGCTCGGCCTGTCCGACCAGGACGGCGCGCACGACGCCAGCGAAGGCCTGGGGACCGGGAGCACGCAACCCGGCGCCCGCGACCAGGAGCCGTCAGGAGCGCGCGCCGAGTGAGCCAGGAGCCCGGTCGCCGAGCATGATGGGGAGCGTGAGCGCATCCCGCCCCGACGGCCTGTTCGGCGCCCTGTTCGACCGGGGCGGCGGCGGCACCGGCGACCAGGCCTGGCTGCAGGCCATGCTCGACACCGAGGCGGCGCTGGCCAGGGCGGCCGAGCGGGCGGGGGTGACCGGCGCTGGCCGCGGATCGGGGGCGGCGGTCACCGCGATCGCCAGGGCCGAGCTGTTCGATACCGCCGCCCTCGCGGCGGCCGCGGCCGGGGCCGGGAACCCGGTGCCCGCGCTGGTCAGGGCCCTGACCGACCTGCTGCCGGCCGATCAGGCCGACGCTGCGGGCGCGATCCACGCGGGCGCGACCAGCCAGGACATCATCGACACGGCCGCGATGCTGGTAGCCCGCCGGTCGCTGGGCTCCACCCTGGCCGACCTGGCCGCCGCGGCCGATGCCTGCGCGCGGCTGGCGCGGCAGCACGCGGGCACGGTGATGTCCGGCCGCACGCTGCTGCAGCAGGCCGTCCCGGTCACGTTCGGCCTGGTCGCGGCGGGCTGGCTGACCGCCATCGACGAGGTCAGGGCCGACCTGAGCCGGATCGCCGCGACCCGGCTGGCCGTGCAGTTCGGCGGGGCGGCGGGCACGCTCGCCTCGCTCGGCGACGCCGGCCCGGCGGTGGCCGCGCTGCTGGCCGGCGAGCTCGGCCTGGCCGCGCCGGTGCTGCCCTGGCATACCGACCGGCAGCGGATCATCCAGCTCGCGGCCGGGCTGGCCGGCGCCTGCGCGGCGCTCGGCAAGATCGGCCGGGATATCACGCTGCTCGCCCAGACCGAGGTCGGAGAGGTCCGCGAGGGCGGGGCCGGCGGCGGGTCCTCGGCGATGCCGCACAAGCAGAACCCGGTCGCCTCGGTTGTCGTCCTCGGCTGCGCCAAGCAGGCGCCCGGCCTGCTCGCCACCTTGACTGCCGCGGCCGAGCAAGAGCACCAGCGCGCGGCGGGGGGCTGGCACGCCGAATGGCTGCCGCTGTCTGACCTGCTCGCGCTGACCGGATCCGCGGCCGCCTGGTCGGCCGGCCTGCTCGCCGGGCTGCGCCCCGACCCGGACCGGATGCGGGCCAACCTGGACGCCTCGACCGGCCTGCCGCTGGCCGAGAACGTCACGTCGCTGCTATCGCCGGCGCTTGGCCGGCTGCCCGCTCACGATCTGGTGACCCGGGCCGCCCGCCGCGCGACCGAGCAGGGAACCGGACTCGCGGACGCGCTACTGCTCGACAACCAGGCAACGGAACTCCTGGCCAGCGCTGGTGTCGGGCGGCCCGAACTCGAGGCCGCGCTTGATCCGGGACGCTACCTGGGCTCGAGCGAGCAGTTCGTGCGGGCGGCGCTGGCCGCCCACGCCACAACGGAGGCTGACCAGTGACCGAGGAACGACCACTGACCGAGGAGGAACGGGCCGCCGTGGGCATGGCCGTCCGCCGCGAGGTGCTCGGCAACGAGCACGTGGACCGGGCGGTGGCCAGGACCACCGAGTTCACGGCGCCGTTCCAGGACCTGATCACCCGGTACGCCTGGGGCGAGATCTGGTCGCGGCCGCGGCTGTCCAGGGCCGAACGCAGCATGATCACGCTGACCGCGCTGGCCGTGCTGCGCCAGGAGGAGGAACTGGCCATGCACGTGCGGGCAGCCCTGGTCAACGGGCTGACCCCGGTCCAGATCCAGGAGGTACTGCTGCAGGTCGCGGTGTACGCGGGGGTGCCCGCCGCGAACCGGGCCTTCGCCATCGCCCAGGACGTCCTGGAGAACGCTACGTAGACCGCACAGTTGTTCACCTAGCGGCTGATCGATATCGTTTCGGTGACCGTGGCGAGGAAGGCTGGTGCATGATGGCGGAGATCCTGTCGCTGGCCGAGGCGATCGCCGCCGCGGTCCACGACGGTGACTCCGTCGCCATGGAGGGGTTCACCCACCTGATCCCGCACGCGGCCGGGCACGAGGTCATCAGGCAGGGCCGGCGCGACCTCACCCTGATCAGGATGACCCCCGACATCGTCTACGACCAGCTCATCGGGGCCGGGTGCGCCAGCAAGCTGGTGTTCTCCTGGGCCGGCAACCCGGGGGTCGGGTCGCTGCACCGGTTCAGGGACGCGGTCGAGCGGGACTGGCCGGTCCCGCTGGCCATCGAGGAGCACTCGCACGCGGGCATGGCCAACCGGTACGTGGCCGGCGCGTCCGGCCTGCCGTTCGCGATCCTGCGCGGGTACCGCGGCACCAGCCTGCCCGCCCACACCGCGGGCGTAGCCGAGGTGACCTGCCCGTTCACCGGGGAGAAGCTGACCGCGGTCGCCGCACTGCGGCCCGACGTGGCCGTCATCCACGCCCAGCGGGCCGACCGGCTGGGCAACGTCCAGTTCTGGGGCATCACCGGGGTGCAGAAGGAGTGCGTGCTGGCCTCGGCCCGCTCGGTGGTCACGGTCGAGGAGATCGTCGGCGAGCTCGACCCGCGGCCCGGCGCTGTCGTGCTGCCGTCCTGGGCGGTCAGCTACGTGGCCCACGTGCCCGGCGGCGCGCACCCGTCCTACGCGCTCGGCTACTCGGCCCGCGACAACGACTTCTACCTGGCCTGGGACGCGATCAGCCGGGACCGGGAGACCTTCGGGGCCTGGCTGGACGAGCACGTCTATACGAGCGCGCGATGAGCTACACCGCCGACGAGATGATGACGGTCACGGCCGCCCGGGCGCTGCGCGACGGCATGACCTGCTTCGTCGGGATCGGCTTGCCCAGCGAGGCGGCCAACCTGGCCAGGTCCACCCACGCGCCCGGCCTGGTGCTGATCTACGAGTCGGGCACCATCGGCGCCAAACCCGGCGCGCTGCCGCTGTCGATCGGCGACGGTGTCCTGGCCGAGACGGCCGACTCGGTGGTCAGCGTGCCGGAGATCTTTAATTACTGGCTGCAGCCGGGCCGGATCGATGTCGGCTTCCTCGGAGCGGCCCAGCTCGACCGGTTCGGCAACATCAACACCACGGTCATCGGGGACGATTACGCCGAGCCCCGGGTCAGGCTGCCGGGAGCGGGCGGCGCGCCGGAGATCGCCGCCGCCTGCCGGGAGGTCATCGTCGTGATCAGGCAATCGCGGCGGACCTTCACCGAGCGGGCCGACTTCGTCACCTCGATCGGCTTCGGCGACGGCCCGGGCTACCGGGAGCGGCTCGGCCTGGCCGGCGCCGGTCCGCGACGCGTCATCACCGACCTGGGCGTGCTGACCCCGGATCCGGGTACCTGCGAGCTGGTGCTGACCGGCATCTACCCCGGCATCGAGGTCGGCCAGGTCAGGGAGCGCACCGGCTGGGACCTGCGGGTGGCGGCCGGCCTGAGCGTGCTGCCCGCCCCCAGCGCGGCCGAGCTGACCGCGCTGCGCGCTCTGATCGCCACCATGCCCGCGGCCAAGGCGGTTCCGCCCGCCCGGGCCGCACCGGAAGGAGCCGCCCGATGACCGCCGACGCCCACGGCAACGGACTGGTGCTGCCCAGGTACGCCAGGCCCGACGGGGTGCACCCGCCGCTGGACTGCCCCGAGTACCGGTCGTCCCAGCTGCGTGCTCCGGTCCAGCCGCTGACCCCGATGCCGCAGTGGCTGACCGAGGTGACCGGGCCGCTGCTCGGCGCCGAGCGGGTCACCGCGGCCGACGCGGACCTGACCACCCGGCGCGGCGGCGAGCCGCTGGGCGAGCGGATCATCGTGACCGGCCGGGTGATCGACTCCGACGGCCGCCCGGTGCCTGACGCGCTGATCGAGATCTGGCAGGCCAACTCGGCGGGCCGGTACCGGCACGCGGTCGACGACCACCCGGCACCGCTCGACCCGAACTTCGACGGTGCGGGCCGGTGCGTGACCGATTCTGCGGGTCAGTACCGGTTCGTCACGATCAAGCCGGGCGCCTACCCATGGCGGAACCACCTGAACGCCTGGCGCCCGGCCCACATCCACTTCTCGCTGTTCGGCCGGGCGTTCACCCAGCGGCTGATCACCCAGATGTACTTTCCCGGCGACCCGCTCTTCGCCCAGGACCCGATCTTCAACTCCGTGCCCGACCCTAAGGCCAGGCAGCGGATGATCTCCCGGTTCTGCCTGGACCAGACCGTGCCCGACTGGGCGCTCTGCTTCGAGTGGGACATCGTGCTCCGCGGCCGCACTGCGACCTACTTCGAGCAGGAGGATGGCCGGTGACTCCCGAGATCACGCCATCGCAGACGGTCGGCCCTTACCTGGCCATCGGCCTGCCGTGGGACGACGGCCCGTTCGTGGTCCCCGAGGGGTCACCGGACGCGATCACGATCGGCGGCCGGGTGCTGGACGGGGCCGGCGACCCGGTCCCTGACGCGCTGGTCGAGACCTGGCAGGCCGACCCGGCTTCCCGGTTCGACCACCCGGACGACCCGCGCGGCCGGGCCAGGGCAGCGGCGCCGGGGTTCCGCGGCTTCGGCCGGTGCCCGACCGGACCGGACGGGCGGTACCGGATCGTGACGCTCAGGCCTGGTCCGCTGCCGTGCCCGTCCGGCGGCACCGAAGCACCCCACCTGGACGTCTCGGTATTCGCCAGAGGGCTGCTGAACCGGGTCGTGACCAGGATCTACTTCGCGGACGAGACCGAGGCCAACGCGGCCGACCCGGTCCTGTCGGCGATCGCCGACGCGAGCCGGCGGCAGACGCTGATCGCGACCGCGGTGCATGGCGCCCCGGCGCAGTTCAGGTTCGACATCCGGCTGCGGGGCGAGCGCGAGACCGTCTTCTTCGATGTCTGACTCCAGCGATGTCTGACCAGGCCGCCAGCCTGGTCCTGACCGGGTCGCTGACCGGGCCGGACGGGGCGCCGGCGCTGGTGCTCGGCAACTCGCTCGGGACTTCGCGGGCGGTCTGGGACGCCGTGATCCCGGCTCTAGCCGGGCGGTACCGGCTGCTGCGGTTCGAGCTGCCAGGCCACGGCGGCGCACCGTCGCCGCCCGGCCCTTACACCGTCGGGCAGCTCGGAGCCGGCGTCACCGGGCTGCTCGACCGGCACGGCATCGAGCGCGCGGACTATCTCGGCATCTCGCTCGGGGGCATGATCGGGATGTGGCTGGCCGCGCACGCACCGGACCGGATCGGCGCACTCGGCCTCGTCTGCACGTCCGCCTACCTGCCGCCCGCCCAGGGCTGGCTGGACCGGGCGGACCTGGTGCGAGCCCGCGGCATGACCGCAGTCCGGCAGCAGTCGCTCGGCCGGTGGTTCCCGCCCCTGTTTGTCAGGCGCGAGCCGGCGCTGACGGAGGCGTTCGGAGCCGAGCTGGAGCGGATCGATCCCGACGGTTACGCGGGCTGCTGCGCCGCCATCGCCCGGATGGACCTGCGGGAAGTGCTGAGCGCGATCGGCGCGCCCGCGCTCGTGATCGCCGGGACGCAGGACCCTGCGACCCCGCCCGACCACGCGGCCAGGATCGCCTCCGGCATCGCGGGGGCCCGGCTGCTGGTCGTGCGGGGCGCCGGCCACCTGGCCACCGTGACGCACCCGGCCGAGACCGGCGCCGCCCTGGCCGCCCACCTCGCGGGCGCGACAGGCCGGTCGGCCTAGCTGCGATTTCTGCCCCGGGAGCTACCATGCTGGTGAGATGAGAACATCCGGGCGCGAAGCGAACACCGCGGCGGAGGCAGCAGCCTCGCGCGCGGGCAATCCCGTCGAACCGGACGAGCTGGCCGTCACCGAAGGCGCGGCCAGCCCGGTTGCCGCCGCGCCCAGGGATTCGGACTTCGTGCAGTCACTGGACCGCGGTCTCGCGGTAATCCGGGCGTTCGGGCCCGACCGGGAACGGCTGAGCCTCAGCGAGGTCGCCCGGGCCACCGGGCTGACCAGGGCGGCGGCCCGGCGGTTTCTGCTGACCCTGGTCAAGCTGGGCTACGTGCGCAGCGACGGCCGGGAGTTCTCGCTCCGGCCGCGGGTGCTCGAGCTCGGCTACGCCTATCTGTCCGGGCTGGCCCTGCCCGACGTGGCCCAGCCGCACCTGGAAGAGCTGTCGGAGAAACTGCACGAATCGTCGTCGATCTCGGTACTGGACGGCCAGCAGATCGTGTACATAGCCCGGGTGGCGACCAAGCGGATCATGACGGTGGCGATCTCGGTCGGCACCAGGTTCCCGGCCTACGCGGCGTCGATGGGCCGGGTGCTGCTGGCCGGGCTGCCAGAGGACGAGCTGGACAAGTACCTGACCGAGGCGACCTTCGAGGCCTTCACCGCCCAGACCGAGACCGATCCCGGCCGGCTCAGGGAGCTGATCGCCGAGGCCGGCCAGCAGGGTTACTCGATCGTGGACCAGGAACTGGAAGAGGGCCTGCGCGCGATCGCCGCGCCGATCAGGGACTCCTCGGGCGCGGTGACCGCGGCGATCAACGTCTCCGCGCACGCGAGCCGGTACAGCACCGACGACATGCTGACCCGCCTGCTGCCCGCCTTGCTGGACACGGCGGCCCAGATCGAGACCGACCTCGCGGTCGTCTCGCCGCGCTAGGGCAAGTCCGCGCGACTGCACGAGAATGGGCGGTTTATCGGCGTTCTCGTTGGTCACCACCGATACGCGCGGGACGTTGACAGTGGTCAAGATCGCTGATTAAGTTCTACATTGCGTATAGTCGTACGCCAAGCGAACATCCTGCGAGTACCTGTCCTGAAGTGTCGGCCGTTTACCGGGGGACGCCGCAGCCTTCAGTTCGCCGAAACCCGCGGGTGCTGACCGTGACAGGAGACGGAATGGACCGTCAGCAAGCAGGCCTCCGGAACCCGCTCGACCAGCCGAACCCGCTGGCCCAGCCGATCTCCCGGCGCTCCGTCCTCAGGGGGGTGGGCGCCGGCAGCCTCGCCGTCGGCGCCGGCGGCTTCCTCGCCGCCTGCAGTTCCGGCCTCAAGGGCGGCGGCACGACGTCCTCGGGCGGCACCATCAACGTCGGCTTCATCACCCCGCTGACCGGCGAGCTGTCCGGCTTCGCGTCGGGCGACAAGTACGTCCTTGACCAGGTCAGGAAGACCTCGGCGTACACCAAGGGCATCAAGATCGGCAAGAAGACCTACAAGATCAACATCATCGTGGGCAACAGCCAGTCGAGCCCGACCATCGCCGGCCAGGTCGCGCAGCAGCTCATCACCCAGCGACACGTGGACATGATCCTGACCACGTCGACCCCCGAGACCACGCTGCCGGTCGCCACCGTCGCCGAGAAGCTGCATACGCCGTGCCTGTCCACCGTCGTGCCCTGGGAAGCCTGGTACGGCGGCCTCGGCGGCAACCCGCAGGCCCCGACCAAGACCATCCAGTACTGCACGATGTTCTTCTTCGGCCTGAAGGAGTTCCAGGGCACGTTCGCCCCGATGTGGAACCGGATCCAGACCGACAAGATCATTGCCTGCCAGTACCCCAACGACGCCGACGGCACCGCCTTCCGCGAGGGATTCGAGCCGCTGATCAAGGCGTCCGGCTACAAAGTCGTGGACGGCGGCGCGTACACCGACGGCACCACCGACTTCACCTCGATGATCAGCAAGTTCAAGAGCGCCAAGGCCGAGGTGTTCAGCAACTGCCCGCTGCCGCCCGACTTCAACACGTTCTGGAAGCAGGCCTCCCAGCAAGGCTTCAAGCCCAAGCTGGCTACCGTGGCCAAGGTGCTGCTCTTCCCGGCCGACACCGTCGCGCTCGGCTCGCTGGTGAACAACATCGCCACCGACTCCTGGTGGGGCCCGTACATGCCGAACACGTCGTCGCTGCAGACCGGCCTGACCGCCAAGCAGCTGGCCGATGGTTACCAGGCCGCGACCGGGCAGCAGTGGGTGCAGTCGATCGGCTCCTCCTACTCGCTGTTCGAGGTGGCCAAGGAGGCGTTCGTCAACGTCACCGACCCGCACGACGCCGCCGAGGTGGCCAGCGCGCTGCACCAGGTGAACTACTCGGGCATGTGCGGGTCGCTCAACTTCGCCGGCGGCCCGGCCCCCGGCGTCGGCATCATCAACCCGGTCGGCGTCCAGTGGCAGAAGGGCACCGGCCAGTTCCCGTACGAGATGAAGGTCGTCGACAACTCGCTGAACACCTCGGTCCAGGTCGAGGCGAATCTCCAGCCGACGAATGCCTGAAACCGCAGGCACGGCCCTGCTGGAGCTCGACGGCCTGTCCAAGAGCTTCGGCCGGGTCGTGGTCGCGGACAACTTGTCGCTGACGATCGGCTCAGGGGACATAGTCGGCATCGTCGGCCCGAACGGCGCCGGAAAGAGCAGCCTGTTCGGCCTCATCGCCGGCGACCTCAGCCCGTCCGCGGGCCAGGTCAGGTTCGCCGGCCAGCCGGTGACGGCCCTGGACCCGGCGGCGCGGTGCCGGCTCGGCATCGGGCGCACGTTCCAGGTGCCCAAGCCGTTCGGCGCCATGACCGTGTTCGAGAACGTCCTCGTGGCCGCCCAGCAGGGTGCCGGGCTGCGGCATCACGCCAGCTACGCGGCCGCCTCGGCGGTCATCGAGCTGACCGGCCTCGGCGCCGACGCCAACGGCCAGGCCGAACGGCTCGGCCTGCTGTCGCGCAAACGGCTCGAGGTGGCCAGGGCACTGGCCACCGGCCCGCGGCTGCTGCTGCTCGACGAGGTGGCCGGCGGCCTGACCGACCCCGAGGTCGCCGAGCTGGCCGGGATCGTCGGCGCGGTCCGGGCGCAGGGGGTCGCGGTCATCTGGATCGAGCACGTCGTGCACGCGCTGACCGCGACCGTGCACCGCCTGCTGTGCCTGTACGGCGGGGCGTTCATCGGTGACGGCGAGCCTGACGAGGTACTGGCCCTGCCCGCGGTCCGCGAGGTCTTCCTGGGCACCGAGGTCACGGCGTCGCTGCACGCGGCGGACGCCGGGCCGCCCGGTCCCGGCGATCTGGAGGTCCGGTGACCGGGCCGGCGCCAGGCCCGCTGCTCGAGGTGCGCGGGCTGAGCGTGTACCACGGCCAGCTCCAGGCGCTGCGCGAGGTCAGCCTGGAAGTTCCGGCGGGCACCGTGCACGCGATGATCGGAGCCAACGGCGCCGGAAAGTCCACGCTGCTGCGCACGATCGCGGGACTGCACCGGCCGGCCGCCGGCCAGATCCTGCTCGACGGAACCGACCTGACCGGGCTGCGGCCCGAGCAGCGGGTCGCCGCCGGGGTCGTGCTGGTGCCCGAGGGCCGGCGGCTGTTCCCGACCCTGACCGTCGAGGAAAACCTGCTGGTCGGCACGACCAGCGCCCGGCCAGGGCCGTGGTCGGTGCAGGCCGTGTACGAGCTGTTCGACTGGATGGGCGGCCGGCGCGACCAGAGGGCCGCCCAGCTGTCCGGCGGCGAGCAGCAGGCCGTCGCGATCGGCCGGGCGTTGGTCGCCAACCCCAAGGTGCTGCTGCTCGACGAGCTGTCGCTCGGGCTGGCCCCGGTGGTCGTGCGCCGGATCTACGCGCTGCTGCCCAGGCTCCTCGAGGCCGGCATGACGGTACTGCTGGTCGAGCAGGACGTCAGCCAGGCCCTTGCCGTCGCGTCGCTGGTGCACTGCCTGCTGGAGGGCCGGATCACGCTGGAAGGCGAGCCCGGCACGCTCACCCCGGTCCAGATCGAGAGCGCCTACTTCGGCGCGAACCGCCGCGGCGCCAACGGCGCGGGCCGGACCGGCAACGGCGGCAGCAACGGCAACGGCGGGACGCTGGCCGCGGGCGCGCCGCCGGCAACGGGGGCGACACCATGAGCTGGGTCAACGCGGTCATCCAGGGGATCCTGATCGGCGGTCTGTACGCGCTGTTCGCCTGCGGGCTGTCGCTGCTCTTCGGCGTCATGAACGTGATCAACCTGGCCCACGGCGACCTTGCGGTCGTCGCCGCCTATCTCGCCCTGGGCGCGGTCGCGATCACCCACATCCCCGCGGTCTGGGCGTTCCTCATCGTGGTTCCGATCTTCGCGGTGGTGGGCTACGTGATCCAGCGGACGCTGTTCCAGGCCGCGCTCAACCGCAGCGTGCTGACCACGCTGCTGGTCACGTTCGGCCTCTCGGTCGTGATCGAGAACGGCCTGCAGCAGTTCCTGACGGCCAACAGCCACTCGATCGGGATCGGCTCCCTGGTCTCCGATTCACTCACCATCGGCTCGATCTCGATCGCCTACCTGGACCTGGCCATTCTCGTCGTCGCGGTCGTCGTGCTGGTCGGGCTGCAGTACTTCCTGTCCGGGACCAGGAGCGGCCGCCTGATCAGGGCGGTCGCCGACGACCGGGAGGCGGCCCAGATCGCCGGGGTCAACTACCGGCACGTGTTCGGCGTCGCGGCCGGGATCGCGTTCGGGACGGTGGCCCTGGCCGGGATCGCGTTCGGGATGTTCAGCCAGTTCGATCCGACCATCGGCACCGACCAGCTGCTGCTGTTCGCGTTCGAGGCGGTGGTGATCGGCGGGCTCGGCTCGCTGTGGGGCACCCTCGGCGGCGGCATCCTGCTGGGCGTGGCCCAGCAGATCGGGGCCAACATCAGCCCGGCCGACCAGGTGCTGGCCGGCCAGGTGCTGTTCCTGCTGATCCTGGTGGTCAGGCCGCAGGGCATCACCGGCCGCGGACGGGGGGTGGCGGCGTGAGCTTGCCCGGCCAGGAAGCCGGGACGCCGGCCATGGACGCCTCCGCGCTTCCCGTGCGAGTCACCAGGGCCAGGAGTTCCACTCTATGGGCCGCAGTGGCGGCCATCGTGATCGTTCTCGTGCTGGCCTACCTGCCGTACGCGGTGTATTCCGGCACCACTAACCTGCTGGTCGACTTCTTCCTGCTGCTGATCATGGCCAGCATGTGGAACCTGCTGGCCGGCTACGCGGGCCTGGTCTCGGTCGGCCAGCAGGCGTTCGTCGGGCTCGGCGCGTACTTCGTGCTCGCACTGGCCGATCACGGCCTGAACCCGTTCCTGGCCATCCCGGTTGCCACCCTGGCCAGCGCGGCCGTCGGCCTGGTGGCCTGGTGGCTGGTGTCGCGGCTGCGCAGCGGCTACTTCGCGATCACGATGTGGGTGATCGCCTCGGTCTGCGAGCTGATCATCATCCAGATATCGGCTCTCGGCGGCGGCACCGGGGCCGCGCTGCCCGGCCTGAACCTGAGCCCGACCCTGATCAACGCCTACACCTACTGGGCCGTGCTCGCGGTCACCGTGATCGGCCTGGCCGTGATCTACTACCTGCTGCGCAGCCCGATCGGGCTGGTGCTGACCGCGATCCGGGACGACGAGGCCGGCGCTCGCAGCATCGGCGCCCGGGTCTCGCGCACCCAGCGGCTGGTGTTCGGAGTCGCCGCGGCCGGGTGCGGCGCCGCAGGCGCCCTGTACATCATCAGCCAGCAGTTCGTGGTGCCCAGCGCCGCGTTCAGCGTGCAGTGGTCGGCCGAGATGATCTTCATCACGATCATCGGGGGGATCGGCACCATCGAGGGCCCGATCCTGGGGACGATCGTGTTCTTCACGCTGCAGCAGACGTTGTCCCAGTACGGCACCTGGTACTTCATCGTCCTGGGTGTCGTCGCGATGGCCGTCGCGATCTGGGCGCCGCGCGGGCTATGGGGGGTGATCTCGGGGCGGCTCGGCATCCGGCTGTTCCCGGTCGGCTACTACCTCTGGCCGCCGGGCACCGCACGCTCTGGCCGGTTCGGCCGGGCTAAGGCCTGATCTTCGGACATGGCGGCCGGCGGGCGGCGTACGGAACGCCCGCCCGTTACCCGGTTACCCGGGCTTGTCCCAGCGCAGGGTGTAGCGGAAGGCCAGGCGTCGCCGGATGGTCGCGCAGGGGCTCGCACCGACCACGACCGGGTTCGCGCAGTCCCGGACGTCCGTGCCTGGCAGTCTCTCAGGCTGGCCGGCCGGAACACCATGACGTGGCGTTCCGGCCGCGCGCCCCGGACCTCACGCCGCCGGGCCGCTGGCCAGCGAGACCGTCGCGGTGCGGGACTGCCCGGCCTGGTCAAGCCAGGTGATGCTGACCGTGTTGCCGGGATGACGTTGGGCCAGGACGTCGTGCAGGCCGGTGGTGCTGCTGACGGCCTGGCCGCCGACCGCGGTGATTGTGTCACCTGCCTGCAGGCCGGCCCGCGCGGCCGGCGAGCCCGCGACGACGCCGGCGACGGTGACGCCGGAGTACTGCGCACCGGGCATCGCCTGGCTGCCATAGCCGGTGACCTCGACGCCGAGGAACGCGGTCGCCCCGATGTGCACCCTGGCCGTCGCGTGGCCGGCCTCGATCGCCGACGCGATGGACAGGGCCCGGTTGATCGGGATGGCGTACGCCCGGGTGGCGGCGGACTGCGCGGACGTGAGCTGCACGCCCGACGAAGCAGCCGTGTTGATGCCGATCACCCGGCCCCGGCTGTCGACCAGCGGGCCGCCGGAATCGCCCGGCCGGATCTTCGCGTTGCTCTCGATCATCCCGGTGAGCTGCTCGCTGCGGCCGGCGTCCTCGTCGCTGGCGGTGATCGTCCGGCCGGTCGCGGTGATCTTCCCGGCGACGGCCGACGGGGTGCCGCCCTTGCCTCCGGCGTTCCCGATTCCGATGACGGACTGCCCCACCCGGACGGCCGCCGAGTTGCCGATGGTCGCCGTGGTCAGGCCGGACGCGTGCCTGAGCTGCAGCACGGCGATGTCGTCCTTGACGTCGTAACCCACGACGACCGCTTGGTAGACCCGGCCGTTGCCGACATCGGTGACCTTGATGCTGGTGGCCCCGTCGATCACGTGGTTATTGGTCAGGATCTCACCGGACGAGGTCAGGACGATGCCGGTGCCGGCCGCCTTGGCCTGGGCGTAACCCAGGGTCGAGACAACATCGACGACCGCCGGGTTGGTCCTGGACCTGATCTCGGCCCTGGTCAGCGTCGGCGAGCCAGCTGACGCCGCCGATCCCGCATAGCTGATGCCGCCGCCGGCCGCGACGCCGATGGCGGCCACCGCGGCCATCGCGAGCAGCCGCCGGTGTCGCGGTGACCGGGGCGGGCCGGCGCCCGGCGCGGGTTCCGGCGCCTGCGCGAAGTGGTCGGATTCAGGCGGATACTGCTGCGAGCTCATCGTCATGCGGCCCTTCACTCGTGACGTACGTTCTGTCACGACTCTCGGGCCCGCACCTTGGGCCAGGCCCCAGCCGACCTCTAGGGGAGCGCAGAGTTCGCTGACCGCGACCTTGACGTTTCCTCTGCGGAAGCTCGCTCTCTAGCGGCCGCGACACCCACATTCAGAGCGGTCTCAGAAGTTCGGCAGAAGGAGCAGAGAGGGCTGCCGGGCAGCCTAAGGGATAGCAGTAAAACGCGATCCCGAGAGGTGAACAAGCAATGTCGTCCACGATCATCTGGAACCTGGTCCTGACCGTCCCGTTCCTGCTGGCCTTCATCGGCATCCCGCTGTGGATGACGATCAGGCACCTGGACCGGGCCGCCGACCACACGGCCGCCCGCCGGTACCTGGCCGTCAAGGGGACCCCCGTCGTGACCACGGCGAGGCATCAGGAGCCGCAGCCGCAGGCCACTGCCAGCGAGCTGGTCCTGGCCGGCCGCAGCTGACCGTCCGCCGTCCGCGTTCACCTCGCGCTACGCCAGGCGGCCCCGGCGACAATGTCGCCGGG
>DASWAH010000238.1:0-9601 GCA_036391235.1 Streptosporangiaceae bacterium
GCGGAGGATGCGAGATTCGAACTCGCGAGGGGTTGCCCCCAACACGCTTTCCAAGCGTGCGCCCTAGGCCACTAGGCGAATCCTCCGTCGGCAAGCCTATCGGCACCTGGTCCTAGCGCCGGCCAGGATCTGCCGGAAGCACGCGGCCGGAGCCGCCTGGATGCTATCCCCGCCGCCGCGCCGGAACCAGCCCGCGGCCGCGTGCACTAGCCTGACGCCGTGGAGTCCGGCTCGGGCGGCGACTCAGCCGCCTTCCGAAAGGGGCGACCCGAGGCGCTGTCGGCCGTGTACGAGCGGTACTCCGCGCTTGTCTACACGCTGGCCTTGCGGTCGCTAGAGAGTCCGGCCGAGGCCGAGGACGTTACTCAGCAGGTCTTCGTGGCGGCCTGGCGGGCCAGGGACAGCTATGACCCTGACCGGGGCAGCCTGGCCGGCTGGCTGATCGCGATCGCCAGGAACAAGATCACCGACGTGTTCCGTGCTCGCCAGCGGGAGTCCGGAGCACTCAGGAAGATGGCAGGTCAGCAGGTTCGCGCAACTAGCCTGGCGGTAGCGGACCAGCTTGTGGACCGGCTCGTGCTGACCGATGAGCTGGCCCGGCTGGGCGAGCCGCAGCAAAAGATCCTCACGATGGCGTTCTTTGACAACCTGACGCACCAGCAGATCGCCGAAGCACTCGGGCTGCCGCTGGGGACCGTCAAGAGCCATATCCGCCGCAGCCTGATCAGGCTTCGCACCAGGTTGGAGGTCGACGGTGTCGCACCTTGACCCCGATGTCCTCGCCCTGCGCGCGCTGGGCGAGCAGGCGAGCGGCCCCGAGGACGAAGTCCATCTGGCCGACTGCCCCCAGTGCCAGGCGGAACTGAGCCGCCTCAGCCAAGTCACCGCGCTGGCCAGGTCGGACAGCCGGGCGGCCGTGCTCGTGGCGCCGCCGGCTGGAACATGGGCTGCGATTGTCACCGAACTCGGACCCGAGTTGTACAGCGACACCGGATCCCCGGCAGCGGCCCCCGACCCCATCCCGATGCGGCGAGCGGAGGATCGCGAGCGCACACCGCGAGCAACGTGGGGTCGCCGCACCTCCCGGCGTGAGCCCTGGACGCGCCGGCTGGTCCTGGCGGCCGTGGTCGGGCTGCTGGTCGGGGCAGGCGTTGCGATCGGCGTCCGCCAGCTCACCCAGCCAGGCGCTCCGGCTGTCGTCGGGACCGTCACGCTCCGGCCGCTGCCGCAGTTCCCGCAGTGGAAGGGGGCCAGCGGGCGGGCCGTGATGCAGCGCACCCGCTCCGGCACCCGGCTGGACGTCACCCTGCGGGCGCCGTCTCGCAAGGGCTACTACGAGGTCTGGCTGCTGGGCCGGGACGGGGTCAAGATGATCTCGCTCGGTGACCTGAACCGGTTCCGCACGGGCGTGTTCACGCTGCCGCCTTCGGCCGATCTGAGCTTCTACTCCCGCATTGACATCTCGCTGCAGCCGTTCAACGGCAGCACGGTGCACGCGCCGGACAGCGTCGTGCGCGGGCACCTGCCCTGATCGATTCGTTCGGCTACCGGTGCATCCGGTTCCCGGGTTCTGGACGTAAGTCAGACCGTGGCCACGCGACCGCGCGGCCCGAAGGGAGATCGGAAAATGCGAGGCATCAGGTATCTGGCTGCGGCCGTGTCAGCAGCGGCCCTGCTGGCCGGCGGGGCGGCAAGCGCGTCCGCGGCGGCCGTGCACCCGGCGGCGTCCGTTCAGCTCAAAGGCGGCCGGACGTCGGTGACGACCGGCCCGGGCATCGCGCTGACCCTGCTGAAGAACGGGATCGTGCCGATCGCGACGTGGCCGGGAACGCAGTCGCTGGTATCGGGCAAGGGCGGCCCGGCGGCCAGGTTCACGTTCCCGGTGACCGGTGGCCGGGTCAGCCTCAGTCCGCCTAGTGGCGACATCAGGCATCGTGGCGGGATCTTGTTCTTCAATGCCGCGAACGGGAAGCACGTGCAGGTCAGCCGGTTCACGATCGACCTGAAGCACGCCGACCTGACCGGCATCGTGAACGGGAACGCCAAGGTCAGGGTGCCGCTGTTCAATCTGAGCCTGGCCCACGCCAAGATCAAGGCGGGCAACCATGTGGTGACCGTCCGCGGCATCGTGGTCAAGCTCACGGCGGTTGCGGCGAAGGCCCTGAACGCAGCGCTGGGAACGAAGCTGTTCGCGTCCGGGCTTACGCTCGGCACGGCCAGCACCACGCTGCGGTTCTGACCGGGTAGCCACCGTCGGCGCACCGAGTGTCGGCCGGGCTGGCTAGACTGGGTGGCAGACCCCTCGCACGGCGTTTATCCCGCCAACCCCCCCAGGGCCGGAAGGCAGCAAGGGTACGCGGGCTCTGACGGGTGTGCGAGGGGTCCCTTCCCCTCCGGCGAGGACGAGGTCATGGCTGGTGATGTCTCCAAGTCAGGCGGCAGCACAGGCGAGTTTGACCTGAGCCGCCCTGATCTTCCCGAGGCCCCGCTGGCCCTTTACCGGCGCTACCGTCCGGCTACGTTCGCCGAGGTCAAGGGTCAGGATCACGTCACCGAGCCGCTCCGGCAGGCGCTGCGCAGCGGCCGGGTGAATCACGCTTACCTGTTCAGCGGGCCGCGTGGGTGCGGCAAGACGTCCAGTGCCCGGATCCTCGCCCGCTCCCTGAACTGCGAGCAGGGGCCGACCCCCGATCCATGCGGTGAGTGCGCCTCGTGCGTCGCGCTGGCGCCGTCCGGTCCCGGCAGCATTGACGTGATCGAGATCGACGCCGCCTCCCACGGCGGCATCGACGACGCCAGGGACCTGCGCGAACGAGCGTTTTACTCCCCGGTGTCGGCGCGCTACAAGATCTACATCATCGACGAGGCCCACATGGTGACCGGCGCGGGGTTCAACGCCCTGCTCAAGCTGGTCGAGGAGCCGCCGCCGCACCTGAAGTTCGTGTTCGCGACGACCGAGCCCGAGAAGGTCATCCCGACGATCAGGTCCAGGACGCACCACTATCCGTTCCGGCTGGTGCCGCCGGCCGTCCTGCGTGAGCTGCTCGAGGAGATCCTGGCGGCCGAGAAGATCAGCTACGAGCCCGCCGTACTGCCCGTCGTGATCAGGGCCGGCGCAGGCTCGGTGCGCGACTCCCTGTCCATCCTGGACCAGCTCATGGCGGGCGCCGACGAGTCCGGCCTGCGCTATGACCGCGCGATCGCGCTGCTCGGCTACACCGACGACGCGCTGCTCGACGAGATGGCCGAGGCGTTCGCGGCCAGGGAAGGCGCCGCCGTCTTCCTCGCCATCGACCACGTGGTCGAGGCCGGGCACGATCCGCGCCGGTTCGCCATGGACTTGCTGGACCGGCTGCGCGATCTGATCATCCTGGCCGCGGTCCCCGATGCCGCCAGTTCAGGTCTGCTTGACGTGCCCGAGGATCAGCTCGAGCGGATGCGCGCACAGGCTGAGCAATTCGGGCAGGAACGCCTGGCCAGGGCGGCTGAGGCGATCAGTGCGGGTTTGGTCGAGATGCGAGGCGCAACGTCGCCGCGGTTGCTGCTCGAGCTGATGTGCGCCCAGGTGCTGTTGCCGGTCACGCCGGCCGCCGGCCCGGCCGGGGCCGCCGTACCCGATGACCTGACGGCCCGGCTTGACCGGCTGGAACGCCAGGTCGCGATGGGTGGCCCGGCCGCCGCCTCGGCTGACCCGGCCGGCGCCGCCCGAGCCAGGGTCCCGGGCGCCGGTAACGAGGCCGGAGGTCGCCGTGCCAGCGGCGCGAACGGCGCTGAGGTGCGGAGTCGCGGTGATGGCTCTGGGGTCCGTGATGCCGGTGGTGCGGTCGAGCCGGCCAGCGCCGGGTCCGCCCGCCGGGCGGCTGCGCCGGGCAGCACTCAGGCGCCGTCGGCCGCCGGCGCCCTCAGCACCGCCGCGCTGCGAGAACGATGGCCCGAGGTGCTCGAGGCGGTCCGCGACATCAGGCGGACGGCCTGGATCCTGCTCAGCAACTTCGCCAGCATCGCTGATGTCGAAGGCAACGTGGTGACCATGGCGTTCGACTCAGAAGGGAACGCCAAGGGGTTCGCCAGCAGCGGCAGCGACCGGTATCTGGCCGACGTGATCCAGTCGATGTTCGGGGCGCAGCCGGTGATCAGGGCGATCGTCCAGCCGGGCGCCGGGAAAGGAGGCGGCCGCCCTGTTCAGGGCGGCCGCGATGAGGGCTCAGCGAGCCAGGGGCACGATTCAGGTCAGGTGGCCGAGGCCGGCAGCCCGGGCGGGAACGCAGGTCATGACGGCGACATTCGGCCTGGCCAAGGCCGGGCCGGCGAGATAGCGGGCGCGGAGTCGCCGCAGGCTGCGGCCGAAGCCGCCGGATCGAGGGCCGCCGGTAACCGGGCAGCGCGCGCATCGTCGCGGCCGCCAGGCGGGACGGCCGCTGCTGGTGCGGAGTCGGCGCGGGCCGCATTGGCCGACGCGACCGGACGCGCGAGCCGCGGTCCGCGCCGGCCGGCGGCCGGGGAGCTGTCCGACGATCCGCGGACGCAGACCGACTCAGTGCCGCCTGGTCCGGCCGGCGAGCTGACCGGCACCGACCTGATCATGCGAGAACTCGGCGGCAAGCTGATCGGGGAGACCAGCGAGGTGTAGCTCGCGGTCGGCGCGCCGCGGGGGTGCCCGGGCCGCGGGCAGGCCGTAGGCTCTCAAGAGGTCCTGGTGCTAACGGCCGGGCGGCCACGGTCAGACGGCCAGGCTGCCTGCCGGAGCGAGCGGTGCCAGGCGAAGCGAGGAAGCAGGTGAACGCGCGTGGAACCCGGTGGGCTCGACATGCAGCAGCTGTTCGCTGCCGCGGCGCAGGTGCAGAGCCAGCTGATGAACGCGCAGCAGCAGCTGGCCGAGACCGAGATCGAAGGCAGCGCCGGCGGTGGTGCGGTCACGATCACGATCAGCGGTCAGGGTGAGCTGATCGACGTGTCCATCTCGGCCGAGGCGATCGATCAGGGCGACCCGGCCGAGACCGCCTCGACTCTGGAGGACCTGATCCTGGCGGCCGCGAGCGACGCCTACCGCGCGCTGGCCGAGGTCCAGGCCGACATGATGGGGCCGCTGGCCGGCGGCCTCGGTGGCGAGCCAGGAGCAGAGGGCGGCGTGCCCGGGCTGCCCGGCTTGCCGGGATTCCCCGGCCTGCCAGGCGTCCCTGGCCCGGCAGGCCCGGCAGGCCCGGCAGGCCCGGCGGTACCCGGTCAGGCCGAGCCGCCTGCCGCGCCCGGTCCGGCCGGCCAGGGCGAGGACTGAGGTGTACGAGGGCATCGTCCAGGACCTGATCGACGAGCTCGGCCAGCTTCCCGGGGTGGGCCCGAAGGGCGCTCAGCGGATCGCGTTCCACCTGCTGACGGCGAACCCGGAGGACGTGCGGCGGCTCGCCACGACGTTGCTGGAGGTTACCGAGAAGGTCAAGTTCTGCCGCACCTGCGGGAACGTGGCCGAGAATGACGAATGCAGGATCTGCCTGGATACTCGCCGGGACCACTCGGTGATCTGCGTAGTGGAGGAACCCAAAGACGTGGCGGCGATCGAGAAGATCCGCGAGTACCGGGGCCGGTATCACGTGCTCGGCGGGGCCATCAGCCCGATGGACGGCATCGGGCCTGAGGACTTGCGCATCTCCGAGCTCATGGCCAGGCTCGCGGACGGCGCGATCAGCGAGCTGATCCTGGCCACGGACCCCAACCTGGAGGGCGAGGCGACCGCGACCTACCTGGCCAGGCTGGTCAAGCCGCTCGGCCTGAAGGTCACCAGGCCGGCCAGCGGCCTGCCGGTCGGCGGGGACCTGGAGTACGCCGACGAGGTCACGCTCGGGCGGGCGTTCGAGGGACGGCGGTCGGTGAATGTCTGAGCAGGCCAGGACCGCGAGTGCCGGCACCAGGCAGCGCAAGAGCGGCGGTGACTGGCGGTCGCTGGCCGACGAGGTCGCCGGTCATGCCGGGGATTACCTCGACGCGCTGGCCGCCCTCGGCCGCGGTGAGGGCGGCGACGAGATCGTGCCGCTGCTGTTGCTCGAGGTATCGCAGGTGATGCTGGCCGGAGCGCAGCTCGGCGCGAGCCGGGACGTGATCCCGTCAGGGAACGCCGAACCAGACGTCGGCGCCGATCCCGACCTGGACGAGCTGCGGACCGGGCTAGCCAGCCGCCTGGCCGCGTGTGATGAGTACGCCGAGCTTTTCGACCCGTACACCGACGCGCAGCCGACCGCGTTCCGGCTGTCCGACGACCTGAGCGCGATCGCGGCCGACCTGATCCACGGGATGCGGCACTATCAGGCCGGCCGGCCGGCCGAGGCGCTGTGGTGGTGGCAGTACTCCTACGTCAATCAGTGGGGTACGCACGGCGGCGCGGCCATGCGGGCGCTGCATGCAGTCGTCGCCCATGCCCGGCTCGACGTCGCCGAGGAAGAAATCCCGCAGTAACTACCGTGCCGCAGCTCTCCGGTGTTACGGACGCGCTGATCAGGCTGGGTAAACTCGGGGACCGTTGCCCGGCCCCGGCCTGGCCCGCCCGGCCGAGGCCGCGCTGATGTATCGGAAGTCGATATAGTGGCGGAATGAGACCTCGGGAGGAGCGGCACCGGTGAACCTGATCGTGCAGAAGTACGGCGGCTCCTCGCTCGCCGACGCGGACGGGATCAAGCGAGTCGCCCAGCGCATCGTCGCCACCCGCAAGGCCGGCCACGGGGTCGTGGTCGTCGTGTCGGCCATGGGTGACACCACCGACGAACTGCACGACCTCGCCCTTGACGTCAGCCCGCTGCCGCCCGGCCGCGAGCTGGACATGCTGCTGACCGCGGGCGAGCGGATCTCCATGGCCCTAGTCGCGATGGCGATCGCCAACCTCGGCTTCGAGGCCCGCTCGTTCACCGGGTCTCAGGCCGGCGTGATCACCGATTCCACCCACGGCAAGGCCCGGATCATCGACGTAACGCCGGGCCGGATCTCGGCCGCGCTGGCCGACGGAGCGATCCCGATCGTGGCCGGCTTCCAGGGCGTCTCCCAGGACAGCAAGGACATCACCACGCTCGGCCGCGGCGGCTCCGACACCACCGCCGTCGCACTTGCAGCTGCCCTGGGGGCCGGGTGCTGTGAGATCTACACCGATGTCGACGGGGTGTTCACGGCTGACCCGCGGATCGTGCCTGGGGCCCGCAGGATTCCGCAAATCAGCTACGAAGAAATGCTGGAGATGGCCGCCTGCGGCGCGAAGGTGCTGATGCTGCGATGCGTGGAGTACGCGCGGCACTACCGGATGCCGATTCATGTCCGGTCGTCGTTCAGCAACCGCGAAGGTACCTGGGTCACCGGCGCGGCCGGCCAGCAAGTGCAGGAGAGCGAGATGGACCAGCCGATCATCACCGGTGTCGCGCACGACAGGAGCGAGGCCACGATCACCGTGTCGGGCATCCCCGACAAGGTCGGCGTGGCCGCCAAGATCTTCCGCGTCGTGGCCGGGACCGGCATCAACATCGACATGATCGTGCAGAGCACGTCCCGGTCGACCGGGCAGGCCGACATCTCGTTCACTCTCCCGCGCCAGGACGGCCAGGCCGCCATGGCGGCGCTGCGGGCGGTGCAGGACGAGGTCGGGTTCGACTCGCTGGTGTTCGACGACCGGATCGGCAAGATCTCGCTGATCGGCGCGGGAATGCGGTCGCACCCCGGGGTCAGCGCCGACTTCTTCGGCGCGCTCGCCGACTCCGGTATCAACATCCGGATGATTTCCACCTCCGAGATCAGGATCTCGGCCGTGGTCGACGCGGCCGACCTGGATTCGGCGGTGACGGCGACTCACCGGGCGTTCGGGCTCGAGGACGGGCAGTCCGAGGCGATTGTTTACGGGGGGACCGGACGATGACCGGGAGCTTTGTGTCCGCCGGGACCGGACGATGACCGCGATTTCCGTCTCTGGCGGCGTGACCGGGCGTGACGGCAGCCGGCCGGTCCTGGCCATCGTCGGCGCGACCGGCGCGGTCGGGACCGTGATGCGCGACGTCGTGTCGACCAGGCCGGACATCTGGGGCGAGATCCGGCTGATCGCGTCGGCCCGGTCGGCTGGCCGCGAGCTGCCCGTGCGCGGTGAGCAGGTCGTCGTGCGCGAACTGCACGCCTCGGCCTTCCGCGGCGTCGACATCGCGATGTTCGACGTGCCCGACGAGGTGTCCGAGGCCTGGGCCCCGGTCGCGGCCGAGCACGGCGTGGTCGTGATCGACAAATCCGGCGCGTTCCGCATGGACCCTGACGTCCCGCTGGTGGTACCCGAGGTCAACCCGGACGAGGCGTTCCGCCGGCCGCAGGGCATCATCTCGGTGCCCAACTGCACGACCTTGTCGCTGATCGTGGTCATCGGCGTGCTGCACAGGGCCTACCGGCTGCGTGAGCTCATCGCCGCGTCCTATCAGGCCGCGTCGGGGGCCGGCCAGGCCGGCACGGCCGCGCTTTACGACCAGATCGCGGCCGTGGCCGGAGACCGTTTGCTCGGCCAGCGTCCCGGCGACGTGCGCGGCGCCGTGCCCGATGGCGGGCCGTTCCAGGCGCCGCTGGCGCTGAACGTGATCCCCTGGGCCGGCTCGCTGCGCCCGGAGGGCTGGTCCTCGGAGGAACTGAAGATCAGGAACGAGACCCGCAAGATCCTGGGCGCGCCCGATCTGCGCATCTCGGCGACCTGCGTCCGGGTGCCGGTTATCACCGGTCATTCGCTGGCCCTGCACGCTGTGTTCGACTCCGAGGTCGACGCCGATGCGGCTCGCAAGCTGCTGAGCGAGGCGCCGGGCATCGCGGTCGTGGACCGGCCGGAGGCCTGTGAATTCCCGATGCCGGTGGACGTGGCCGGGACCGACCCGACCATGGTCGGCCGGATCCGCCGCTGCCAGGACGACCCGCGTGCGCTCGAGCTGTTCGTGTGCGGTGACAATCTGCGCAAGGGCGCGGCCCTCAACGCGGCCCAGATAGCGGAACTCCTGGTCGCCCGGCCGTAGCGGACGAACGCGCGGGCCGTGAGCCGGCTAGAGATGGGCGGCGAGGAACGCTAGCGACGGCGGCAGCTGGGCGTCGAAGAACGAGCCGGTATGGCATCCCTTGCCGAAGTAGGCGACCGCACTGGGCGGGAGCCGCGCGGCCAGCGCCCTGACACCGGGATAGAACGGGTCCTCCGTCCCGGCCGCGACTCGCACCGCGGTGCCGGCCAGCGCGCCCGCCTGGGTCACCGCGTCGGCCGCCCTGAACGCCGCGGCCGACGCGTACGCGCCCGGGTTCACCGCCCTGGCCTGGCCGTACCTGGTCCAGATGGCCGGGCTGACCGCGGCCGCCGCACCAAATACGTCCGGAAAACGCTCAGCCAGCAGCACCGCGCCGTACCCGCCCATCGAGATGCCGAAGGTGCCGATACGACGGTGGCCCAGCCCCAGCCCGAGCCGCTGGCAGCGAGGGATCAGCTCATCCAGCACCATGCCCATCGGGTCGTCGTGCGGATGCGGGTTCCAGTACCCGCCGCCGCCGTCGGCGGCTGCGGCGGCCATCGGCGGCAGGGCACTCCCGGCGACGCGCATGGCCAGGACCCTGGCCGCGCCGAGGT
>DASWAH010000239.1:0-7622 GCA_036391235.1 Streptosporangiaceae bacterium
GGCTGACCGCCTCGGCCCAGCCCGCCACCCCAGGTAGCACAGGCAGCGCCGTCAGCAGCCGGGCGGCGGCGTGAACCGGGGCGGCCGGCATCGGCACTGGCAGGAACCCCAGTTCCCTGAGGATGTCGGCCGGGGTGACGAGGCCGTCGGCGGCGATGTTATAGGCTCCCGGCGGCCCCGCGCCGACCGCGCACAGCAGCAGCGCACGGCCGACGTCCTGCTCGTGCACGAGCTGCAGCGGGATGGCGGGCGCGGCGACCGGTACCGGGACCGGCGGCCGGAACCCCAGCACGGCGCCGGCAAGCTGACGGCCGAGCGGGGCCAGCGGGCCCGGCAGCAGGTCCTTGGCTCCGACCGCGTGCGGGCCGACTACAACGCAGGGCCTGATCATGTACAGCGCAGGCCGTCCGCTGCCCGCCGCCTCGGCCACGAGCAGCTGTTCCAGCTCCGCTTTCTGACGCGCGTAGAACAGGCGGGCGGCCGGCCTGACCGGCCAGTCCTCGGTGAGCTCGGCCGGATTGCCGCCGTGAAAGCCGTAGGCGGCCACCGACGATGCGTACACGAATCGGCGCGCGCCCGCCGCGGCCGCGGCCCGGTACGCGTTCAGCGTCCCGCCGACATTGGTCTGCTCGACCTCACCGGGCGGTTCGGCCCCGGTAATCAGGAACGCCAGGTGCACGACGACGTCGGCGCCGTGGAATGCGGTGTCCAGCGCCGCCGGGTTCCGCACATCGCCCTGCGAGTAGTGCATCTTGGTCCAGCCCCGGGCGGCGGGGTCGAACGGCCGCCTGGCCACGCCGGTCACCCGGCCGATCCGGGGATCGGCCTGCAACAGCGGCAGCAGGCCGGACCCGAACGTACCGGTCGGCCCGGTCACGGCGACCGACAGCCCGCTCTCGCCCGAGATTTCCCGGCCTTCCACGATGCCGCCTTCCATCAGCACAACATCTCACGAAACGCGTTATTCGCGCCCGGGCCGAAAGTCGCTAATGACCGGGCCGGACAGATCGCTCATTAGCAAGAAGAACCTCAGATCGTTCAGTGCGGCCCATTTGTTGAAACATCGCTGCTCCCGATACCGGAACTCTGCCGCATACTGGTCCCGTGGGGCCGGGAGCTATATCCGTCGGGAGGGCATTCATGCCTCCCGCGGGCCGCCACCGGCGGATACGCCACCAGGGGCTGTCGGGACCATCGGACCAGGCCCTGCACCGGCTGGCCGGCTGGTACGTGATCGCCCTGCGGCTCGGCGGCGCGGTCCTGTTCACCTCGGTCGCCATCCTGGCGGCGACCCGGCAGACCTCACCGTGGTGGCTGGCCGCCGCGCTGACCGCGCTCTGCTCGTGGTCGGCCTTCTTCGCCTGGCGAACGAGAGATTCCGGCCTGATGCCGGGCCTGGTGCTGGCCGACGCGGCCTTGATCGCGGCGCTGGGCCTGGCCCAGCAGCACCTGGTGCCGCCCGCGCTGATCATGGACAGCACCAGCTGGATGCTGCCGCTGACCTGCACGTCGGTCTACATCCTGCAGATTGCCCTGCGGCCGTGGTTCTCGCTGCCGGCGGCGGGCCTGGTGATCATCGCTTACGGAGCCGGTTCGGGTCACGTGGTGGACGCCTGGCTGCTGGTGGTCGAGACCAGCGTGGCGGCCGGGCTGGTCGCGATCATCAGGGGCGGCGCCCGGCAAGCGGACACGATCGTCGCCGCCGGCCTGGAGACCGAGCGGCAGATCAGGGCCGAGGAAGCCAGGCGCGCGGACGAGCGGGAGCAGCACCGGCAGCTGCACGACACCGTCCTGTCCACCCTGACCATGGTCGCGGCCGGCGCCTTCACCAAGCCGAACGCGGCGCTGAGCGCGCAGGCAGACCGGGACCTGGGTGTGCTGCAAGGCCTGGCCGGACTCCCGGCCGTGGCCGGCGGGCGGGCACCGCTGACCGACGTGCGACCGACGCTGGAGCGGGTCGCGGCCAGCACCGGCGACCTGGCCGTGCGGCTGAACCTCGCCCCGGTCACGCTGCCGTCCCCGATCACCGATCAGGTCGCCGCCTGCGTCGGCGAGGCCCTGCGCAACGTCGAGCGGCACGCCGGAACCGCCCAGGCCGAGGTGACCGTCACCGGTGGCGCTGGCTGGGCGGTCGTCAAGATCACCGACAGCGGGCGCGGTTTCGATCCGGAGGCCACGCCGTCCTCCCGGCGGGGCATCCGCGAGTCGATCACCGGGCGGATGCTGGCCGCCGGGGGCCGGGCCGCGGTGGCGAGCCGTCCCGGCGCGGGCACCACCGTCACCGTGAGCTGGCCCGCATGACCGCCGCCCAGCCGGCTGCCCAGCCATCAACGACGATGTCGGGCCGCTACCAGCGCGCCTTCACGATCGCGGTGATCTTCCTGGTCGGCCTCTGGCACATCGCCGGCGGCGGCGGGCAGCTGCTGCAATACCAGAAGTCCTACAGCTCGGTCGCCTTCCAGGGCGCCATGTGGCTGGTCCTGGCCGTGTCGATCGCGGCCGGAACGGTCCTGGTCCTGCGCGGAACGCCGGCCTGGCTCCCCGGCGGGCTCGCGGCCTGGACGGTGGCGATCATCGCGATAGCCGCCAGCACGGCCTCGTCAGCGGCCAGCCCGCCCGGCAAGATGCTCGCGGTCAACTGGGTGTGGGGCACGGCCGGCTGGACCGGCCTGCTCGTGCTGCTCCGCCGCCGGTTCGCCGAGCTGGCGTGCTTCCTCGCCGCCATCGCCCTCGGAATCCTGGGGGTGCAGATCGCCGACGGGATCAGCCGGCTCGACCTGGCTAGCTTCCTGGCCGTGCTGGCCTGGTCGACCGGGGCCCAGATCGCCGTGGCGGCCGGGGTCAGGGCACTCGACGGAGCCGCCGGGCAGGCCGCTGAGGCGGCTCGCGGTGAGCACGCCGCGCGCGAGCGAGCGGCCACCGCGGAGATCATCAGGGTCGCCCGGCACGCCCGCTGGATGGCGCTGCAGGAAAGCGCGGTGCCGCTGGTCGCCGAGCTGGCCGCGGGCACGGCCGATCCCGGCGACCCGCGGGTGCGGATCAGGTGCGCTATCCAGGCGGCCCGGCTGCGCCGGCTGCTGGCCGAGAGCGACGACGTGTCCGGGTCGCTGGTGCACGAACTGCATGCGAGCGCCGACGTGGCCGAACGGCGCGGGGTGGCCATCGAGATCGAGACGGCCGGGCCGCTTCCGCCAGTGCCGGGCCCGGCCCGGCGGGTGATTACCGACGCGGCGATCGCGATCCTGACCGCCGCCGGGAGTAAGGTCCGCATCACCCTGGCCGCGGTGGCGGCCGGCATCGCGGTCAGCTTCGTCGCCGATACCGGCACGGTCGTCGCGCTGCCGGGCGGCGGCGATGGAGTGGCGATCGAACACCAGCAAGACGGGGGCATGTTCTGGGCGGAGGCGCGATGGACCAGCCGGTGACGGTGGTGATCATCGAGGACCATCCGGTGGTCTCGGAAGGGGTGGCGTCCTGGATCCGGTCTGATCCTGACCAGCGGGTACGGCTAGTTCAGACGGCGCGCGATCTGACCGGGCTCGGCCCGATGGCGCAGCCGAGGGCTGACGTTGTCATCCTGGACCTGGAGCTGTCGGGCGAGCTGGTCATAGCTCAGATTGCCGGGCTGGTGGCAGCCGGATACCGGGTGGTGGCCTTCTCCGGGCACAGCGAGCCGGAGATCGTTATGGAGACGCTGGACAACGGTGCGCACGCCTACGTCTCCAAGGACGAGGGCCGGGACCATCTGGTCGAGGCGGTTCTGGCGGCGGCGGCCGACCGGCCGTATGTGACGCGATCGCAGGCCCGGGCGATACTCGCCGACCAGCACCCGGCCCGCCCGGCGTTGTCGGAGCAGGAACGGCAAGCGCTGCTGCTGTGGTTCCAGGGCATGTCGAAGGCGTCGGTCGCACGGCGCATGTCGATCAGCGAGAACACAGTGCGGCAGTACATCAGCCGCGCCCGTGCTAAGTACGCGGCGTCCGGGCGCTCCGCGCCGAGCAAGGACGCGCTGCTCGCCCGCGCGATCGAGGACGGCGTCATCCGGCCGGGCGAGATCCTGCCGTACAAGTCGTACGCCCGCGCCGAGGCCGACCACCCCAGCTCCGGCGTCCCGGGCCGGTAACCGGCCCGGGACACCGAAGCCCCCCGGAGCTGTCCCCCCACGCGACGATTCGGCCGCGGGTCGGTTCCCGGCCTTACGGCCGGGTCCTGCGGCGTCATCAGGTCGCGGACTAGCACACAGTCAGCATTTCCTAATTGGGCCGCACATGTCATGACGCCCGATCGGGTGTCACGGCGGCCTGCGCATCGTCGCGCCGGCCGCTTGATCACCGCTTAGCGCGGCGCCGCAGGGCGAGAATCCCGACAGCGATCAGGGTCGCCGCGGCCATCAAGGGCACGCGCTGCCTGCGGACAACACGGGCGCCGGTGGCGGCGGCGTCCCGCGCCCTGGCCTGGGTCCTGGCCTTGACGTCGGCCTTTGCGGCGAGTTGTCCCACGGTCTCGCCAAGCTGCTCGCGCGTCCGCTCGATCTCCTGGCGCAGTGCGTCCTCGTCGTCGGGCGCCGCGGCCTGGACCGGAGCCGGTGAACCGGGAGTTTCGGAAAATCCTGACTGTCTGCCTGAGGTCATCGGTGCGCCCTTTCCTTGATCTCGCCGACGTCGGCCTTGACGCTGTCCACGGCCTCGGCCGGCACCGGCGGGGTCGCCCGCTGCAGGCGGCCCTTGCCGATCAGCGCCACGAGGCCGGCCATCGCCAGCAAGGCGACCGCCACGATCAGCGCGGCCAGCCAGGCCGCCACCGCAGCGCTGATCGCGATCACGACGCACGCGATCAGGCAGCCCACCCCGTACAGCGCGATCAGGCCGCTGGCTCCGAACATCCCGGCGCCGATCCCGGCCTGCTTGCCCTTGCGCACCATTTCCAGCTGCGCGAGCTTCAGCTCGTCGCGGACCAGCACCGAGACCTGGCCGGACATTTGCCTGACCAATTCGGCGGTCGAGCCGCTGCCGGAATCGTGCAGCTGCGCGCCACCCGTGACCTGGGTCATTGTCTCCGCCTCCCTAGCCAATGAGCCACTCGCCTACCCGCCAGTCCGCCGCTGTAACGCCCGCGGCCGGAGAACTCGCGAACCGGCTCAGATCAGCCCCGTCGCCTGGGCAACAGAAACGGCGGTCTCGCCGCGCTGATAGACCTCCGCCACGAAATCGGCCTCCGTATGCCTGGCCACGACGGCCAGGCCCGGCCGCGCCGCCAGCGCCTCGTGCACGCTGTCACCAGAACGCGGGTACTCGGCGACGGGATGCCGCCAGTGCACCGCCAGCAGCGTGCCGCCCGGCCGGAGCGAATTCTGGCACCGGCCGATAGCGGTCAGCAGGTCCTCGCCCCCGAAGTAATACAAGACCTCTGACGCGACGATCAGGTCGAACTCCCCGTCCGGCCAGTCGCCGGGAAGCACGCGCTGCTCGACGCGCACGTTGCCGCAGCCGGCGGTGCGGCGCGTCGCCGCGCTGACCGCCGTCCCGGCGATGTCGCAGGCCAGCAGCTGATCGCAGCGGCCGGCCAGCTGCCTGGTCAGGACGCCGATGGAGCAGCCCAGCTCGAACGCCAGGCCGTACCGTTCGGCAGGCAGCATGGCCAGGCTGAGGGCGTACTTGCGTTTCTCGTACCACCGGCTGGTGAATCCCCACGGGTCCGGCGCGGCGGCGTACATCTGGTCGAAGTAGCGAGGGCTCAGCGTGGTCATGGCCTGGTCCCCACGGGAAACAAGACCTCCCAGTCACGGGCGAAGTGCTCAAGGAAACCAGCAGAAAGCATGGGCGGAACTCCAGGTGCGCGGAACTCGAGTTGGCTTGCGAAACACGCGATCGCGGCCTGCTTGCGTTCGGTCATCGACCGCTGAAGGGGCACCCGCCGCGCCTGGTCCCACGGAACCCGTGAGTCGGCGGGCCTTGCCCAGTGCCACATCCAGACCGGATAGAAGCAGGCCGGTACACCGGTCAGGCGGACCGCGCGGCCGACCGCCTCGTGGTCGCCGTGCAGGTCGCCCTCCCAGGGCGCCAGGCACATGTCAAAGCCCGCGACCAGCGGAGCGACGGCGGCGGCCAGGGCGTCCTGCGCTCCGGTCAGGCCGGCGTCCGGCCATCCGAGCCTGACGACCTCGCATGACGCGGCGCCCAGGGCACGCAGCGCGGCGCCCGTCTCGGCTGCGCGCCGCCGGGCCAGCCGGGACGGGTCAGGATGACCGGGATGGGAAGCCTCACCGTCGGTGACGGCAACCAGCCGGAGCCGGGTGCCGGCGGCCGCCAGCCGGGCGATCGTGCCGCCCGCGCCCAGGACTTCGTCATCCGGGTGAGCGGCCAGGACAACGACACGGGCCCACGCGCTGACGTCGGCCTCGGGCAGTTGGACCAGGCCCGGCCATTCCGTCCAGACCGCCTCGGAGGTGCCCTCCGCGTCGATCGGATGAACGGGCGTCATGAGGCCGCACCGACCGCGCCGAGAGCACTCAGGTAACCAGAGAACCCGCGTGGTGCCCGGGCCGCCCGGCGCGGGCTGGTCAGGACCGGAATAGTGGCCGTGCGAACGATCCGCAGATGGCTGGCCCGGGCGGCCCGGCCGGCCAGGTCGATGTCCTCACCGGCGCTCAGCGGCGGCCAGCCGCCCAGAGCCAGGTAGGCGTCCCCGCGAATGCCGAGATTGGCGCCGTGCACATGGGGATGGTCGTCACGCAAGTGATGCCGGGCCAGCCATGCCGCCCTGGTCCCGGCGTCCAGGCCGTCACCGGGCAGCACGGTGCCCAGGACGAGATGGGCCCCCCGGCTGGCGATCGTCACCATGGTCGTCAGCCAGTCCGCCGGAACTTCCGAATCGGCGTCCGTGCTGGCCAGCCAGGTCTCGCTCGGATGCCCGGAACGCAGGGCGGCTGCGGCCCCGGCCCGGCGGGCGGCGCCGACGTTACGGGCCGCGATCGCCAGGGGGCGGATGTCGGCAAACCGCGCGGCAATCGCAGCGGTGGCGTCGACGCAGTCGTCCAGCACGACCAGGATCTGCACCTGAGCGCGAACGCTGCTCCGGTACAGGCTGCTTCGCGCCGCGGCCACGCTGGCCAGGCAACGGCCGATCACGGCTTCCTCGTTTGCTGCGGGGACGATGACCGCCACCCGGCGGATCAACCCCGGCGTCCCGTCTCGCCGCTGGCCATCTCACCGAGACGGGCCAGGTCGCGCTCGGCGTGATGCTGGCGGACATAGATCTCCAGATCGGCCATGCGCCGTGCGTGGTCTTCGTCGAACGCCAGCGGCGCGGGGCCCAGCGCATGCCCGGCCTGCCTGATGGCACGCTCGGCCGCCGCCGCCGCCACCGCCCTGACCCGCAGTCCGAGCAGCGCCCCGGCCGCCCCCTGGGCCCGTCCGGCGTCGATGAGGCCGGCCGCCTGGACCAGCGTCGCGGCCGACGCCCACACGGCCGCGTCGGTCAGGCCCGCGTGCATCGCCGTCAGCTCGCCCCCGCGCGTGGCCGCGGCCCGCAGCAGCGCGCCGAGCAGGCCCCGCGCACCGCCGTGCCAGCAGGCCGCGACGCCCATTCCGCCCCAGGCAAAACCCGGCCTGGTCAGGTACCAG
>DASWAH010000240.1:0-8634 GCA_036391235.1 Streptosporangiaceae bacterium
CCGGGCCGGCCTGCGCGTCGACGCTGCCGGCCAGCGCGGTGAGCACGGTCCAGGCGAACGTGTCCTCGGCCGGGACCTGCGGGGCCAGGCACCGTACCGAGACGCGGACCGTCATCGCGTCCTGGCCGAGCAGGAACGCGCAGTCCAGGTCGCTGCCCGGGATCGCCTGACCGAGCAGCATGGCGCAGGCCTCGTCGACCGCGATGCGCATGTCTTCGATCTCGTCCAGGGTGAAGTCGAGCCGGGCGGCCAGCCCGGCGGTCGCGGTGCGCAGCACCGACAGGTAGGCGCCGTCGGCCGGCATCTTGATGGCGACCTGGTCACGGCTGTCCTGCTCGGGCACTCTGCTCCTGACCTGAGCCGCGACTCCGCGCCCGCTGGCGCCCTGATCGCCGGGACTGCTCGTCCGGCCGGACCGCCCCTGTACATCGGCCAGGGTCTGGCTAACGGACGAACTCATGCCCTGCTCGGTCACCTGTGCCCCCTTTGGAAACGACCGGTGTCGTTGTTCCGTCACGGCAAATAGCGGCTTGTACGTGCAACCTATCCTGGCCGCCGCAATGCGACGACAACTCGCCGCGACGGCTCGCGGGGTGGCCGGCCGCCATGTGGCGGCCTGGTCATTCCCGCGGGCGCGGCGACCTCCCCCGTCTAGCTCTGTCGCGTCTCCCCCGAGCGTCGCGGCGATCGTGCTGATCGCGGCTAACGACACCAGACAGTACAGGTCCGCTACCGACGGTTATCACGCGGGACCGCTCCGTAGTCGTTCTGTCCCACTCGGCTGAATCTGCAGCGGCCCGTCAGAACGCGGAAAAGGGCCAGGACGGACCGCCGTGGAGGCCCGGGGGGCAACCCCCCGGACCCCGCGGTGCTGGCGGTCCGTCCTGGCCCTGACAGGCCCGGCGTCAGGCCTGCTTGGTCTCCCAGAAGATCTTGGAGATCTCCTCGATCTTGCCGAGCAGTGCCTCGGCCACGGCCGGGTCGGTGCTGCCCTTGGTGCCCGACGCGCCGGCCATCTTGGTGGCCTCGTTGAACAGCGTGTTCAGGTGCGGGTACTTCTCGAAGTGCGGCGGCTTGAAGTAGTCGGTCCACAGCACCCACAGGTGGTGCTTGACCAGGTCGGACCGCTCTTCCTTAATCTGGATGGCCCGGGCGCGGAATTCGGCGTCGGAGTTCTGCGCGTACTTCTCGCAGATCGCCTTCACGGACTCGGCCTCGATCCTGGCCTGGGCCGGGTCGTAGACGCCGCACGGAAGGTCACAGTGCGCGTACGCGGTGACCTTGGGCGGGAGTGCTCGAGACAGGCGCCTCATGGTGTCCTTCTCTCTGTGCTGTGGGCTCTCGGGTCGGATCAGTCGGATCATGGGATCTCGGGATCCGACATTACAACTTCACCTTGACCGCCGATCAGGAGGTAAACGTGCGCTGGCCGGTCTGGCGTGTCGCGGTGGCCGAGTCCTCGATGGAGCCGGCCCTGTTTCCCGGTGACTCGCTGCTGGCCTGGCGGGGCGCACGGATCAAGCCTGGTCAGCTCGTGATCGCCCGCAATCCGGCGCAGCCGCAGATGCTGCTGGTCAAGCGGGCGGCCTGGCAGGAACCGGGCGGATGGTGGCTGGACTCGGACAACAAGCTCCCGCAGACGCGGGACAGCGCGCATTTCGGCCTGGTACCGCCCGAGCTGATCGAGGGCCGGGTCCTGGTCAGGTACTGGCCCCTGCGGCGGGGCCGGTAACGGAACTGGCCCCCGCCCGGTGCGGGCGGGGGCCAGTGCGGGGGCCAGTTCCGTGCGGCTCGGGCCTAGTGCGTCGGCATGTCCGGCGCGCCCTGCTCGGCCTGCTTCTCGACCAGCACCAGGACTTCCTCGCGCGGCAGCCTGGTCGCCATCGCCCAGTAGTAGATCAGCAGGCTGAACACGGCCACCACGATCATGTCGACGCCGAACGGGATCGTGTTGGTGTTGACCGGCGGCTTGACCGCACCGCCGCTGAACTGGCCGAGCCAGGAGATGATGCCCATGCCGAGCAGGTACACCGGCAGCCACTGGGCCGACCGCCAGTCGAGCGGCGGCCGCTGCGAGTCGAACGCCATGAACCCGCCGATGATGACATAGCCGATGATCAGCACGACGCCGAGCTTCCAGATCACCTCGAATCCCGACCAGTAGATGATCAGGTTGGCGATGATGAACGCGACCGGCGCGAGCACGTTGCCGGCCGGCAGCCGGTACGGCCGTGGCGTGTCCGGCATCTGGCGGCGGAGCGCGCCCAGGGACAGCGGTGCTCCGGCGTACATCAGCACGCTGGCCGAGGTGACCAGGCCGACCAGCGAGCTCCAGCTCGGGAACGGCAACAGGAACACCAGGCCGAGCAGGAACGACAGGATCAGGCTGATCCACGGCACGCCGTTCCGGTCGACCCTGGTGAAGACCTGCGGGTAGTACCGGTTCCGGCCGAGGCCGTACCCGACCCGCGAGGTCGCGGTCAGGTAGATCAGGCCGGTCCCGGACGGCGAGATGAACGCGTCGACCCGCAGGATGGTCGCCAGCCAGGCCAGGCCGGCCGCACCGGCGATGAACGCCACCGGGCCGTTGATCAGGCCGTTGTGGTTGGCCAGGGCGGCCCAGCCGCCGGACAGCTGGCTCGGCTGGATCGCGCCGATGAACACGACCTGCAGCATCACGTAGATCGCAGTACCGAGCAGCATCGCGTAGATGATCGCCCTGGGCAGGTTCCGCTGCGGTTCCTTGATCTCGGCGGCGAGCTGGTCAGCCTGCTCGAAGCCGAGGTAGGCGAACACGATGCCGGCCCCGGGAATGGCCGCGAACAGCGCCTTCGCTCCGTAGGGAGCCCAGCCGCCGTGCGAGCCGAAGTTGCTCGGGTGCATCTTGAACAGCAAGATGATGATGGTCAGGACCGGGATCGCGACCTTCCACCAGGTGATCGCGCTGTTCACCCTGCTGAACAGGCGCATGCCCAGGAAGTTGATCGCCGTGAACAGGGCCATCAGGATGATGCTGAAGATGAACCCGGCCCCGGTAACCTCACCGGTCTTGTCGTTGAACAGGCCGTGCCAGTAGTACGCGGCGTACTGCATGACCGCGAAGCACTCGATCGGCGTCACGGTGACGGCCTGCACCCAGGAGAAGAAGCCGAAGGACGCGCCGGCCACGCTGCCGAAGGCAAAGTGCGGGAATCGTGCGGTACCTCCGGCGACCGGGTACATAGCGCCCAGTTCGGCGTGCACCAGGGCCAGCACGATCAGCGCCACGCCGGCGATGATCCAGGCGATGATGGACCCGGTTCCTGTGGAGTACGCCGCCTTCCAGGACGCAAACAGCCAGCCCGAGCCGATGATCGAGGTCTCCGCCGCCCAGGTGGCGCCGATCAGCCCCATTTCTCGTTTGAGGCCAACGTCTGCCGGGGCGGTAGTGGGTACGGCAGAGTCTGTCGCCATGGGTGAACCTTCTTTCCGGTCCAGTTGACACGAAGCTAACGCCCGCAAGTAGGCCTCATGGTAATGATCATCAAGGGCGGTGAGAAGAAGCCCGAAGGTGTCGGTTCGGTAACGTGAGTGGTATTTGGCGAGCTAAGTGGCCAGGTGTAAGCAGCGTTACCGCTGTGATTGCTTAACTTGCCGCCGACGTGATCGAGCGGTCACGACCCGCTGCCGCGGCTTGCCGCTCAAGTAGCAGCGCGGTGACATTTCCGCGTCCGGCCGCGTGCTCAGAGCAGTACCTTCGTGACTTATTGCTACTGCCGTCGATGAACACGCGGTCGCACGATGCGATCGTGCAGATGCCGAAACGCTCCAGCCCGAGCTGGCTGAGCAGCAGGGCAAGGCTGATCACCGAGGCCGCGGTGTACCGGTCGGTCATCGAGCCGGCGTCGCTGAGGTGCACGTGATAGGGCTCGCCGTCGTGCGAGACGATCTCCGGGTGTACCGGGTGCACGGCCAGGAGGGCGTTCAGCCGGGCCACCGCCGACGTGCCGTGGCCCGCGGCCGCCTCCGCGAACACGGCGCCCAGTTCGGTCCGCAGCAACCGCAGCCGGCCCAGGTCGTGCGGCGTCACCGGAGCGGCCAAGAATGGGCGTCCCGCCACAAATTCGCGGAACGCCTCACAACTGCGCAACGGGTCGGTATCAGCGGCACAAACGCCAGAATTAACCAGACGCACAGCAAGTTCGGCAAATGACGCCAGATTCACGCCGGTCCTTAGAGGCAGGGTTCTGAGCCAGCCTTAGCCGGGAGTATCTCACAGCCGCGGGCGGCCGCGTGGTCGTTCTCTATAAGCCCGAGCGCGGCTTTACGGCGTGATCGTGCCCCGCGTCCGGCCGATGTCGCTCGCGGGTGCGGCGAGGTGAGGCGCTAGGGTCCGATGCATGTTCGCAGTCACCGCCGCCAGGTTCAGTCCCGACGACCCGCTGTCCGCCCTGGAGACCGGCGAGCACGCCGAGCCCGACCCGCCAGAGGGCTGGACGACGGTGACGGTGAAGGCAGCCTCGCTCAATCATCACGACGTCTTCACGCTCCGCGGGGTCGGCATCTCCGCCGACCAGCTGCCGATGATCCTCGGCTGCGACGCGGCCGGCGTCGATGCCGACGGGAACGAGGTCGTCGTGCACGGCGTGATCAGCGACCCGGCTACGGGCCAGGACGAGACCCTGGATCCCAGGCGCTCGCTGCTGTCCGAGCGCTACGACGGCACCTTCGCCGAGCGGGTCGCGGTGCCGCGCCGGAACCTCATACCCAAGCCGGCCGCACTCTCGTTCGCTGACGCCGCCTGCCTGCCGACCGCGTACCTGACCGCCTACCGGATGCTGTTCGACAAGTCGGGCCTGCAGCCGGGCAGCACGATCCTGGTCCAGGGCGCCGGCGGCGGCGTCGCGACCGCGCTGATCAAGCTGGGCTCGGTGGCTGGTTACCGGATGTGGGCGACCAGCCGGAGCGAGGACAAGCGCGAGCGGGCGCTCATGCTCGGCGCCGACCAGGCGTTCCCGTCCGGTGCCCGGCTGCCCGAGCGGGTCGACGCAGTGATGGAGACCGTTGGCGAGGCGACCTGGTCGCACTCGCTCAAGTCGCTGCGCCCAGGCGGCCGCCTGGTAATCTCCGGCGCGACCAGCGGTGCGATGCCCCCGGCCGATCTGGCCAGGATCTTCTTCCTGCAGCTCTCGGTGACGGGCTCGACGATGGGCAGCCGTGATCAGCTCGCCCGGCTGATCAGGTTCTGCGAGCAGACCGGCGTGCGGCCGCTGATCGACCGGACGCTGCCGCTGGCGCAGGCCAGGGACGGCATCGCCGCCATGGTCAGCGGCGACCTCTTCGGCAAGGTCGTCTTCACCCTCTGAGAACCGCCCGCCTTCGGCTGCCGTGCGGCGTTCGCCCCGCGCCAGCTGCGTGAGCGCGAGCCCGATCGCGACGCGCACGGCAGCCAGGGACCGGCCGGTCACCGCTGGTCTTCGTCCTCTTCCGTGGCCTCGAAGACCTCGGATCTGATCCGGTTCAGCGCGTCGGTGAGGATGCGGCCGAGGTTGCCGACCGCGCCCTCGCTGAGCGACCCGGCCTGCCAGGCGACGCCCCGCAGCTCGCGCGCGAACGCGGCGGCCAGCCGCTCCAGGTCGACCGCGAGCTCGCTTTCCGGGCGGCCCCGCCGGGCCCGGCTCGCGGTCCAGCCCTGCTGGCCCGCCTTGGCCCGTTCCTTCCAGTCCTGCTGGCTAGCCTTAGCCCAGTCCCGCCACTCGCGGGAACTGGCCTTGGCCCGGTCGGCCCGCTCCTTCCAGTCCTGCTGGTTGCCGGCCCACTCGCGCCAGTCTCGTGTCTCGGCCCAGGCTGCCCAGTCCCGCCAGTCCCGGCGCTCGGCCCACTCCGCCCACTCTCGCCAGCCCCGCCCGCGCGGCTCGCCGCCCCGTTCGCTGCGGTCACTGGCGCCGCCGCCCGCGCTGCTACCGCCGCCGGAGCTGCTGCCGGGCTGCTCATGGCCGGGCTGCTCATGGCCGGGCTGCTTAGCGGCGGTCAGCTCATCCTCGGCGGCCGCCTCGCTCCAGGGCGATCCGCTCTCCTGGCCGCGGCCGGCGTGCACGTGCCCTTCGCCGGGGCCGGGCCGAGTGCTCGCCTGCTCGGCACCTGCCTGCACGTGATCGCTGCCGGCGTCGGGCCGAGCCTGCTCGGCGCCGGCCTCTGCCCGCTCGCGGTCCTGGCCGGTCTCGGCCGGCGCTTCAGCCCGGTGGCGCGCGCGCTCGGCCGCGGCCCTGGCCTCGTCGGCGGCCGCCTGGGCCTGGTCGGCTCTGGCCTGCGCCCGGTCGGCCTCGGCCTGGATGCGATCCGCCTCGGCCTGAGCCTGGTCGCGCACGCGCTCCGCCGTGGCCCGGTCATCGGTGGTCCCGTCCGCGCCGTCGGCTTCCTGATCGCCGGCGGCGTCCTGGTTGCTCGCCCCGGCCGAGCTCCGGCCGGCCGCGCGTCCGGCGCCGCCGGCCCGTTCGCCGTCGGGCGGACGCTCGCCGCCGGCCCGGCCGGCCTCGCGGACGGCCCAGGTGAACTCCTCGCGCAGGCTGCGTACGGTCTCCCGGACGTCGCGGGACAGTTCCCTGGCGATGTCGCGGACGGAGGCGGTGAGTTCCTCTTCCAGGTCGGCCAGGTCGTCGAACCGGCGGTTCAACTCCTCGCGGCCGGCGTCAGTGATCTTGTAGACCTTCTTGCCGTCGATCACCTCATGCGTGACCAGGCCTTCCTCCTCGAGCCTGGCCAGCCGCGGGTAAATCGTGCCGGGGGAGGGCGAGTAGACGCCCATGAACCGGTCCTGTAGCAACCTGATGACGTCATAGCCGTGCCGCGGGGCCTCGTCGAGGAGCTTGAGCAGGTACAGACGCAGACCGCCATGCCTGAACACCGGACTCACGAACGCGCTCCCCTCTGGCCGGACCCGCTGACCCGACGGTTAGCCGCCCCGGCATCCACATTCTATATGCGATATATCGCGTCAAGCAAAAGCGCGCAGGGCGGGTGATGCGCGGCGGGAACGGGCCGGTGGCGGGAACTGGCGAGGGGGCGCGGGACAGGAACTGGCCTGTACGCACGGGGCGCGCGGCGAGAGCATCGGCAGGCACGGGGCAGGCACGGGGCGGGAGCGAGCGTCGGCGGTAGACGACGGCGTTACTCCTCGTCGTCGTCCGATCTGGCCAGCCAGGTGGCGAGTCGCTCGATCGCGGCCTCGTGCTCGGGGTGCAGGTCCACGAACTCGGTTAGTTTCCCGGCCAGCCAGCCGAGCGTCACGTCGTCCTCGCCGCGCCGCTCGGCCAGTTCCTCGATACCGCGATCGGTGAAGTACACCGGACGTCCCGGTCAGCTCAGCGCCGAGGTGACCAGCGCCCCGTGCTCGGCGGCGTGCTTCTTGGCCGAGCCCTGGGCCGGGGCCGAACTCTCGGGCAACGCGATCACGCCCAGCCCGCGGCCGAGCGCACCGGGCAGGTGCATGGCCAGGTACGGCCACGGACCCATGTTGACCGGCTCCTCCTGAACCCAGATCAGCTCGCCGGCGTTGGGATAGGCGGCCAGCTCGGCCGCGATCTCGGCCGCTGCGAGCGGGTAGAGCCGCTCGACTCGCAGGATCGCGATGTCGTCGCGCCCGGTTGCCGTCCGCTTCTCGGCCAGGTCGTAGTAGAGCTTGCCGGTGCACAGCAGCACCCGCCTGACCCGGCCCGGGTCGCCGACGCCGGGGTCGCCGATCACCGGGCGGAACGAACCGCCGGTGAAATCCGCGACCGCGGACGTTGCCGCCTTCAGCCGCAGCATGGACTTGGGCGTGAACACCACCATCGGCTTGATCCGGTCTGCCAGCACATGCCACCTGAGCAGGTGGAAGTAGTTGGCCGGGGTGCTCGGCATGGCCACCGTCATGTTGTCCTGGGCGCACAGCGTGAGGAACCGCTCGACCCGGGCCGAGGAGTGGTCGGGACCCTGGCCTTCGTACCCGTGCGGCAGCAGCAGCACCACGCGGGACCGCTGGCCCCACTTCTGCTCGCCCGAGGAGATGAACTCGTCCATGATCGTCTGGGCTCCGTTGGCGAAGTCGCCGAACTGGGCCTCCCAGCAGACCAGGGCGTCGGGCCTGGCCACCGAGTAGCCGTACTCGAACCCCATCGCCGCGAACTCCGACAGCAGCGAGTCGTAGGCGTGGAACTTGGCGTTGTCGCTGTTCAGCCTGCGCAGCGGGGTGTACTCCTCGCCGGTGTGCCGGTCCATCAAGGTGGTGTGCCGCTGGCCGAAGGTGCCGCGGCGGCTGTCCTGGCCGACCAGGCGGACGGCGTTGCCGTCGATCAGCGTCGCGCCGAACGCCAGCAGTTCGCCGGTCGCCCAGTCGATCTCGTCGTGCTCGACCATCGTGGCCCGGCGGGCGATCTGCGGGGCCAGCCGCGGATGCGGGGTGAAGCCTTCCGGCAGGTTGAGCTGGGTGTCGATGATCCGCTTGATGGTCTCGGCCGAGATCGCGGTCGGGGTCCTCGTGTGATCGATCGGCGCTTCTCGCACCGGGGTCGGGACGACCGAGCCCGGCTCGTTCGGCTTGCTGGTCGCTTCCCGGGTCTCGGTGAAGGCTCGCTCGAGTTCCTGCTGGTAGTCGCGCAGGATCTGCTCGGCTTCGTC